>JBCCZL010000449.1:0-8456 GCA_039187775.1 Myxococcota bacterium
ACCCCGCCCCGCCGCGCCGATCCCCGACTACGCCTTGAGCCTTTCCGGCGGCGCCCAGGAAATCCGAGCCGAGCCCTCATCCGGAACACGTTTCTACCCTGAGACCACCCTGGAAGTTGTGGTCCGGCCGGACCAAGGCACCGATCGGCCCGTCCACATCGAGGCGGTATTCGAAGACCCTGCCGGCCGGGTTCGACGGATCGAAGGAACCTTCGACGAGGCTCCTGGAGGCGCGTTTCGACTGCGTGGTCCGGCGGGCGAGCTCTTCCCCGAAGCCTTCGGTCGAATCGCCGCGACGGTGGTCGTGAGTTCGGATCCGTCCCTCGGCAGCCGCTCTCCGGAATCGCTTCAGAGCACCATCGACGACGAGTCCACGGAGGCGCTCCGCTTCGAGCTACTCCTCGTGAGGGAGTCGCCGTGAGGCTTTCGCCATGAACTTGCGGCGTAGGGCCTTCGTCCCTCGGCGGGCCTCGCTGCTCGTATGGGTCCTTGTGATCAGCTGCAGCCATGAGGATCCGGTGGCCCCGCTGACGGTGGAACTGGCGGGCTGCGGGGCCATTCGCGACGACGGCACCTGCCTCCTCAGTCCCGGCGGAAACGAGCTTCGACTCTTTGTCGAAGCGCCGATGGACGCCGAATTCGAAGTCCTCGTCGACGGAGCCGGGCAGACGTTTGACCGCCGCGAGGTTGCGAATGGTCACCTCCTCACGCTCCACGCAAACGGATCGAAACTGAGGATCGACGCGACCGGCGGGGGACCAACATGCCGCCGGGAGTTCGCCCTCGAGGCCCTTCCGTCCGAGCCGTCGCTCCTTCAGGAGGCGAGACGGCTCCGGGGCAGCGGAGCTCTCGACGAGGCCGAAGAAGCGCTTGCGGTCCTCGAGCAATCGCCCACCACTCCGGCCGAGCGTGCCCACATCGCGAGCCTTCGGGCCCGCGTCACGCTTTCGCGCGGCGAGCACGTCGCGGCAAGGGAGCAGCTCGAACGCTCGGCGGAACTCCTCGACGCAGCAGGCCTCGGATCGCTGGCGGTGAACGACGAAATCGTCGCCTCGTTCATCGCCCGAAGCAAGCTCTGGGATTTTGACCAAGCGCGAACTCTCCTGCAGCAAGCGGAAGAAAAGGCCGAGCATTACCCGGAGGGCCGCGCCCGACTCCGCTACCACTTCGGCCGGATCGCGCTCGAGGTGGGGGATGTTCGGTCGGCTGCCCAAGCGTTTCGCACCGCGGAGGCCGCGGCCGAGCAGCTCGGCGCCGATGCACTGGTTCGAATGATCGTTCAGGCCGATGCCCTCCGGCTTCAGTCGCTCGGGCGGTTTTCCGAAGCGCTCGCTCGCCTCGAGTCGCTTCGGGGCAACGTCGATGCGGCCTCCGCCTGTGTGCGAGGCGACTACCACAACGATGTGGGCTGGGCCCTCCTCCTCGACGTAACCGCACGTGCCCCCACGCGCTCTGCCCCCACACGCTCTACCTCCTCCACGCGCTCTGCCTCGACCGCACGGGAGCATTTCGAGCGGGCGATGGGGGCCTATTCCGACTGCCGTCAACCGGACGTCATCGCGAATGTCGAGCTCAACCTCGCCCTCCTGGATCTTCATCGGGGCGACTACTCCGCCGCGCGAAGCCACGTGGAGCGCGCGTCGGACCCATCGGGCAGGCGCGAAGTCGCGGCCTGGCGACTCGAGATTCTCGGTCGGCTTGCCCTCTCCGAGGGTCAGCCCGAAGCGGCAGCCCGCCACTATCGCGAGCTTCTCGCCCGCTCCGAGCCAGCGCTCGTTCCCGCCCACGTGTGGAAGGCTCGACTCGGGCTTGCCCGAACCCTTGAGTACGCGGGCGACACCGATGGCGCGATCGCCGAACTGAGGCACGCGTCGGTTGCCCTCGAGGGTTTTCTCGCCCACCTCGCCATCGATGATGAGCCGCGCCTTTCCCTGGCACGCTGGGACGAAGCCACGCGGCGTCTCGTTCGTTTGCTGGTCGAGGACGGCCGTTCGCGCGAAGCCCTCGACGTCGCCTGGGCGGGGTACGCGCGCACCCTTCGGCGCCACGAGGTACCGAGCCGCCTCGAGGCGCTGTCGGCCGCGAGTCGGGAGCGTTGGCAGAAGCTCGTCGCCCGCTACTGGGAGACGCGCGAAGGAGCCTCCGCCCATGCAGCGAACGCATGGACGGTCCCCGCCGAGGAACTCGCCGCGTGGGAGGCGCAAACCCGACGCGACAACGCGTTGCTCGACGCTCTCCTCGACGAGGCGATGACGCTGCTTGGAACATCTGAAACTCCGCCCCTGGAGTTTTCAACCCCCACCTTGGTCTACGTTCCAACGGACGATGGTTGGCTCGGCTTCTTGGCGACCGACAACGACGTCACGGTGAGGTCCCTCGATGCGCTGTCGGTCGAGGCGCTCGACTCGGCGTCACCCGCCAACCTATCGCGCGACCTCGTGCAGCCCTTCGAGGGCCGACTATCCACCGGGTCCGGGCTTCGCATCGTCGCCGTCGGCGCGCTGAGTTCGGTCGACTTTCATGCCCTCCCCTTCGGCGGTCGCCCCCTCGGTCACCAGTTCACCGTCAGCTACCCGTTGGCCTCGGCGTCGGCGCGTTCGCACTCACCCACACGGGTCCTCGTGGTCGCCGACCCCACGGGCGACCTGCGCTCTGCACGACGGGAGGGGGAGCAGGTCGCCACGGTCTATCGCGACCGCCAGCCCACGCTGCTTCTTGGGGACGCAGTGACCCTTAGAGCAATGACCACGTCTCTGAGCGAAGTCGATCTTTTGCACTTTGCCGGCCACGGCCGTTTCGACGCGGAACAAACCTGGCAGAGCGCACTTCCGCTCGGAGACCACGACGCGCTCGAGGTGCCCGACGTCTTGGCACTCCCCGCGGTGCCAGCGGTTGTCGTGCTCTCGGCCTGTGAGGCCGCGCGGTCCGGCCGGTCCGGCCTTAGCCTTGCGCGGGCGTTCGTCATGGCGGGTTCGGAAGTCGTCATCGCACCGAGCCGCCAGGTTTCGGACGCCGACGCGGCGGCCTTCTCGGTTGCGTTTCATCGCCGCTGGGCCCAGGCGGACGCGCTCGATCCCGTAGAGATTCTTCGCCAAACCCAAATCGAACTGCAAGAGGAGCGACCCGCGGGTGACTGGATGGCCTACCGCGCGGTCGTTCGATAGGGAGCCGACATGAATCGGAAGTTGAACGTAGTCCTAACTCTCACTCTCCTCACCGGATGCACGGCGGGCGAGCCCAGCGACATCGCCTCGGTCCGCTCCGCCGTAAGCCACGTCGTGCCGGCAATCCACTGCGTCGACGAGGTGTGGGTGGGGATTCCCGAGGCCGGTGTTTCTTGTCCTCTGGCCATCGCGCCGTGGACGTCCGACCGGCTCGGGCGAAGCCGGACGCCCGATGGCCGCGTCGCATGTGTCTATCGATGGCCGGTCGCGGGCACGCCGGTGCTCAGCGGCCTGCCGTCGGACGGGACCGGTGCCGGCGTGCCGATTCCCGCCACGGACTGGCTGGATCGCGATTGCCCGGCGGTCGTGCCCCTCGCCAACGACGACATCCACACCGCATATCACCAGGGCTACCACCGACAGATGGACTCGGTCAGCACGCTTCCGACATTTCCTGCGCGGCAGCTTCCCGGGCGGGTCACGGTGGCGGTGCTCGACTCTTCGCCCGACAGCGGTCCCGGCGAGATCGAACCCACGGTGGGTCCGGTAACCCACGGCCGCCAGGTTTCGCTCGCGATCCGCGAAATGAGCTGCCCCGAGGGCCGGAACAGCACCACGAGTGCGTGCATTCCCGAGTTCGAGACCTATCAGATCCTCGACTATGCCAGCGGCGTTCCCGCGGCGGGCCCCGTCGGACACCACGGCCTCCTTTCGACCCTCGCCCAGCACATCGAAGAGGCGGTGACGGACTGGGAGTCGCGTGGCAAGAGCCAGCCGCTGATCATCAATCTCTCCGTCGGCTGGCACCCCACCTACCACGAGAACGGAAACTACGAACCCCATTCGGGAACCACGAGCGTGCGCCACTCCGCGGCCCAGGCGGTACGTTCGGCCATCCACCGAGCGAGCTGCGAGGGCGCATTGGTCATCGCCGCGGCGGGCAATCGAACCGGCGGAGGACCCTCGCTCGACGCAGGCCCGCTCTTTCCTGCAGGTTGGGCCGCCGAGCAGACCGACTGTTCGAGCGATCCCAGCGGTAGCCCTCCCGCCGCCGCGCCTCTGCTCTACGCGGCGAGCGGAGTCGACGCACTCGACCGACCGTTGACGACCGCCCGCCCCAACTCGAGCACCGAAATCGTGGCTCCGGCATTCATGGTCGCGGTCGACAACCACCCGGCGCATCCGGCACCCACGCCGCCGCTCCTCCCCATACAGAGCGGCTCGTCGTTTTCTGCCGCCGGACTGACGGCGGCGGCGGCGGTGGCCTGGGGCTACGCCCCGCACCTCACCCCCGCGGCGGTCATCGAGCTGGTGTACCGCGCCGCGACGCCGCTGAGCGGGCGACTGGACCGAAGGGTCGCGGAGCTTTGCCATGGAACCTGTCGCAGGACCCGTCGGCTCTCCATCTGCAATACCGCGTCGGAAGCGATGGCTCCACTCTGCGGCCCCGGCTGCAGCCAGATGCCGAACTGCGCGACGGTGCCCGCGGGCGGAGGGGCAACGGTCCAACCGGACACCCTCCCGACGCCCGCTCTCCTAACGCCGACCGGCGACTGGAGCCGAGTGTGGACCTCGAAGTGCCCGGGTGCGGTGTGGACCGATAGCCCCACGCTGGGGCCCAATCCGTGCCCCGACATCAACCTGGAAACCACCGCGCTGTGGCCGCAGCTCGTATCGTCCCAACCGGGAAGCGATCCGTGCCCCCTGTGCGGAGTCATCTGGAGCGAAGGTTCACAACGCGGGTACCTCTACATGGAGATCAGCAACGACCTGGAAGTGACGACCCCCCTCCACTCGCCTGTCCTCAACCTCAACGGCGACTACTACCACTTCGACGAGGCCTTTGCGGACAAGGTGATGCAGCCCGGAGACGTGTACGCCCTCGAGCTCCCGAAGGAGCTTCCCGGTACGCCCGAATGGGCGACGATCCAGTTCAGCATCGACCTTCAGTTCGAAGCAGCAGACGAAGAAGAAGAGCCCGAACCGTATCTCGTCGAGCAGCAGATTCCGATCTGGTACGAATAGTCCCTAGCCGGGCTAGCCACCGCGGGGCGCGCTGGCTCTTCCTGCGGTGAGCTCGACGAGTCGGTCGATGAGGAAGCGGGATTGCTCGAGCGCTTCCTCCGTAAAGTCCCCGAAGCGCCGCCGAACATCGAGAAAGCGCTTTCGGAACTTGGGACGGTCCTTTTCGTCGAGGAGTTCCTTGAGCTCCTTCGCCGCCTCGACGAACGCTTCGGTCACCTCCGCGGTTCGCGGATTGCGCATCTCGATCGACCCATAGAGATCCGGCGACTGCGCAAAGTGTCGAGCGGTCACGTACATCTCGAGGAGATAGGCCGGCGAGGTAAAGTCGAGGGTGCGGTCGACATCGACGTCCAGCCGGTCGAGGGTGAGCCCGAGGACCTGCGTGTGAAAATGGTTCAGGACCTGAACCACCGCCATCGCTCGATCGTGCTCCTCGGGATCCGCCTCGGTGATCGTGAGACCACGCGCGCGAAAGGTGCGGTAGGCCCAGTCATACCAGGCGTCGCCGCGGCCGCGGCACAGGACCATCCGCTGCCCGGTGAACGTGTGCACGCCGGGGCCGAACATCGGGTGGGTCCCGAGCACGCTCGCCGTGCAGTGGGCCATCATCTCTCGAAGCGGCTCCTCTTTCACGCTCGTCACGTCGAGCAACAGCGCATCATCTCGCACGTGAGGGCCGATGTTTCGAATCACTTCGGCGGTGGATTCGATCGGCACCGAGATGACCACCACATCGGCGGCGGCCGCCGCTTCGACCGGAGTGAGCCGGGTCTCGAGGTCTGCGATCATTACCGCGTGGCCGAGGTCGGCAAAGAGCTCGGCCATTCGTCGGCCCATGCCGCCGTGGCCGCCAACGATCGCCACGGTCTTGGGCTCGACGTGCTTCGGAACTTCGACACGAAGCGCGGCCTGATAGTCGCGACTCGCCAGGAGAACAAGCCGGTACACGCTCTCGATCGAACCGATCGGGAGCCCGAGTCGCTCGGCGTGGGTGCGCCGCTCGAGGAGGACTTCTCGCTCGCGTTCCAGATCGCGAATCCGGACCGCATTCTCGCGTTTGAAGCTCGCCACCTCGCCGACGAGCGCCATGCGGCGAGAAAGCAGCTGGAGCACGTCGCGGTCCACGGCATCGATGAGGGCGCGGAGCGCGGCGAGGGGACGGGTGGTTGAACTCACGGAAGGACCGTACCTTCGGGCGCCACCCGCGGCCACGCTCTTCGCGGGGGGACCTCGCAGCCACGCTTCCCTCGGGTTTACCGTTCGATTCGGGCCATGCGTGGGCGTTCGGGAGCGAACCAGCCAAGGATCCGGTTCGGGTTCGCTGGGAAAAGCCGTGCACCAATGGCATCCTCCCGCGATGACTGGCCCCGCTCGGCTCTTCATCGAAGATCGAGTCCTCGGAAACGGGGGGTTGAGCCGCCGTTCACGCGCCGCGTCCCGCGCACTCGCCGAAACCCTCTTCACCACCCGAGAGGGCCCGCCACCCAAAGAGCGTTTGGACTGGCTCTGCGACGACCTCGACGACTGGCTCCGCCAAGCCGGTCCTCGCGCCCGGAGCATCTACGAACTCTGCTTGTTTGGGATTTCGTCGATGGCACCGACCCTGATCGGGCGCCGACCACCGTTCCGGGCCCTGTCCCTCGAAGCCCGCGTCGAAGCCCTCGAAGCGATGGAGAAAAGCCCGCTCGGCCTCGCGATCTTCGGGGCAAAGGCGATCCTGTGCATTCTCTATTACGAACACCCCGACGCGGCGAGCGCCGTCGAGCACGACGGCCGCTGCATGCACTCGGAAGCACAGCGGGAGGCCGCAGAATGACAGGCGGCTACTTCAGCGCCCGCGATCTTCGTCGTGAGCTCGTCCTCGACTGCGACGTCGTCGTGGTGGGCTCGGGAGCGGGCGGCGCGGTGGTAGCGACCGAACTCGCGAAGGCCGGTCGTCGGGTAGTGGTGCTCGAAGAGGGCCCACGGGTGGACGCGGCGCAGCACGGCGCGATGCGTCCGAGCGAGTCCCTTCGCCACGTGTGGCGCGACGGCGCGCTCTCGCTCGCGGTGGGCATGGGCGATACCCCAGCCGTCAACGTGACCATGGGTCGCGTGGTCGGTGGCTCGTCGATGCTCACCGGTGGGGTGTGTTTTCGAATCCCCGACAAGGTGATGGCCGAATGGAGCGAACGCGGCCTCTCCGCGTACTCTCAGCGCGAAATGGAGCCCTACTTCGAGCACGTCGAGAAGGCGATTCACGTCGAAGAGGTGCCGGCCGAGATGCGGTCGCACTCCACGAACCTGTTCATTCGGGGCGCACAGCGCCGAGGCATCGAGATGAAGCCAATGCGCCGCAACACCAAAGGATGCGGCGGTTGCGGTCGGTGCAACTTCGGTTGCCCCGAAGAGGCGAAGCTGAGCGTTGACCTGAGCTATCTGCCCCGCGCGGTGGCCGAAGGCGCCGAGGTCTGGTCGCACTGCCTCGTCGAGCGAATCGAGACCAAGGGTCGCCGTGCGGTCGGGGTGAGCGGGCACATCCTTAACGGACGTGGCGGAAAAGCCAAGTCTCGACTCCGGGTCCACGCGCGGCAGGTCATCCTCGCGGCGGGAGCGTGGCACTCCCCGCAGATCCTGAAGCGGAGCGGGATTGGCCGACGCTCGCCGGTGGGCGACGACATGACCCTTCATCCAGGCTTTCGCGTGCTCGCCCGCTTCGAAGAAAAGGTCGAGGGTTGGAAGGGTGCACTCCAAAGCGCGTGGACCGATCACTACGAAGACGAGCGCATCAGCCTGATGGCCCTCTTCGTTCCCGCCGGCGTCCTTGGCGCCACCATGCCCGGTGTGGGGGTCGAGCACACCGACAACGCCAAACACATTCCTCACCTCGCGATGTTCGGAGGGGTCATTCACGATCAGGGCGGCGGCACCGTCCGGCGGGGCGTAGGCCGCGAGCCGGTGGTGACCTATCGGATGAGCAAGGAAGACCGTGCGCTCGTCCCCCGCGTGATCCGTCATCTTGCCGAAACCTTCTTCGAGGCGGGCGCGAAGGAGGTCTACCTCCCGGTGCTCGGGCTTCGGTCGGTGCCCATCCGACAGCTCCCCATCGGGTGCTGGGACGCGCATTCAATGCGGCGGGCGGGTACATGCTCGAGGTCGAGCTGGCGCAGCGCATCCGGGGTCTGAGCGCGAAGCCCGAGCACCGGGAGGTAGACCTCCTTCGCGCCCGCCTCGAAGAAGGTTTCGGCAAGATGACGGATCACGCGGGGGACGAGCGCACGGTCTTCC
>JBCCZL010000450.1:0-8431 GCA_039187775.1 Myxococcota bacterium
CGAGGGTCGAGCCATCGTCCGTGACCACCGTGCCTGAGCCAAACCCGATCAATCCAGCGCGACCGAGCTGCGACGCTTGCTGCCACCGGTCCTCCGTTTCTTCGAACACGGTCACCGTCCCCGCATAGGCTCCCACCCAGGGCGACGACGCGACGATGAAGGATCCGTCGCGCGCCATCGTGAGAGATTGACCGAGGGATTCGCCCTGAAGGGGAAAGTCTGGCTTGAGGTACGCCTCCTGGGTCCAGCCCGTCGCATCGCGTTCGAAGACGTAGAGCGCTCCGACCGCGATCCCGTCATCGTTTGTGCACGCGCCGCCGTCGCACTCGGTGCCTCGGGTGGTGCTTTGCTCGACCGGGGCGCCGACCACCAGCCGCCGACCATCGTGGGAGACGGCCAATCCGGTGCCGAATGCGTCGTCCTCGCCGGGATTGGACGCCTTCAGGTAGGCGCGATAGGCCCAGCTCCCATCACGCTCGAAGACGTGCACCGCCCCGCTGTTCTGGAGGGTGTCATCGACGCACCCCGGTTCTCCATTGCAGCTGGTCCCTGCCGTCGAAGAGTCCTCGCCCCAAGCCCCCACGGCGAGAACGCTGCCGTCGAAGGAGAGCGCAAGCGAGCTCGCGAAGTGGTCCACCGCTCCACCGGTCGGTGCCCGGAGCGACTCCACAAACGTGAAGGTTCCTGTGCTGTCGCCGGAGTAGACGTGCACCACGCCGGGCGACGATTCGTCGAGCGTCCCAACCGCCAGCGTCCGGCCGTCGCCCGAGAGCGCGATCTCGACTCCGAAGAAGTCACGGTCGGCCGACTCCGGCGCTTTGACGAACGTCCCCCGCTGCCAGGTGGCGTCGTGCCGCACCCAAATCTGCACGCTCCCGCGGAACGCCCACTGAGCGACCGAAGCGGCGCACGGACCGATTCCGTCGCACTCGGTCCCCGACGCACCGCTCGGGTCGTTTGGCGCGCCCACGGCAAGGATTCGGCCGTCGTCCGAAAGAGCCAAGGTGGCGCCGGCGTTCGACTGGGGCCGGGCGCCGGGGGCCTTCAGGAACTCTCCGAGTTCGTAGCCACATGTCTCTCCCACCACACAGCCGATGATGCCGGTGTCTGGCATCGCATCGCCGATGGGTTCCGCGTCGACACTCCCGTCCGGAGCGGGGCCGGTTTGTGCGTCGTCCGTTGCGAACAGGAGATGCGAACCCGAACAAGCCGAGCTCGTAAACAAGATGAGAAAGAAAGAGAGTCGCGTCATTGATTGCCTCCACCACGAGGGCGAACGGCGGGCAGAAAACGGCTCATCTGTTTCCTCCGATGCCGAACCCGATCCCCAGCCGGACTCCAAGCACCGCGCCGCGTAGGCTGAGCACTCGGCGCTCGTCCAGCCGACCGTCGAATCCAGATAGGGTGTGGCCAACCGCGAGAGTGGCGTGAAGGATGGCGACGGGGAGTGTCGCGAGGAGCCGGAGCTCGAGCGCGGCCCAGCCAAAGAGGTCGTCGGCACTTCTCGACCGAGTCATCGGAGCCTCGGTTTCGCCCTGCGCATGAAGCCAGCCGAGCGTGATCGAGGATCCGATCCCGAGTCGCACGCGTCCAGCGGTGTAGGGAGAAAGCACCGCCACGGTGGCGCTCACGAGGCGAAGTCCAACGTGGCCGACATCCACGTCCTCGCGCCCAACGCCAATGCCGCCACGGCCGAGGAGTCGGAGCGGTCCGACGGGCAATTCGACCTCTGCGTGTCCTCCAAACAGCGACGCGCCGTTCGACGGAAACACTTCGACCGTCGCAGCCGCACCGATCAGAAGGGGGGGCGGAGCGGCCTGCGCCTCGGCTTCTTCGGTCTGGGCTTGGTTCAGACGGGCAACCTCGCCCTGGAGCGTTTCCCGCTCGTTTCGCGCTTCCTCGATGGCAGCGATCCATTGTCGCCGCGCCGCGTTGTGTTCGTCGATCGCTTCGCCCCATCGTCGTCGGTCCGCCTCCTGAGCGGCGCGCACCTCTTGAAGCGCGTCGACGACCGTTGCCATCGGAGTCTCGGGCGTGGATGCGCGTTCCAGCCCTGGCCAGCGCGCGCGAACGAGCTCCACGACCGCAAGTGCGAGCGCTCGTACGGTGAGCGTGTCGAGCTCAAGCGTGGCTTCGGCGCGCTGGGCACGAGCCACGAGGACCAACTCGACCGTCGTGTCTTCGGGGCATGACGGAAACACTACACGCAGCGTGGCCGGCTCTTCGATGCGGGTTTCGAGCGCGCGAAGCTCGACCTCCAGCTGGGCGGCGAGCGTGGACCATTCAAAAGTCTGCGGCTCGCACGGCGGGACCGAAATCGCGAGCCGGTCGGGAAGGTCCTCGGCAAGTGCGTGTCCGCCAATCGTCAGCCCCAAGAAGCTGAGTGCGAGCGCACTTCGCACGATAGTCGTCGCCGGTCTGGCGATCGAGCGACGGCGGAGAAGGAGAGTCGCTACGAAACGTCGCACTCGTCGACCTTACTCGGCGGGCCCCGCGAGTTCGCGCAGCCGCTGTTGAGCCGCCTCTCGCAGCGACCCCTGGAGGCCCAGCCCGAGCGCGCGCTCGAACCAGCGGCGGCTCTCCTCGCGCCGTCCGAACGACTCGAGCTCGAGGCGACCGAGCGTGAACGCCGCGACCGCAGCGCGCCGATCGTTTTGGTGATGCTCTATGATTCGCCGAAGCGGCTCCCGCGCGTCGGCCGGGTGTCCGCTGAGCCGCGCAGTGTCGGCCAGCGCGAATAGCGTTTCGACGTCCGGCGCCGCGGTGACGCTCCGAAGAAACCCTCGTCGTTGAACGGCGGCGTAAGCGTCGTTGTAGTCGCCTCGCGCGGCGAGAGTGCGCCATCGGGGCGTCGTCGCTTCGTCCGAAGGTGCTCCTTCCGGATGTGCTTCGTCCGGTGGCGTTTCTTCTCGCTCGTTCGAGGGCTCCATCTCCGGGGCTCGGGCGGCGGTCCTATCGCCGTAGGGTCGTTCCCATTGTTGCCCCGGTCCCAATAGCTCCGTTTCGTCCCGCCACCGAACACTGACGAGCCCCCGCTCGACGCGTACGGCAATCCGATCACCGTCACGGGTCACCGAAAACTGAGTCCCGAGCACCTCTACGCGCGCGTCTCCCGCATCGACGGACCACAACCGCGGCCCCTGGGGCTGCACCTCGATCTCTACATGCCCCTTTTCCAGCGCCAGTCCAAACGCCTCCGCAGCGTTGGCGACCACTCGAAGCTCGGTGCCCGGTTGCACCGAAATTTGCGAACGGTCCGACAGCGTGGCCTCCCGAGCGTCGCCAAGGCCTTCGAAGACCGGACCGTCTGCCCAGCGAAGTGGCCCGGGTGCGGCGTCCGATACCTGTGGATCGTCGCTGCCGGGCACCAGTGCATACGCCCCAAGTGCGCCCATCGCGATCGCGCCCGCGATGGCGAAGCCCATTCCAAAGCGGCGCGTCTTTCGCGGCCGCGGCTGAAGTGACGCTTCCACTCGGTGAAAGACCTCATCGAGCTCCGTTTCTTCGATCGGGGATCGCATCTTTGTTCGGAGCTCGCTCATGGTGTTCCCAGCATGGACTTCATTCGGGCCTCGGCGCGCTGAAGGCGCCGCTTCGCGGTGGCGAGCGAACACTCAACGTATGCGGCGATCTCCGGCATCGTGCATCCTTCCACTCTGCGCAACACCCAAACGATTCGTTCGTCGATGGGAAGCCGCTTGGCCATGGCTTCGAGCTGCCGGAGCTCCGCAGTGGTCTCCGGCGACGCGTCGTGACTCATCGACTCCCAGCTGACCGCCTCGGTCGGCTGGACGAAGCCGATCGCCCGAAGCCAGCGCCGACGGCGAAGCCGCGTTCGCGCGAAGTTGGTGGCGATGCGATAGAGCCACGCGCGAAACCGCGTGGAGTCTCGTAGTTCGTCGAGGCGCTCGAAGGCATAGACGTAGGTGTCGTGGAGGAGGTCGAGCGCATCGTCCCGATTGCCAACGAGCCGAACGAGGTAGGCGGCGACCGGTTCGGCGAAGCGTCGGTAAAGAGCGCTCCGGGCCCAGCGGTCCCCATCCCGCGCGCGGATCACGAGAACGTCCACCGGTGCTTCCGGAGTTCGCAACGATTGCGCCGGCAATGTCATCGCACTCCCTGCATGAGTACTCAGGCGAAGCAGACACAATCACCGGCTCAGTATCGAGTGAGTTGACTCACGCAAGACGCGTCGGAGCGGTGTTGAACATCGTTCGCCTTCGAGAAAGCCCGGGTTGAACGCTGCTTACCTCTTCGCTGGTTTACGGAGACGTGATGCCTTCGCACAGCCGTTTCCGGAGTCGAGCACTGTTCATTTTTCGGAAGGACCGAGTTGAACGGCGTTCATTCAGCTTTCTCCGCGAGTCGAACACCGTTCATGTTCAAGAATGGCGAGGTTGAACGACGTTCATTTCGTGCGTTTGCCGAGTCGAACACTGTTCATCGGTTTGAAATCTCGAACATATTGCTTCGGCAACATTTTCCAGTCGCTCCGAAGGAAGCTCTCAGCTATGAGGTCGTAGATCGCTCGGTAACGGTGCGCCGTAGTTCGATGTGGCTTTGCCATGGACGCCCCCTCCTCTCGAGACTCTTCCCTTCATTCGCCGTCGTCGTGGCGCTGCGACGTGTGCCAGCGCATCGTGGAGGGGAGCCCATTTTGTCCTGACGACGGTTCGATGGGTCCGAGTAGATTTGTGCTGGCCGATCGATTCGAGGTGGACGAGGCGCTGGGCGCCGGAGGCATGGCGTTCGTGTTCGGAGGCACCCATCGTGCGTTGGGTAAGCCGGTCGCGATCAAGATCCTGCGTCCCACCCGTCAAGGCTCGGCGCATGCCCGGTTCCTCCGCGAAGCGCGCATCGCAAGCCGACTGAACCACCCGAACTTGGTCCAGGTGCTGGATTTTGGAAACGACGAAGCGCAGGGACTGACGTTTCTCGTGATGGAGAGACTTGCCGGACCCACCATCGCTCAGGAGCTCGACGCGTCTGGGGTGATGCCCGTAGAGCGAAGCCTTGCGGTACTCCGCCAGCTGGCCGATGCCCTTGCCTGCGTGCATCGCGCGGGAGTCGTCCATCGAGATGTCGGGCCCCGAAATGTGATGCTCGAACCGGGCCCTTCAGGGCAGGTGGTGGCAAAGCTATGCGACTTTGGTCTCTGCTGGGAGGTCGAAGGTGACGTGAACGTCACCGGCTCGGCGGAGATCATGGGAACGCCGGGCTTCATGGCTCCGGAGCAGATCGTCGGGGCCGCGGTCGGTCCATACACCGACGTCTACGCGTTTGGTGCGACCGCTTATGAGATGCTGTCGGGCGCGCTTCCGTTTGCTGCCGACACGCTGGTGGCCCTCTTTGCGTCGAAACTCCACCGCGCTCCGATGCCGCTCCGAGAACGCGCCTTTCCTATCGTGATTCCGCCGGCGCTCGATGCGATCGTGATGCGCTGTCTCGAGACCGATCCGAAGCGACGCTATCCGGATGCGGAAGCACTATGCCGTGCGTTCGACCAGGTGGAGCTCGATCCCTCGCTGACCGCGAGCGACACTGGGTTTTGGCCGGTCTCGATCGCCGATACCTTCGTCGAACCCCAGGGGAGAACGCCGCTACCGGGCGCCCCGTGGCGCGACCGATGGACCTCGTCGCTGATGGCGAGGCTTCGCCTCTACCGCCGAACGGCGGCCGGATTCGCGCTAGCCGGTGCGCTCGTTGGCGTCCTCGCGACCATGCTTCTGACCGAGCCGCCGTCGCTCGCGGCGCGTTCGCGCAAACAGCTCGAACCGAGTGCGGCGACGGAACCACCGCCGATAGAGGAGCAGACAACGCCGCATCCGACTGATGCGCCGATTCAGGGTGCCACGTCATCGACTTCCGAGAATCCCCCGCCAGCGCTCGCAGGTCCACTGCGAGACTCGCGAGAACACAGCCCTGGAAGGCGGGCGCGGCCGACGCCAGAACCCGTGCGACCAGCGGCGAGGACCCGAGCCAACAAACGGGTTCCCCTTCGAAGCGATCCGGCGCGAAGCGACCGACCTGCGCCCACGCTATCTGTGGTGCGTGAGGATGTTCCCAGTGACGTGGTGCGCGAGCCGCGTGCCGCGCCTTCGTCCCGCCGTCCGCCGGCCTCAAGCGGCCCGATCATTGCTGACCCGTTTCTGTGAGGTGAAAGAACGATGACGCACCGAACATCGACTTGCCTCTTCGCCTTTGCGATGGTTCTTGAAGTCTTCGCGCCGGCCGAAGTCCATGCCCAGCCCGAGACGGACTCTCTCGCGCGCGAGCACTACGAACGAGGGGTCGCCCTCGTCGAGGAGGCGGAGTATCGCGATGCCCTTCATCAGTTTGCGGCGGGGTACGAGCTGAGCGAACGGCCCCTCTTTCTCTTCAACATGGCGGAGTGTGCACGAGAGTTGGGAGAGGTCGCGCGGGCCCGCCGCCTCTACGAGGACTACCTCCGGGAAGACCCCGACGGCCGGATGCGGGCTGCGGCCGAGCGGCGACTCGAAGGCCTTCCACCAGCGGTTGTCGGCCCACGGGAGACGGTTCCATCCGCGCGTGAGGCGGCGATACAGAGTGAGTTCGGTACCTCGGCCGATCGCGAGGTCGAACCGATCGAGGAATCTCGGTCGGTGGTCGAAGAATGGTGGTTTTGGACGCTGATCGGAGTAGTGGCCGTGGCCACCATTGCCACGGTGATTCTGGTGGCGACCCCTGGCCAAGAGGAGTGTGAGACCGGTGCGTGCATCGATCTTCGCTAGCCTCGCGTTCGGCTTGATGGGTGGGTGCGCTGTAGACTCGGCGACGGCGCTCCAGCTGCTGGTCGACTACGACGCAGCGTGGGCCCTCGAGGCGTTCGAAGTCATCGTGGGGGACCGGAGCGAGATCGCACCGGCAGAGAGCGAGGTGCGGGTACTCCTTCCCGACGCTTGGGCAGACGTTGAGCGGCCGATTCGCGTCGTCGGCCGCGGAGGCAACACGGCGGCGGAAGGGACCGCGGCGGCGATCCCCCGGCTTGGAGAGACCGTGAGGGTGTCGGTCGAGCTCCTCTCCATTGGCTGCGAGAACCCCTGTCGCGTCGGGGACATTCGCTGTGAGGGCAACCGGGTACGCCGTTGCGGAGAGGTGCCAGGATCATGTTCGCGCTGGGAACCGGGCGACCCCTGTCCGTCGGAGCGCCCGTTTTGCTTCGAAGGGGAATGCCAGCTGACCTGCATGAACCAATGCGAACCCTCCGATACCCGCTGTTCCGGCGATCTCGAGCAGACCTGCGGCGATGTGGACGGGGACGGATGCTTGGAGTGGCTTTCTCCAGCGGCTTGCGGGGCCGGGTCGCGCTGCGTCGCGGACATGTGCGGCCCAAGCTGCAAGGGTTCCTGTGCGGAGTGCGGCTGTCCTGCGGGCTGCAACGACGGGTCCTGCGCATGTACGCCTCGCCCGTGGGT
Source organism: Myxococcota bacterium (assembly GCA_039187775.1). Lineage (GTDB taxonomy): Bacteria > Myxococcota_A > Polyangia > Polyangiales > JBCCZL01 > JBCCZL01. The sequence continues at coordinate 7,437 of JBCCZL010000450.1, forward strand.
GACCGCGCGACTCTTCGACCACGGTGCGTCGCCGGCGGTGGTTCGAGATACGGGCGGATCGCTGCACCTCGCCTATCGCGGAGACAACGCCCTCGTGTACGCGCGTCGCTCGCCTAGCGGAGCGTGGCTTTCAGAGACCGTCGACGAAGGCAACCGGTTGGGGCAGGAGCCGTCGATCGCCGTCGATGCCGACGGAGAGATCTTCATCGTGTATGTGGACGCGGGAAACGACGTCATCAAGCTCGCGCGTCGTCAAGGAACGATGCCCTTCGAGGTCTCGGTGCTGGACGAAGGCGGCGGACGCTCGGCAGCGGCCGTTGGCGCGAACGGGGCGCACATCATCTACGAGGACTGGCCCGACGGAACGCGATACCTCTTCCTTCCCAGCGGGGACGGTGCTCCTATCCGGACCCTTCTTGACTCGATGCGCTCCACGGGTTCCTACCCATCGATCGCGCTCGATCCATCCGGCCGGGTGCACATGGCGTACACCTCGGACATGGGTCGACTGGTCTACGCCAGTGACATTGGCGGAACGCTTCGAACGGTGACCGTCGACTCGGCCTCGGGATGGAGCACCGCGATCGCGCTTGATGCGTCGGGCACGGTTCATCTCGCCTATCACCAACCGACAGATGGCGATCTGAAGTATGCCGTCGGCAGTCTCAGCGGCGGCTTCGCCCGGCAGATCGTCGACACCGAGTCGCGGAACGGCGCGGCACTGTTTCTCAGTCCCGCGGGGGTTCCCCATATCTTCTACCCGAACGGCCTTCGCGAACTGCGTCACGCCTTTCCGCGAGGCATGTCCTTCGAGGTCGAATTGCTTCCAGGAATGACGGCGCAGGGCGGTGACCCCACGGTGGTGGTCACGCCGAACGGCGAGGTGTCCGTGGTGCACGAGAGCCAAGAGCCGGTTGGCTTTCCCCACATCGAAATCAGCTCCGCAACGATTTGCGACTAGTACCCCCGCCCCGAAGTTCGTTCCGGGTTCTGTC
>JBCCZL010000451.1:0-8430 GCA_039187775.1 Myxococcota bacterium
ATCGAAGGGGCTCTTGAGGAGTCCGTGCGCTTCGGTCTGGCCCTCTTTGAGGGTGGGTCGGGCTTCGTCCTGCGCGAGGTAAAAGTCGTCGAGACGAAGGCTCAAGGTCTGGGCGAGGCGCCAAAGAAACTTCGCGGCGGTCACCGGCTGACCACCGAGGAGCTCATGAAAGCGTGCCCGCTCCAGCACGAGCACATGACTGGCCTCCTCGGTGGTCACGGTGGCCGAACGCGGACGCTGGGCAAGGAGCGCCATCTCACCGAAGTGATCCCCAGCCTTGAGTCGGCCGAGTTCGGTTCCATGACGCGAGACCACCGCCTCGCCGTTCACCAGGATGAATAGCGTGTCGCTAGCGTCGCCCTCACGCACCACGACTTCGTTCGGCCCGTAGTCCTCGTAGTGAAACGCGTTCGCGACGTTCACGAGCTCTTTCATCTCCAGCTCTTTGAAGAGTCCGACATGCCGAAGGATCGTTAGCTCTTGAGTGATTCGCGTGACCCGCTCGGTGCCGGCGGGCTCTTCGGCAGGGGTCGAAGTAAGTCGAATCACCAGGGCTGTGATGTTGTCGCCCCCGCCTCGCTCGTTCGCGGTTTCGATCGCCTGATCCACGGTCGCTCGAAGATCGCTCGCCCCAAGGGTCGCCGAGAGTTCGTCCGTGCGGTTCATGTAGTTATGAAGGCCATCCGAGCAGAGCAGGAAGGTGTCGCCGGGAAGCACGTCGAAGACCAGCGTATCGACCATCACCGTAGGCTTCGGCCCCACCGCGCGCGTGACCACATTGCTCAAGTTGCTTTCCGCCGCGTCCTCCGGAGTGATGATCCCCTGCTTCACCGCCTCCCGAAGATAGGTGTGGTCTTCACTGAGCTGGTACACCTCGCCGCCGCGCTTGAGGTAAACGCGGCTGTCGCCCACGTGCCCCATCACCGCTTTGTTTCCTAAAAGCAGAATCGCCGAGCAGGTACATCCCATCCCGCGGCGTGCCTTGTCCTGGGATGCGTAATGAAACACCGTGGCCGAAGCCGCCTGGACTCCGCGCTGCATCCAGGTGGCGGCCTCGTCCGCAGGGGCACCGTCGCGCATCTTGTCAAGGTCGTCTCGGCGCTGGCGGAGAAAACTCCGAAGCGTGTCCGCCGCCATTTCCGAGGCCACATCGCCCCCGGCATGGCCCCCCATTCCATCGCACACCACGTAGAGCCCGAGACCCTCGTCGATGAGGAACGCGTCCTCGTTGACGTCCCGAACTTGACCGACGTGGCTGTTCGCCTGGGCTTCGATTTCCACGGTTCGAGAGTGCCCCAGCTTCGCCGAGACACCAACCAGAAGTTCGGTCCTTCGGAGGTCGACCTCGTCCACGAAGCCAAAAAAGCCGTTGCCGAAGTATAGATGCGCGGTCGAACTGGTCTTTCGGTTAGAGCTCGAGAAGCTCGCGGTGCTCCTTGACGTCCTCGAGAAACCGGCGTCGCCATTCCGGATCGGTAATCTTGTCCGCAAGTTCCTTCAGGCGCGCCTTGCCCTTGGCGAGCACCGCATGGGCTTCGTCCCGGTCTCCATTCGCAAGAAGCACGCGCACGTGGGTGAGGAACACGTCGATTTCGTCCTCCTCCAGCGCCCCGATTTCGTCGTGAAGCTGCATCGCGCGGCGCCCCAGGCTGAGCGCCATCTCCGCATCCCCCTTCTGGAGCCACGCTCGCGCCGCAACCGAGAGCGCGTTCACGCAGACCGCCGGCATATCCGCGCGACGCGCGTCGTCCGCTGCGGCTTCGGCCTCTCGCACCACCTCTTCCGGCGCCCACACGTGAAGGAGTGCGCGAGCGCGGTAGACCCGAAGGGCGATCTTGAGGCGAGGCTGGGAAATCTCGTCCGCAATCGCGGTCGCTTCGTCGAAGGTCACGATCGCTTCGTCGGTGCGTCCAAGCCGGGTGAGCGCATAGCCGAGGTTGGCGAGCGCGTAACCCTCGGCGCTTCGGTTGCCCACCCGGCGGCTGAGCTGGAGCGAAGCACGAAGCGCTTCTTCCGCTTCCGCGTAGAGACCGACGCGGTTGAACGTATCGGCGAGATTGCTCTCGGCCTGCGCGGTGCGACGAAGGTCGCCGGCTTCGCGGCATAGACGAATCGCTTCTTCGAAGGCGTCGCGCCGGGCGCTCGGATCGCCCTGAGCCGCCGCGAGCTGCGCCCGCCAGCTCGCCACCACGGCCGCGGTCGCCGGCCGCGTCTGGGGCGAGAGCTCGGTAGCCTCACCGATCGCTTCCTCTGCTTTTTGAAGGTGACCACTGTAGAGAAGGACCCAGCCGTAGCGGGCCAGCGCAAACGCGAGAACGTCGGGGTCTCCGCACTCGCGCGCCACCTTGACCGCGCGGGCTCCGTCGTAGAGCCCCGCATCGTGGGCGCCCGTCGCGGCGTGAAGCCCTACCTGTTCGGTAAGCACCCGGGCCTTTTCCGCGGCGTGTTCGGCGTGGGCGAATGCGCTATGGAGTTCTTTTTGTTGTTCGGCCCGACGACCGAGAAACGATAGTGCATCGGCCCGCACCATATGGAGGTCGAAGAGCTGCTCCTCTGCGCCAAGGGTCAGCGCCTTCTCCGAGCAGCGGAGCGCACTCTGATTGTCACCTCGGCGCGACGCGCGGAGGGCCGCGCGGACATAGAACTTCGCCGCCTCGGCGACTTCCCCGCCCTCTTCGTAGTGATGGGCGACCGCCTCGGCCTCTGCACCGTCCTGCTTCGCGAGGTGCTGGGCGGCACTTCGATGGAGCTCGCCGCGTACGTTGTCCGGGATCATCCGATAGGCGACATCGGCGATCAGCTGGGTCTGGAACTGATAGTGGGACCGGCTTCGTCCGCCCCGCCGACTCGTCAACCCGCGTCGGGACAATCGCCCGAGGAGCACGTCTGCCCCTTCCACGCCGAGCGCCGCGAGGCCGGGCGCAGAAAACGCATCGCCGAACACCGCGGCGACTTTGCAGAGCTCCTTCTCTTCCCGCGGGAGGTGATCCAGGCGGGACTGCACCGACGCCTCGACGTCCAGGGGAATGGGGAGCTCGTCGATCGACGTATCGAGGAGTCGCTGCTCGGCGAGCTCCCGAAAAATCTGCTCGACGAACATGGGATTTCCCCCGGTCCGATGGCTCACGGTATCGATCAACGTGGCGTCGACGGGGCGCCCCGCGATCGCCGCCGCCACCGCAGCCACGTGCTTCTTGCTGAGCCCGCGAGGTTGAATCCGAATGGCGTCGGCAAGCGGCAGGAGGTCCTCTTCCCGGTCGAGGAGCTCCGGTCGCGCTGCGAGAAACATCAGAAGCGGCGCATCGCGGGATCGTTCGGCAAGGTCGCGGAGCACCGCCAGCGAGTCTTCGTCCGCCCATTGAAGATCATCGAAGATCAATGCGGTCGGGCCCCGCTCGGCCATCATCGAAAAGAAATCGCTGAGCGCGACCCGGAGCTTGTCGAACATGAGCTGGGGATCGCTCACCCGTGAGATCGTCGGCGCGGTCTCGTGACTCAGGCCAAGGAGCGCGGTGATCGACTCCGCCGATTCCTCTGCCCATGCGGGGTCGTCGATCAGCTCCCGCGTGAGCGTATAGAGCGCCTCCCGCATCCCCGCGGCGGTGGTGTAGGAAAGGGTCGAGCGGACCGCGTTCGCGAGAAGGTGCATGGACGAGCCGCGACGATGGGACTCGGCGCCCGCGAGCACGACCCGAACGTCGGTGTTGGCGAGTCTCCGCTCGAGCTCCCAACGGATCCGGGACTTGCCGATCCCCGGCGGACCCGTCACGAGAATGAGAGAACTCCGACATTCGTCGACGATCGCCGACACCACGGTGTCGAGCTGCGCGGTCTCCGCCTCGCGGCCGAGGAGAGGAAGCGTCGAGACCGGGATCGATCCGAGCGAATGTCGAAGCTCGGTGTTCGGATCGACCTCGAAGACCCCGTCGCTGACCTGCTCTAGCGGAACCCCTGCCAGACTTCGCGCCGCCTGCGCATCCACCGCCACGCCCTGTCGCTGGGTCGCGCACGCCCGCTCCACTGCGCGAACCGCGTCACCGGAGACCGCTCCGCCCGCGCCCGACGCCCGACCGGACGCCACCGCGACCCACCGCGCAGTCTGCCGAGCCGCCACCGCCGCACTCACTGCGCGTTGCGCCTCGTCGCCCTCCCACGCCTGCCCGCCGAACACTCCGATGGCTCGACCGCCGAGCATGGGAATGAGCTCCCCGCCCCAGTCCGATACCGTCGCTTCGAGCCCAGCCAGGTTGTGCACCCCCGACGCGAGGACCAAAGCGACGACGCGCTTTTCCTCGGGCATCTTCGAGTGCACCGGGATACTTGCGGCGACGACCGGCGCAGGGGAAGTGAGATCGACGCGCTGGAGAGCAGCCCCAAGGTCGGCGGCGCTTGCCCATCGATCCGCGGCGGCCTTTTGCAGACACCGAGAGATCGCGTCCACAAGAGGACCGGGAGCCTGCGGCGCCAGGGCGGCAAGGGGCTGGGGTTGTTCGAGAACCACCGCGAGGATGGTGGCGACCTGAGTGTCCCGGAGGAACGGCTGCACTCCGGTGAGCGCCTGATAGAGGATCACCCCGAGCGCCCAAAGGTCGCTTCGGGGGTCGGCGCCCCGTTCGCCGCGGGCCTGCTCCGGGGCGAGATAACCCGGCGTACCGATCACCGAACCCTCCATCGTGAGCTGCGCTTTGGGATCGGGTTCGAGGGACCGAGCGATGCCGAAGTCGAGGAGCTTGATCGTTCCGTCGTCGCAAATGAAAACGTTACCCGGCTTGAGGTCGCGGTGAACGAATCCTCGGGCGTGGGCCGCGGTAAGCCCATCGCAGACTTGGCGGCCGAGATCGACGACCGCTTTGACGGGAAGCGGCGCCCGTTGGAGCGCCTTGTTGAGCGGCTCTCCCCGGAGGAGTTCGAGGGCGATGTAGTGTTCGCCAGTGTCGGTCGATCCGGCACCGAGGGTTCGAACGACGTTGGGGTGGTCAATTCGAATCCCCGCCTCACGCTCGAAGCGGGCGAGGACGTCCGCCGATGCGAACTTCGCACTGACCACCTTCAGTGCGATTTGCTGACCGTCGGCATCGAGGGCCGAGTACACGGTGCCATGACCACCTGCACCAAGGATGTCGCCGACCTGGTAAGGGCCGATTCGAAGATGCCTTTCGGGTGGGGGAACGGTCTTGTCGTCCGATGCCATCCGCAAACAGGGGGCGACCGCATTGGGGCGGAAAAGAGAGAGGGAAACCTACCAGAGCAGGGCTCCCCCCGGTAGAACAAAGCCGCTCCTCCACATCGGGCCCGTGCGCCAGACTTCGGAAAGTTCGGCGGCGCGAATGTCGAAAAAGTCGGCTCGTCGAAGGCTCGACTTAAGGCCGGGGCCCGAAGTCCCCGACCGCCTGGATGTGGGTATCGGTGAGCGTCAGGCTCGGATTCACCGTGCCAAGCTCGACGCCGGCGGTCAGGCCGTAGCGCTCCATGCTCGCGTTGGTTTCAAACGACGGCAAGGGCAGCGACGTTCCCGTCTGATTGAGCGAGAAGTTCGACATGTGCCACATCAGAAGGACGAGGAACTCTCCCACCTGGCGCCGCTCGTCGGCGCCGAGGCTTCGGTCGGTGGAGAACGGAAGGTCCGAGATGGCGATCTGGTCGAAGGCCGGGACGAGATCGTTGGCTCCGCCGAGCGTGGCTTCGGCCGTCGCCCCAAGCCGCACCCGAAGGCCTCCATCGTAGGGCGCATTGGTGCCGCTCATCGTGAGCTCGATGCCGCCCCACATCACTCGGGCGGCGCCGATCGCCTGCGAGTCGACGACCGGTGGCAAGGCGGTCTCCACCACCAGCATGTCCGGACCCACGATCATGTCGGGGCCCACGATCATATCCGGACCCACGATCATATCCGGACCCACGATCATGTCCGGACCCACGATCATATCCGGGCCCACGATTCCGCTGAGGCCGCCGGCCCGCCAGAGCGAGTGGCCGATGTAGTTGAGTACCGAATCGGACACCATGTTTCCGAGAGCTTCGCTGGTATCCGAGTTCGCGACCAGGGAATCGCCGGACAGAGCCGCACCGAGCGTCGTGTACGGAATGATGGATGGCGCCGAAAACTCCGCCCCGAGACCGAATACCAATCCGGTGGTCGACGCCGCCACAGAAGTAAAGGTCGAGTCGAAGTTCAAGGTCGCCATCGTTCCAGAGATCTGCGGGACCGAAAACGTCGACCCGAGAGCACGGATGTCGAGGGTCGCGAGGATGAGGTCGACCAGCGCATCGAGTTCCGTCTCGAGGTAAGAGACGATCGAGTTTCGGAGTCCGTCACCCCCGGGACCGTTGATGTGGGTCACGAGGAGCGCGCCGAGGTCGACTCCGGCGATCGGACTGGCGAAGCTCGCGGTGACCCCGCTCACCGTCGCCGAACCGCTTCCCGGGCGAACATCCGCGGCAAAGCCCCCGGCGTCCACCGTGGGATCGAACTCGGCGCTCACCGTGGTCGAGCCCAATGTGAGGGTTCCGATTTCATCGAAGGTCGCCGCCGAAGCCCCACAGTTTCGAATTCGAAGATCGAGGACAATATCGTTGGCCGTTCCTTCGAACGCAACGCCGTTTGGAATTGCGCTGAGCGTCGTATCGTTCGGCCCGGGAACGGTGATGTCGATGTACTCCACTTCGCTCGCCACGAGGCAGCCGCCGGTCGGGTTGTTCACGTCACAGCTACAGGTTTTGATGTCGGCCATTCCGGTCCGAAAACGGGCATCGAGCGTGTCGCGGAGGAGCCCCCCGGCGAGCACACCACGGATGAGGTCGTTGATGCTGTCGAGGCCATCGGTGGCGTCGGCGTCGTCGAGCCCTCCCGGGGTGACCCGCATGCTGATTGCGCCTTCAAGCGGCGCATCCGAAACGTAGGTCGGGGCCACGAGGAAGGAGCACACCTGACGAAGCTCCGTCCCGCCTTCATAACTGACGACAATCTCCGCGTGATTCATTCCAAACACGACCGTCAGATCGGCGCGCACCACCCCGGCCGGGCTCGGGGTGACGGCTGCGCCGTTGATGGTGACGCTCATCGCCGATGTGGGGTCGGGGACCACCGCCGCGACGGAGAGCATGTCACCCGGGGTCCGCTGAAGCATCGACGCATGAAGCGGAGCCACGCACTCGATCGCGGTGCGCTCGACCATCGCGTCGCCATCGGCGGTCCCTGCATCGGACATCGCATCGGACATCGCATCGACCACCGCATCGACGGCCGCGTCCGCGGATCCGTCTCCGGTCGGCGGAGGGGGCCGATCCTCATCGCAGCCCGACGCAGCGAGCATCGCCATCATCCACACCCACAGCCATGTAGCGATACGCCCCATCCGCTGCCTCCGAGGGGAGTGTAACTTTTTTCAAAGACGGGAACTCAATCCCGCGGCGAAAAGTCTGCCGATGGCTTTCTGTGTGCATTTATGCAAATCATTTCAACCACATCCAGTGTATCGAAGGGGTCGCGAAGGCGTCATCGTGAACGAGGCACTGCCCAGCCTCTATGGATAGAGCAGCCACGGTTCGCGCCGGGTTCGAAATGCCTCCGCTCCGGCCCGCTCCGCCGCGAGCACGGAAGCGAGATCGCCATCGTCCGCCGCCTCGCGATAGGTCGCGTCTCCGGTCAGGAGATCGATCGCGGGAATGTCGTCGACGTATTCGTAGACCTCGGTTCGCCATTGGAAAGCATCTCCGCCGAGCGACCGACACCGCGCAATCAGCTGGAGATATGCCGCGTAGGGCGCGAACACACTCCGGTCCACCACATGGACCTGCACCCCGCCGCACGCCTGGCGTGCGTGTTTGTGAAACGTCGGCTCGATGGTGACCGGCCGGAGGACGGCCCCGTCGATTTCGAGTTCGGCGAGCGCGGCTCCCGACACGTAAGGCGCACCGAAGAGCTCGAACGGTCGGGTGGTGCCCCGCCCATCGGATAGATTGGTCCCCTCGAGCAAGCACCCGCCCGGGTACACGAGAGCGGTGTCGAAGGTCGGCATATTCGGCGAGGGGAGGACCCAGGGAAGCCCCGTCTCGTCGAAGTACATCCGGCGCTCCCAGCCCTCCATCGTCACTACGGAAAGGCAAGAACGGTCGATGCCGTCGAGTTCCGCGGCCATCACTGCGAGCTCTCCGATCGTCATCCCGTGACGGACTGAGACATCGTAGAGCCCAACGAACGAACGGAACCCGGGACGGACCGGTGCGCCTTCGACCACCGCTCCTCCGAGAGGATTCGGCCGATCGAGCACCACCGCGCGAATCCCCGCTTCCGCACACGCTTTCACCATCAACGCCGCGGTCCACACATACGTGTAGTACCGACTCCCCACATCCTGGAGGTCGATCACCACCGCGTCGAGGCCCGCCAACCAGGTTGGCTTGGGCGAGAGGTCCCCGAAGGTCGGTCCG
>JBCCZL010000452.1:0-8423 GCA_039187775.1 Myxococcota bacterium
ACCCTCGCGGTGGTTCGCGCGATCTTACCGCCGGGGCGTGGGTCCTGGCAGATCGCGATGTCTGCGGGGGTATCGATACGCACGGCCGCCAATCGGCGGCAAAGCTGGCGGGGGTTATTCAGCCGCTTCAGCTCTGGGAACTCGGTTGAACGCGGTATTCTAGGAGCCGGGGCGATGAACAGGACTCGTCGGGAGAAACTCACCGAAGGCATGAAGCTCGTGTTGCTTGGGATGCTGGCGGCCTTGTCGGCGTGCGACTGTGGCGAATCTCATGAGCTTCTTGTCGATGCCCAGGCCGATGCGGATGCCGCTCCCGACGTGCGGGGAGACGCGCCTGTGGATGACGCGGACGCGCGGGTGGACGCGTTGACGTTGCCCGAGGTCACTCCCACGAGCCCCGACTGCCGCGAAATCAATGTCCCGGCCCGTCAAGCGTGCATCGAGCACGGGTGGTTCAATATGGCCAAGTGGAGTACTCAGATTAGCCTCAGCACGCGGATCTTCGTCGGCAGCGGCCTTCCGAGACCGCAGGTTCCGGTGTTTCTCGAGACCTTTTTGGCCGATCGCTTGGAAGTCACGGTCGAGGAGTACCAAGCTTTCGCGGAAGCCAGCGGAACGCCGCTCCCGCCCGAGGAATGCGGCTGGGAGGTTCGGGAGATCTTTCAAGACCGGCCCCGGTGGGTGACCGAGATCTCCGACGTGAGTGAGGCGCGGGCAACGCACCCCATGGTGTGCGTGACGAGAGCCGAGGCTGCCGATTACTGCGCTGCGCAGGGAGGCAGCCTTCCGACGGCGGCTCAATGGATGCGGCTTGGCCAGGATGAGTATCCGGCATTCCGCACGTTCCCTTGGGGCGACTCGCCGCCCCCGATGAATGACCCAGGCTGGCAGAGCCGGAACAATGGAGTGATCGGCCGTGAGTACGCGCGCGCCGGCGCTCGAGGGCCTAACCTGTCGACCGCACCTGTGGGAGCCCGCCTCAGCGGAGCCAGTCCACACGGAATCCTCGATCTCTCCGGAAACGCGTCCGAGTCCATCTCCGACTGCGTCACCGACCTGACCACGGTCTACGCCGGCCTTGACCCACTCATCCGGCCCATCTCGGTCTTCGCCGACAGTTGCGAAGACGCGATATTGATTGCCGGCTCGTCATGGCGCACGAACAACAACGGTGAGACGGCAACGACCATGACGATATACGCCTTCCGCGACGTGCGGACGGAGGTACCGGAGCATGAAGACACGTTGCTCGGCGAGATTGCGAAAGTTGGAGAGGAGCGTCCCTTGAACGACACGATTCCCACCGGCACTGCGGGCAATGAACGACGTTCGTGGGAGGTCGGGTTCCGGTGCGTGTACCCGCCAGAGGTCGGCCGATGAGTCGCACTCACTGCCTTCTCCTCTCGGCTGCGCTGCTGTGCATCGGCCCCGGATGCTCCGACGACTCCGACCGCCGCACCCCGGTGGATGCGGCGTCGGGTTCCGACGCGGCTGTCCCCGACGCGACTCTTCTTGGGTGCGCCAATGACGACGAATGCGCGGCCGACTGCATGGGGCCCTCCTGCCGCTGCCTCTTCGAACCCTCTGTGTGCTCGGGTCCGCGTCGATGCGTGGAGGCGCCCATGGACTGCACTCTCACCCCGGTCTGCGGATGCGATGGAACCACGTACGAGAATGGCTTCTGCCAGAGCTTCGGCGCGGGCGTCTCGCTGCAATCCGACGGAGCGTGCCCGTAGCGGTTCCTGCCCGGCTCTGAATCGCCCTGCGCAACAACCATCCATGCCCCTCACGCGGGACCAACGCGCGCGAAGCTTGTTTTCCGCGAGGGTTCTTCTCTCGAGAGTCGACACCAGAGAGCTAGCTTCCCCAAAGGAACTGGGGCTTTCTGTTGGAAGAGCGGCTCGGTGGGCACATCTGTCCTTACCGGCCATTCGAGAAGCCACGGCGGGGATGGGGCCTGTTCATGTTTTGGTTGGGCGCTACTTCATTGGGGTTTTCGCTCTTTTGTGTGCGCTCGATCCGTTGTTCACGTTTGGACGTATGTGGGGTGGCGTCTTGGGTCATCAGCTACGGGTTCTGACGAAAATGAATGTGCGATTTTCGACTGGCATGGGGAGTGCACTGTCTTTGGGTATGCCGATTCGACGAGCTGCGGACTGCTCTTTGCTTCTTGCCTTGGCTGCCTTCTTCTTCGGCTGCGCGAGCGATGGCCCGTCCTTGGATGTGGCGAGCCGTGGCCTCGACACCGATCTTCAGGCCGAGCTCTGCGCGGTGGAGGGGCTTTCTGCGGACTGTGATCTCTGCGCGGAGTGGTCGTATTACGCCGACGGGATCTGCGATGACTTCTGTACGTCCCCCGATCCCGACTGCGGGCGGCTTCCTGCGATCGGCACGGTGGAGGTGCTGGGCCAGCACTGCACGGGCGTGCTGATCGATTCGGATGTGGTGCTCACGGTGGGCGCGTGCCTTCCTCGGGCGTCGCAGGGAGATCGGTTCGCATACAGTCAGACGTGGAGGTTCCATCTCGGACGCAAGGGAGAGCCGCGGCGGACGGTGCCGATCCTCGAGCACACGGTGCTGGCGACCGATCGGGCGCCCACGGCGAGCACGGGCGCGGGGCCGGCGCAGCCGCATCACCCGGATATCGGGATCGCTCTTTTGGCGACGCCGATCGACAACGTGACGCCGCTTTCCGTCGCCACCGATGTCGCCGCGGTGGAGGCGCTCGCTCGACAGGAGACGATTCTGATGTCGTCGAGTCCGACGGGCGAGCAGCGGATGTTGCGCGGCCGCCTCGGCGGAAACGTGGTGTATCTCGGCCGACCGACGCCCAACTGGATCGTGGCTCCCGCCGACGGCGAGCTCTCGCTCTGCGAGTCTCGAGAAGAGGCCATTCTCGCAGAGGCGGGGACGGTCGCACTGGTTTCGAGCGGAGACGGCCACTACACCTTGAGTGCGGTCCACCATTTCTTTCAGCTTCGGAGCGAGCGGTGCGATCTTGCCCAGACGTTTACTCCGACTAGCGACTACGCGGCGGATATTGCCGAGGCAGTCTTTTTCCTTCGCAAGCGGAGCGCGGGCTATACGCACGAGCCTTCCGCAGATGCGAAATGGAAGATGCTCGAACGGGACCTCGCCAGCACAGGGCGACGCTGGGTGTCGAGGACCGTCGAGGTCGCGCCGGAAGACATCGCAACGGAAGAGCGCACCGGGGAACGGCGTCTTGTGGTGGAGATCATTCAGTCGGCCGATCCGCAACCCCATGCATCGCTCGAGCTCTACATGGCGAAAGGAACCGTCGACCTTGCGCCCATTCGGATTCGATCGAACGACAATGTTCGTCGGTTTCGGCGTCCCGAGGTGTTCGACTGCGACCACCAAGGCTCCCTTGCCCGGACGCAGCGGTGCGAGTTTTCGGTCTCGGAGCCGGGCCGATACCAAATCGGGATCATCGATACGGCGCGACTCGAAGACGCGCCCGACCCCCGCGCGGAGACTCCCGAAGTAAGCATCGCCGCTTGGCTCGAGTGAGTCACCCTCAGCGGGGTTGGCTTCTCGGTTCGTCGACCGAGAATCACGAACACAAGCTTGCGTTCACTCGGTCAACCTCAGAGACCTCCTCGAGGCTGCCCTTCACGACGTCGCGGTCACACCTTGCCTCTCCTCGCGAGGCGGAACACGCTTCCGGGAACCGATGTTTCGCCGCGACGCTATCTATTCGATCCTCGGCACCGCCGCGGCGAGTCGCCTTCTCGCGGGCTGCGATGACGAGGACGAGCCCCGCGGAGAAGCGATCGGCGGTGAACTCCTTGGGCAGAACCTTGGGGCGGGGCATCTTCTTCGCGACGGTGACCTCCGCTCCGAGATCGACTTTGCATCGGTCTCGCCCCGCCGTGTGCCCATCGCGATCGTGGGCGGCGGGGTGGCGGGGCTCGCCGCGGCCTGGCGCCTCCACCACCACGGGGTCACCGATGCTGAGCTCTTCGAACTCGAGTCCACGGTCGGAGGCACCTCGCGCTCGGGTCGGTCCTCCACCACGCCGTTTCCGTGGGGAGCTCACTACCTTCCGGTGCCGATGCCCGAGAACACCGCTCTCCTGGCGCTCCTCCGGGAAGTCGACGCGCTCGAGCCCCCCGACGCCCGCGGCGTCGCCCAAGGCGCGGAGCGGCTTCTCATTCGCCAACCGGCGGAGCGGATCTTCTACCGCGGCTACTGGTACGAAGGTTTGTTCGTCCACGCCGGCGCGACCGAGGCCGACTACCGCGATCTTCGCCGCCTCCGCCGCGAGCTCGACCGCTACACCGGCCTCCGAGTCGACGGGCGTCGCGCGTTCACCATTCCGCTCGATCGCGGCGCGACGAACGACGCAATGGCCGCGCTCGACCAACGGAGCGCCGCGCACTGGCTCGATCAGCTTGGCATCGAATCGCCCCGCGTTCGCTTTCTCATCGATTACGCGTGCCGCGACGACTACGGCCTTCTTCCCACCGAAGCCAGCGCATGGGCGGCGATCTGGTACTACGCGGCGCGCACCTTCGCTCCCGGCGAAGAAACGATGGAGCTTCTCGCCTGGCCCGAAGGCAACGGAGCCCTCGTCGAGCCCATGGCGCGAACGCTGGGTCCAAGAGCGCACACAGCGCGGATGGCGGTCGCCATCGAGCCCCAGGAATCCGGGGTTCGCATCGAGCTTTTCGACCCGGAGCAGCAACGGCCCGAAGTGGTGATCGCCGACCGCGCGATCGTGGCCCTTCCGCGATTCGTCGCCCGAAGGATCGTGGAACCGCTCCGGAGCACGCCCTCGTCGTCCTTCGATGCGCCGTACGGAGCGTGGATGGTGGCCAACCTCGAGCTTCGAAGCCGGCCGCTCAGTCGGGGTTATCCGCCGTCCTGGGACAATGTGATCTACGACAGTCCGTCCCTCGGCTACGTCACCGCCACCCATCAGCGAGGCCGAGACTTCGGGCCCACCGTGCTCACTTATTATCTCCCGATGACCGACGCGGACCCTCGCGCCGGGCGCGAACGCCTGCTCTCTCCTACCCACGAGGAATGGAAGGACAGCATTCTCCGGGATCTGCGACCCGCTCACCCAGACATCGAAAAGCACATTCGCAAGATCGATGTATTTCGCTGGGGGCACGCGATGGTGCAGCCCCGCGTCGGCTTCGTTCACAGCCGCGCGCGGCGAGAGGCGGCCCATCCTCAAGGGCGAATCCACTTCGCGCACAGCGACCTCTCTGGCATTGCGGTGTTCGAGGAGGCCTTCGCCCAAGGGGTGCGCGCCGCCGACGAAGTGATGCACGCCCTTCCCTCCCCTGCCTGACGCGGCGTCCTGCTACGCTTCCGCGGTGGCGATATTCGCACCCAGCGAGGAGGGCCCCTGGCTCTTTGGGCGAGGCACCGACCTTGCCGCCTTCGGGGGAAGCGCGCTCGCGTCGTTCGTGCTTCTCGGCGTGGGCGCCGCCTTTGGCCTCCTCGAAACGGAGACCACGCCGCTCTGGGTATTTCTCGGCTGCATCCTCGCCGTCGATGTGGCGCACGTCTGGTCGACGGCCTTTCGCGTCTATCTCGACGGCGAAGAAGTCCACCGACGGCGGCTCCTCTACCTCGGGGCCCCTCTCCTCGTGTACGCCGGAGGGGTCGCGCTCCATAGCTGGTCCGGCCACGCCTTCTGGCGGGTGCTCGCCTACGCCGCGGTGTTTCACTTTGTGCGGCAGCAGTACGGGTGGGTCGCCCTTTATCGCCGGCGGGCGCGCGAAAGCCACCGCATCGACCGGGTGCTCGACGCCGTCACCATCTACACGGCAACGCTCTACCCCGTCCTCTGGTGGCACGGGCACCTTCCGCGACGCTTCTCGTGGTTTGTGCAGGATGACTTCGTCGCCCTGAGCGCGCCCCTCGCCGATGCGCTCTTGCCCCTCTACTGGCTGGTGCTTTTGCTGTTCGTCGGCCGCCAGTTCCAGTTGTTCGCGACCGGCGCACCGGTGAACCACGGCAAGGTGCTCGTCGTTCTCACCACCTGGGCCTGCTGGTGGGTCGGCATCATGGCCTTCGACTCGGACTACGCGTTCACCGTGACGAACGTGCTCATCCACGGGGTCCCCTACCTCGTGCTCACCTACCGCTACGGCCGAGCACGAGGACGCGCGATCCCGGGGAGAACCCTCGCTACCTTGCTCCGCGGCGGGGTCCCCGCGTTCCTGGGATTCGTGCTTCTCGCGGCGTTTGTCGAGGAACTGCTCTGGCATCGTTTCGTCTGGCACGAGTACGAGGGGCTATTCGGTGAGGGGTGGGAGCTCTCGGACGCCGCCCTCCGCTTTCTCGTGCCGCTCCTCGCCCTCCCGCAGGCCACCCACTACGCCCTCGACGGGTTCATCTGGAAGCGAAATACCAACCCCACTTTAGCGTCGGCGCTCACTGCCGATAGTCATCCTCAGCACCCGAGCTGAGGGGGCCCAGCACGCTGGTTTTTGGGGTCAGTCGGTCGGGGGGAAGGACACGGCCCAAAGACCCATGAGCAGCAGCCCACATATGAGTAGCCGCCCCCCTTTCGTGGACGGCGGGTCCGTGTTAAACGAGAGCGCCGGGAACAACCCAGACGGAGCGATGAGCGGCGATTCACAACATGGTCATGGTGCGCCTGGGGGGTTGATCTACGCCCTTCAGGCATACTCGATTCCTCTCATCTCCGGAGTGATCATCGCCCTCATCTGGGCGAACGTCGATCATCACTCCTACGAAGCCCTGGTTCACTACTCGCCGTTCGGCCACGACAGCCACTACAACTTCCACTACCTGATGAACGACATCTTCATGGCGTTGTTCTTCGGGATCGCGGCGAAAGAGATCACCGAGGCGGCGTTGCCCGGCGGAGCCCTCAATCCACCGCGCAAAGCGATCAACCCGCTGCTCGGGACCGTCGGCGGCGTGGTTGGACCGGTGGGCGTCTACTTCGCGTGGGTCGCCCTCACCGGTGATCCGGCGATCGCCAACGGCTGGGGCATTCCCACCGCCACCGATATCGCTCTCGCGTGGCTCGTCGCCCGGATCGCCTTCGGAACCGGTCACCCCGCGATCAGCTTCCTCCTGCTTCTCGCCGTGGCCGACGACGGGATCGGACTCGCGATCATCGCCATCTTCTATCCGAACCCCGAGCATCCGGTCGCGCCGGTGTTCCTCCTGCTGGTCGCGCTCGCGATGATCATCGCGTTCACCCTTCGAAAGCAGAAGGTTAACAGCTTTTGGCCCTACCTCATCGGACCCGGCGTGCTGAGCTGGCTCGGCCTGTTCTTCGCCAACCTCCACCCCGCGCTCGCGCTCGTGGCGGTGGTCCCATTCATGCCGACGCAGGGTTTCGACGAAGGCATGTTCGCCGACGACGGCGTCATCGAAAAGCACGATACCCTCAACAACTTCGAGCACTTCTTCAAGCTCCCGGTCGACCTTGGGCTCTTCGGGTTCGGCCTCGCCAACGCAGGCGTGGTCCTCTCGAGCATCGGAAATGCGACCTGGGGCGTGGTCGTCGCGCTCCTCGTCGGCAAGACCCTCGGCATCTTCTTGTTCAGCTATGGCGGGCACGTCCTCGGCTACAAGCTCCCCGAAGGCATGAACGGAAGGAGCCTGTTCGTTGCCGGTCTCACCGCGGCCCTCGGACTCACGGTGGCGCTTTTCGTCGCGGGCGTCGCGTTCACCGAACCCAACCTTCAGGGCGCCGCGAAAATGGGCGCGCTCTTCAGCGTCATTGCGGTACCGCTCGTGCTCATCTCGGCGTCGGTTCTCCGGGTCCACAAGAAACACCAAAAAGCTTCCTGACGGCAGGCACGATCGGGCGCATCGACGCGCGTTTCGGTGTAGGATCGGCGCGCCATGGCCGCCGGTCCCACGATCGTTGTCCTCATCCTAATTGCCGCCTCGCTCCCTCGCCTCGCTTTGGCTCAGGACGGGCCGGATCCCGACGTGGTCGCCCGGGCTCGGAATCACTTCGAAGCCGGTCGGTCCTACTACGAGGACGGTCGGTTTGCCGACGCGGCAAGAGAGTTCGAGGAGACCTACCGCCTCACGACCCACCCCGACGTTCTCTACAACCTCGGAAGCACCTACGACCAGATGGAGCGGTACGAAGACGCGCTCGACGCCTACGCGGGGTATCTTCGAGAAGTCACCGATAGTCCCGACGCCCCCCGCATCGAACGGCGCGCTCGTGAGCTTCGGGTGATGATTCAGGCTTCGGCGCGGGAAGAGCAGGAGGCCGCGCCCCCAGAAACCCTCCCCGCGGGAGAGCCCGCGCCGTCTAGCGGAGGGGTGCTCGGGCCGATTCCCACCGTGGTGGCGTTCGCTGGCGCGGTGGTCTGGGCGGTGGTCGCGGGGGCCGCCTGGGCCGGTGCCAATAGCGTGTTCAATGATCTTGAAACCGGCTGCCAACC
>JBCCZL010000453.1:0-8400 GCA_039187775.1 Myxococcota bacterium
CGCTCGACGGTTCGGCATGTCGGGCCACGACGAAAAGCGCAGCCGAAACTCTTGAGGTGCGGCCCAGCGGTGTCGGGCTCGGTTTCACTCGTCCACGACGGGGAGCGGTTCGAGCTCTTCGTCCACCGTTACGTGATAGTGAAACCGGTGGAGGTCGTTGTGGTAGCGCATCGCTTCGCCAAACGGTGATCGAAAGTCCTGGTTGCGAAACCACCGCTTGAAGCGTTCATTGACGCCGGGGTCGTTGTAGTAGAACCGTATCCTGCCCGCGGCGCAGGTGGTGAGGATCTTCGCGAGCTCCAGCACTCGGGCGCGGCGCATATGCTGGCCGAGCGGCGCTTTATAGAGATAGTTGCTTGGGTAATGGCCCATGCCGATGTTCTCGGCGATCATTGCCCCCGGTAGATACAGATCCACATCTTGTCCCTTGCGGTGCGTCATGTGTCGCGGACCGGGCGCATCGAGATCGCCGATCACGAGCTGCTCCCCCGGGTAGCGACGGCTGTATTCCTTCGCCGCGGTGAGAACGAGGGCGACGAGGCCGGGCCGCCCTCGAAGATGCTCCTCCCGAGTGTTTCGCCAGATGCGATAGAGGTGAGATGCCCGCTCGGGTTCGACGATTCTCCAGGTGCAGTCGGGGTATTCGCCGTGTTCGCAGCCTTCGCTCGGATCCACCGGAATGGCGGGCCGGCGGCACTCGTAGGTCGGCGCGGCTTTGGGTACTTCGGGGGAGGGCGGGGCTTCTTCGACCTCGACTCGCTGAGTCCCCGGGGCGTCGGCGGTGGCGTGCCACACCGCGAGGGACGACCCGACGGCGATGGTGGTGAAGACCAATAACCGGAGCCCTTGGCCGACGGAGCGAATGGTCCTCTTGGAAGTCGGATCGGTCGAACGAAGAGGGTGGGCGTCGCGGGTCATCGACACGCGAAGGATAGAATGGTCGGCTCGCGAAGCTGGAGAAAACGGCGGGCTACTCGATCTCCGTTCAGTCTATCGGCGGCCGAAGAGCGAGCCCCGAACTTCTATTCGGAACGCCAGCGACCTTCCTCGAGCAGCATGCACGTGGGGCCAGGCAATACCGGCGTCGCCACCGGGTGGTGAACGTTGCCGGGAAGCGCGAGGCCCAGGATTGCGCCGTCGGGGGTCTGATCGCGCGGAATCGGCACGGGCTCCAGCGTAGGGACCGGCGCGGGACCGATCGAATGAATGGCGTCGTCCGCACTCACGAACGAGCGGAGCACTTCGAGGCTCTTGAGCGTGGGCGGCGGCAACATGATGGTTCCGGCGGCGCCCTCAGCGAGGGCTCGTTCCGGTTCGATCCAGCGATGCTCGACGGTTTCTTTGTGATCGTGCGCGCCCTCCTGGCCGGGGGGCGCGGAAGCGACGAAGAATCGTGCGTCAAAGCGTCGCTTTTCGATCGCCGGAGTGATCCAGCGCGTCCAGGCGACGAGCCGGTCGAGCCGAAGGTACGCGTCCGCCTCTTGGAGGAGGCTTGCGAAATCGCCGCCGTCGAGGAGCCTCCGACGAAGTGCCTCGAGGTCGGTCCCTGGACGAACATCCGCGAGTAAGATGCCTGCTTCTTCGAAGGTCTCTCGGGCGGCTGCCACGAACAGACCGAGGCACCGGCGTCGCGACTCTTCGCCCCGCGCTTCGCCAAGCGCCGCAGCGGCGCTGTCGACGGTTTGGCCGCGCACCCGGGCGAACATCTCGTCGTGGCAGTCTGCTTCGTCGACTTTTCCGCCGGGGAACACGTAGGCCCCACCCATGAAGCCGCTCTTTTGATGCCGGCGCACCATGAAGAGCTCGAAGCCGGAGTTCTGCGGTCGGAGCAGGAGCACCGTGGCGGCCGCAGTTGGCGCGCGGACTTGGTGCTCGGCCGTGGGCACTAGTCCTCGGAGAGAACTCGGGTGGTGGGGACCCCGATGGCCGTCGCCAACCGGGCGAGGGTCTCGAGGGAGGGGGTGTGTCGGCCTGCCTCGACCCGAGCGATATTGGGCCGATGAATCCCCGTGCGCCGCGCCACCTCCGCCTGGGTCAGCCCCGCAGCCTTGCGAAGCTCGCGAAGCCGCTTGCCCAGGCGCGCCCCTTCGATGGGAATTCCGTTGGCTTCGCTGGCGTTCGCGGTTCGGTTCGCGACCGCGAGGGCGTCCAGATGGAGCGTGGATCCGCCGACCAGCTCGAGCTCTGCCGAGCGGGCGTCAGTAGAGAGAGTGATCGTGGTGATCTCGGTGCCGTCGTCTTCCTCCGACACCGGGCGAGGAAGGAGGAGCGAGCGACCGTTCCCGAGCACTACCAGAAGTTCGTTGCCTCGAGGGGATACCGTGACGAACTCGAATCGATGGGCGCGGTGTCGGTCGGCCTGGCGAACGAGCAGTGCGGCCACCCGTCTTGCGTCGTCGGTACGTCGTGCGACGAGGCCAGGGCACATCTCTTCGAGGAGGTCATCGAGGGAAGCGTCACCATTAGCAACATCGCTACCGACGAGCGAGACCGCGGTGAGCGTGTTGCAGGCGCGCGCCATGCCGACGGTGGCGAGAAGCTCGTCTTCGTCAAAGCTGGGCGACGATGCATCGATCACGAGCGCAATGCCTGTACCGTCCGCATCGAGGCTCCCGACGGCTTCCGGAAGATCGGACGACGCAACCACTGAGGGGTGGAGTCCCGCCTGTTCGCAGATAGGCCGCCACAGCGGTTCAAAGCCTGGCCGGTCGGTGCATAGAAAGACGGATCCCATCAGTCCTCCGAACAGCGATGCATATACCAGGAGCCCTGCGTTCTCAACTACCGCCGCTGCGTCCGGCGCGTCCGATGTCCGTTCGAACCGTGATGGTTCAGCTTTTTTCGAACGAAAAAACTCGCCGACGCTTCTTTCGTTTGTCCCAAGACCACGCGATTCCGATCAACAACACGATAAGCATGGTAAGCGCGGTCACCCATTGAACCACGTCCAGCCGACTCCGGAGTGGGCGTGATGCGATGCCGTACGAGAGTTCGAGATGAAGCCAGTAGATGAGCAACGAGTGTCGACCGAGGAGGGCGAGCGGTCCGAAGCCACGCTGAGGAACAAAGGATCCGACGACGAACACGACTCCTCCGAGGAGGATCGCGACGCCCACTCGGAATCCGATCCGGATCGCCGGCGTGAGTTCCGGAGCGTCGCGGAGGAGTCGGTAGATCACCGGTTGCCGTTCGCTGCAGAAGAGGATCAGTGCGAGACCGACGACGAGCATCGAGGTGTCCACGTCGCGTGCGCGTGCTTTCGAACGATGGGTTCGCCAGCGGAAGATCGCGAGTCCGATGAATCCATAGCTGAGCCACGGAAGAGGAGGGAACCGCCACGCGCTGATCGATGGCTGCGCACCGAACCCGACCGACGCCACCACTAGCAACCCGGCCACCAGGAGCGGCCGCGTTCGAAGCGGCCGGAGCGAAGCGAGTCCGACGAAGAGGCCGATCGTATGCAACACGTCACCGCGGAGAACGACGGTGGCATCCCGCGGTCCCGCGGTTCCCACGGAGAGGCCGATCGCGACCAGGCCGATGGCCGCGACGACGACGAGGCGGGGATCCTCACGTCCCTTCGATTTCAGGCCGTCTGCCCTCAAGTGTTTGAAAATTATGTAGAAAAACAGCCCGACCCCACCCGCGGCGAACGCTCCCGGCAGGCTCAGAATGCCGAGGGCATCGAGCAGCCAGTGCTGAAACTGGAGCGCGACGCCGAGCAAAAAGATGCCGGCTCCCCGAGCAAGGAGGCGACGGTCTATGGTTTCGGAGGAAGTGTCCTCGCGAAGGGCCACCCCAACGCCCGCCAGAAGGAGAAACAGCGGTGCCGCCATCGCACCACAGAGTCGCACCCAGAAGAACCACTCCGCGCTCGGCCGCTCGGTTAACCATCCGTCGGCGGTATGCCAGATCACCATCGTCAGCACCGCGACGCCGCGAAGTCGGTCGACCGCAGCGCTTCGTTCGCGAGGTGGGGGCAAGGGTGCTGTGGTTGACACCTTTCGCGACGTGGCAGGGGGCGAGCGATCGGTTGACACTAAAACGGCACCTTGCTACCTCCCGGGTCTCGGTCCCGGGTTTCGCGAGCTCGAGACTTCTTGTCGATGCAGCCAGTGCGACGCAGCGAAGCCACGCGGCTGACGCTGGCAGAGGAGGCGGGTGATGTTCAAGTCCATCTGCATTTTCACCGGGAACGCCCACCCTCAGCTAGCGAACTCGATCGCTGACTACCTCGAGGTTCCAACCGGTCGATGTCGGATGTCGCGCTTTTCCGACGGAGAGGTCTTCGCCGAGATCAAAGAGAATGTACGCGGGGTGGATGTCTACATCATCCAGCCGACCTCCGCCCCGGTGAACGACAACCTGATGGAGCTCCTGGTGATGACCGATGCGCTCAAGCGCGCGTCCGCCGGTTCCATTACTGCGGTCATTCCCTACTACGGCTATGCGCGGCAGGACCGGAAGGTGGCGCCGCGGACGCCGATTACCGCGAAGCTCGTTGCGGACCTTCTGAGCTCGGCGGGGTGCGGTCGAGTCGTTTCGATGGACCTTCACGCGGGACAGATTCAGGGCTTCTTTAATGTGCCGTTCGACCACCTCTACGCGATGCCGGTGTTCCTCGCCCACCTCGAGCCTCGGTTCCGGACGCCGCCGGTGATGGTCTCGCCCGATGCGGGCGGAGTGGAGCGAACCCGCGCCTACGCAAAGCGAATCAAGGCCGACCTCGCGATCGTCGACAAGCGTCGAGAGGCCGCCAATGTCAGCGAAGTCATGAACATTATCGGGGATATCGAGGGCCGAGACTGCGTGATCCTCGACGATATGATCGACACCGCGGGCACGATGACGAACGCCGCGAAGGTGCTCATGGACCGAGGCGCCAAAAGCGTGATGGCAGCGGCGACCCACCCTGTGCTCTCCGGCCCCGCCGTCGACCGGATCATGGATTCCCCGCTCACCGAGGTGATCGTTTCGGACACGATTCCCCTCCGCGAAGAGGCCCGGAACTGTGGAAAATTCAAAGTCTTGTCGGTGGCGAAGGTGCTCGGCGAGGCGATCAAACGAATCCACAATAGCGACTCGGTCTCGTCGCTCTTCGTCTGAGCTCCTCTCACGCCGAGCCCTTCGGGCGCCCTCGAGGCGATGCCAGTCGAGGCGATGCCAGGACGGCCGGGGCCTGGACGTGGCGTCCCCGGCGCGCTATCACCCCGCGCTCACTGTCGCCTCGACCGGCGGCGATGTCGAAGGAGTAAGTTCGAATGGAAACGCAGACGCTAACGGCTGAGGTCCGCAAAGAGCGCGGAAAGGGGCCCGCGCGTCAGCTCCGAGCCCAGGGAAAGATCCCTGCGGTCTTTTATGGACCGGGAGTCGACACCACCGCCATCGCGGTGGCCCCGGCGGAGCTGGTGAAAGCCCTCAAGACTGACTACGGACGCAATGTCATCTTTAAGATGGAGGTTGGAGGGACCGAACAGCTCGCCATGTTGAAGGACGTCGATGTCCATCCGGTGAGCCGGGCACCCCTCCACGCCGACTTTTACCGGGTCACCACCGACAGCGCGGTCGAAGTGCGTGTTCCCGTAAAGACCGCGGGCCGACCGGTGGGAGTTCAGAAGGGTGGCAAGCTCAATGTCGTGTTCCGAGACCTTCCGGTGCGGACCACGCCCGAGAAGATTCCTGCGGCCATCACCATCAATGTCGCTTCGCTCGATATCGGCGATGTGACCACGGTGTCGCAGCTTGACCTCGACGAAGGGGTCCATGTGCTTTACGCGCCGGACCGGCGAGTCGTGCTCGTCACCGAGGACAAGCGAAAGGTCGCCGCGGCAGACGACGCCGACGACGGCGAAGGAGAGGCGGAAGCCAACTAGCCTTGCGAGTCGAAACGCGCCGGAGAGCCTGGCTTTTCTCTGGCGGTCCCGGCGTCGTAGACTTCCCGGGGTAGCGAGACCGCCCGATGCACCTCGTTGTCGGACTTGGAAATCCGGGGCCCAAGTATCAGGGGCATCGGCACAATATCGGCTTCATGGTGGTCGATGCGCTCCAAGGGCATTGGGGCGCGCCCGACTACCGAGAGAAGTTCAAAGGGCAGTTCACGAAGACCGCCCTTCAGGGCGAGGACGTCGTGCTCCTCAAGCCTCAGACGTTCATGAACCTGAGCGGCGAATCCGCCCAGAAAGCCATGGCGTTCTTTAAGGTCGACCAAGACAAGGTCCTGGTTGTTCACGATGAGCTCGACCTCCCCTTCGGCACCTTGCGAATCAAGAAGGGGGGAGGGGTGGCGGGCCATAACGGTCTCAAGTCGATGAGTCAGCACTGTGGTGGTGCCGACTACCTCCGACTTCGCTTTGGGGTCGGTCGTCCTCCTCGGAGCGGCGCAAGCTACGTGCTGAGCGACTTCTCCGCTGCGGAAAGGGCGGAGCTTCCGGACCTCATCGCTCTCGCGCGGGCGATGGTGGAGGAGACGGTCCTCGCCGGACCGGCTTCGGCGATGAACCGCTTCCACTCTAAATAGTGGGTTTCTGTCGGCTTTTGCATTTTGGTTGTGCGGCTGGCGTCTCGCGACGGAGGATGCTACACCGCGCATTCCTCGCTCCGGAATCCCCGGGGCCGCCAGTCCAGGAGGATCCATGGCAACCAAACCAATCGCGTCGGATCACCGGCGCGCTGCGACGTACGAGACAATCTACATTCTGCGACCCAACACCGAACCCGCGGCGGCGGAGAAGGTGTCGGAGCGAATCTCCGAGGTGATGGAAAAGCTCGGAGGGCGTCTCACGAAGGTCGACAACTGGGGCAAGCGCCGTCTGGCGTACCCGATCCAGAAGCACACTCGTGGCGTGTTCGTCCACATGTGCTTCGCGGCGTACAACGATCTCGTGGTCGAGCTTGAACGAAACCTTCGCCTCTCGGACCCGGTGGTCCGCTTTCAGACGGTCCTTCTCGAGAAGGACATCGACATGGAGGCCCTCGCGGTGGATCCGGAGGAAGTGAAGTTCATCCCCGTCGAAGTCACCGAGGACGACGAGGAGGAAGAGGGCATCGAAGAGCGGCTCGGCTTTGCCCGACGTCCCGCGCCGGAAGACGAGTACGCGATGGAAGGGGAGGCCGGTGACGAAGCGGCCGGCGACGAACCGGCCGCCGATGCCGAGGTGCCGGCGGCGGCGGCTTCGGCTGATGCGGAGGCTCCGGTCGAAGCGGATGCCCCGGCCGAAGCGGATGCCCCGGCCGAAGCGGCTGCCCCGGCCGAAGCGGATGCCCCGGCCGAAGCGGATGCCCCGGCCGAAGCGGCCGCCGACACCGATACTGACACCGAAGGACAAGCCTGATGAACGACGAAGAAAACAAAGGATCGGTCATTCGTGAGGCGCGGTCCGATGCGGATCCCCTCGGCCTGCGACGCAAGCGCGGGGGAAAAAAGCGCCCGCCGTCCTTCACCACCGAGCCGGACTTCAAGTTTGACTACAAGGACCCGCAGCAGCTGAAGTACTTCATCACCGAGCGAGGCAAGATCGTTCCTCGCCGCATCAGTGGTCTTTCGGCGCGGCAGCAGCGCCAGCTGACCACGGCGATCAAGCGGGCGCGGAACATCGCGCTCCTTCCGTACACGGCCGTGGGCTAGGAGGCGAACGTGGCTAGCGTCCAGGTAGTACTGAAGCAGAACATCGACAAGCTTGGTCAGTCCGGCGAACTCGTCCGGGTCAAGGCAGGCTACGCTCGCAACTTCCTGATTCCTCGCGGCATGGCGGCGATTGCGAGTCGAGCCAACGTCGCGCAGATCGAGCACGAGCGAAAGCTCGCCCAGAAGCGGCAGGAAAAGCTTCGCGCGGAAATCGAGGCGGAGGCCAAGAAGCTCAAGGGGCTTCGAGTGCAGATCGCGAAGGAAGCAGGTCCGGAGGGCAAGCTCTTTGGTTCGGTCACCGCGCAGGAGGTCTCGGACGTCCTCAAGATCCGGGGCTTGGTGATCGAAAAGAAGCGTATCGTGATGCCCGACGAACCGGTCAAGATGACCGGCGACTACGCGATTCGCATCAAGTTCGGTGCCGGCGTGAGCGTCGAGATCGAGCTCGGAGTGGTCACGAAGTCCTGAGGTTGGAAGCCGGACCCCAAGCGGGTCGTGCCACAGGTGAAGGAAGGCGTCGCGTGAGCGGCGCCTCTTTTTAATGGTCCCATCGCCGGTTTCGTGGTCGACGATCGCCGGTTTCATTGTCCGCCGGTTTCGGTGACGCTCGTGTCGTCTTGGCGCTCGCCATTGTTGTCGCGATGATCGGACCTTATGGCTTCGTCGGTCGCTCACCCTTTTGCGGGGTCGTGGCTCGTCTGTTCCGCTCCTAAGGTTTCCCGGGTGTCGATCGCCACTTCGGTGTCAGCGATCGCCCTTTCGTTGTCGCCGATCGC
>JBCCZL010000454.1:0-8389 GCA_039187775.1 Myxococcota bacterium
CCGGCGGCGAGCTTCTTCGTCCTCAAAGTAGAGGGCTGTCACACGATGGCGGGCCTCGACTGCACCCCCCTTCCCGGAGTGATGTCCAACGAACCGTGCGGGGATCCGATGCCCCAGGCGGCTCGACCGATCTGCGACGAGGATCGCAGGCTTCTCCAGCGATGGGTGCTCCAAGGTGCACTCAACAACTAGCCCAAACCGTCCATGCGAGAGAGGAAGAGCGAATGAACCCACCACGCCGATTGATGCTGTGTTCGCTGGCCTGGCTAGGGGCGGCGGTCTCCTTCGGGTGCGGAGACGATGGGGCCGATCCCACACCGCAGGACGCCGAAGTCGATCGCTCGGTGCTCGATGCAGTTCCGGATGTCGTCGAGGACGCCACTCCAGATGCCTGGGTTCCCAGCCCCGTGCTGAGCACCTGGACGACGGTGGCGCCGGTTTCTGGCGACCCGGTTGCATTTCAGCGAGTGGTCGCGCTCGATGGGCGGCTCTTCGTGCTGGGAGGGCGGACTCTGAACGATGGTCCCCTCGCTCCTGGCGGACCGGTCACGGCGGTCTACGCGTACGATCCGGCAACCGATATGTGGGAAGCCCACACCGACATGCCGGTGGAACTCGACCAGCCAAACATTGCTGCCGCCGCCGGAAAGATCTGGATTCTCGGGGGCCGAGGAGAAAAGCGCGTCTTCAGTTATGATCCCGCGACCCGGGCGTGGGAGGAGAATGGCGAGCGGCCGGTCGCTCTCGACATCGGAGCCTCGGCGATGGCTGTCCTCGGCTCCTCGATCTACGTCGCGGGTGGGGTGATCGCTTCGGCGACCAACCCTCGCGGCTCTCGGGTCACCACCTTCGATGTCTTCGACTCCACCAACAACACCTGGCAGCCCCTTCCGGACATGCTCGCCGAGAGCGGCTACTTCGGTGCCACGGTCATCCAAGATGTGATGTACACCAACGGCGGCAGCACCGAGATGGGGGCGGTCGCCCGGCCCGGCCAGACCTTCGCCTTCGACCTCAATACACTGACCTGGACCGAAAAAGCGCTGGCACCGGCTCCCGTCAGCAGCTTCTCGGTCGCACAGGTCGACCGGCGCATGTACATCATCGGCGGAATCACCGGCTCGAGCGGCCGAATCAACTTCGAGGTCCAGGTCTACGACCCGGCGAGCGACACCTGGGCCTTCACCACCGACATGCGCACGCCGCGGTTTTCCGCGGGTGCGGCCGCGCTTGATGGCAAGATCTATGTCGTTGGTGGGGTCGAGCAGGTCTCGGACACCGAGTTCGAAGCGACGACGATCGTGGAGGTCCTCGGCCCGTAACCCCAGGCGAATGAACCGGGGCCGGCTCCGCCCTTCTTGTTGATAATGACTTTGAAAGTTGTTATCAACAAGCATGCGGGCCACTCGAATCGGTTGTGGAGCGATCGCCCTCCTTTTTGTGTTTGCAGGCCTTGCTCCCATCCCGGTCTCGGAGGAACTCCGAGCGCAGGAACTCGGTCCCGGTGCCGCAAGAACCGGATTGCTGTCGAGGGAAGATGCGCTTCGGGACCTTCAAGAGTGGCGGGAGCTGCTTTTGCTTGTGCATCCTGAGCCCTTCGCCAAGGTGTCCCAAGCGACCTTCGACAAAAAGTGGGAGACCCTTACCTCGGATTTGCCTGCGTCGATGCCCCGCGAGGACTTCTTTGTCCGACTCGCAATGCTCGCGGCGCTCCTTCGGGACTCCCACACGTTCGTTGCTCCCCCGTCGTCCCCGCTTGGACGGTTGCCGGTCCACGTGGAGGCGGACGAGGTGTTCCTCGTAGAACAGGTTGGCTCCCTGCCCGCTGGTTCACGCATCGAGCGCCTGGAGGGCGAGCCCATCCGGGACCTTCTGGACCGTCTGAGACCGCTCGTAGGAGCCGAGACGAAACGGGGGCAAGACGCAGTCATGCCTCGGTTCCTTACGCTTCGAACCGATCACCGATTCGACGACGGCGTCGATTTGTTTGGCGTGTCCCCGTTCGGAATGGCCGCCGAGGCTACGCTCGCGAAGAAGCTTCTTCGCGCGAGGCGCGAGCCTGCCGTGGATGCAGAGTTTCTCGAAGGGAACGTGATGTATCTAAGGGTGCAGACGATGGCGGGGCCCGACCCGGTGCTCTACGGAGAGTGGTTCGATGACCTCTTTCGCACCATGTCCGAAGAGGATGTGGCAGGCCTGGTCATCGATCTTCGAGGCAACGCGGGCGGTTCGACGGTCGTCGGGGACATCTTACTCAGCTACATCACCGATCGACCGTATCGGTTGTTTGCCGAGAAGCGGTGGCGGGTGTCCACGGTAATGCAAGCTCAGGTACGTGCGCATAACCCTTGGATGCGTTCGTACGTCGAGGCAGCCCCCGGTGAACAACTCGTCCTCGAAGCGCCGCTCCAGGAGCCGGCGCCACGTCGGTTCAGATTCTTAGGACCCACCGTCGTGCTCATTGGGCCGGCGACGGGTTCCGCGGCGATGATGACGGCCAATGCGGTTCGTGACCTGAACCTGGCGGTAGTGCTTGGTCACCCGACCACCACGCCGCCGAACTTCTTCGGTGAGGTCTACCGGTTCACTCTCCCGAACTCCCTTCTCCGAGGAAGCATCTCGACCGCGGAGTTTGTACGTGTCAGCGCCGACCCAGCGAACTCGGAACCGGTGCAGCCTCACCTCGAGATGCCAGCGATGCCCGAGCTCCTCGCCATGGAACAAGACCTCACGCTCGTCCGAGCCGTGGCCGTGATTCACGCGTTGGCTCGCCCCGCGGGGCGATAAGGACCGTGGGCAACACTCTGTTTAATCTCTTGCGCGAACCGCCGATGATGATATGAAAACGACATTCATTTTCAGGAGGGCTCGTTCCACGTATTGCGGGGCGCCGGTCGGTCCTCTCTGGGGTCACGGCGGCGAGGCTCATAACAAGTTCGCCGTGGCCCGGCATCAATCCCACCCGGCCGGCGCCCCTCATCTTCCCAGACGAGTGTCAGCTCCTAGAACCTCTTGGTTTTTTGAGGCTTGAGCGGCTCTGGCGTACTCGTCGGACGAGAAAGGTCGTTGGCCTTTTTCGATCTTGCTGAATTTGAAGATGATTGTCACTATCCCGCCGCCCTGGTCAGCTAGAGGGTGGGTTTGCGTATGGATGCGAGGCGACAGGTCGTCTGGTTGGTGCTTTCGATGGTGGTGGGCTGCGGTCGGGCACTCGGTCCCAATCCGTTCGAAGATGCCGCTCCGCCGAGCGGAGTAAGCGACTCCAGCGCGCCGGTGCGCGAGGCCGGGAGCCGTACGGACGCGATGAGCTCGACGCGAGGCCCGCTGGATGCTGACTACTTCTTCTGTCAGGTGCAGCCCAAGGTCATCAACCCCGGGCGCTGCGCAGGAGATGATGGGTGTCACACGGATCGGACTGCCCTTCGGCTCGACCCCGTGGCGGAGCAGCTCACGCCGCCCATCTGTTCGGACGATCATCCGACCTCGCTGGTCGAGGCGCCGTACTACACCAACCTGGCCCGGTCTCGGGCCGAGGTGCGGCCCACTGCGGATCGGAGTGACTTCTACCGGCGACCGCTCGGAGACAATCATCCCGTGACACTCTACCGTGAAGGATCGGTCGAGGCGCTGATTGTCCGCGCGTGGATCGAGGGCACGGCGGGCCCCTGATGTTTCGCGTGGTCTTCACGCTAGGGCTCGCAGTGGTGATCGTCGGATGCGCGCCGCCGCGTCCGTGGGAGCGAGAGCTCCACGCCGACCCCGCAATGACCTTTGGCGAGGAAGCCCTCGCTGACGAACCGGTCGACCACGTACTGGAGTATCGAGAGTCTGCCGGAGGGAGCCGCACCATGGGGGGCGGGGGCTGCGGATGCAACTGAGCCACCATTGGTTGCACCGAGCCACTCGGCGTTTGCTTGCGATGGCGCTGGTCGCGGTATGGGGGAACCCGCCGGCGGAGGCCCAGGTCTCGGTTCAACTTCGCGAGTCTCTCTTCTACGAAGATCGAGGACCCCTCGAGGCACAGTCGTTCACGACCACCGTGGCCGCGGAAGCCACGATCAACGAGACGGTCACGGTGGGGTTGGGCCACGAAGCCGATGTGGTGAGCGCTGCGACGATCGCCGTGGTTGATTCGCCTCTCGATGTCGATGCGATCACCAGCGCGACACAGATGCAGGACCTTCGACAGCAGGTTCGTGCAGCGGCGGCGTGGAGTGGCAACGACCTCAGCGTGCGCGCTAGCTACCGCTACGGCTTCGAGAACGACTACCGGGGGCATGGCGCTGGCCTCGGGTTCCGGCTCGATCTTCCCAAAGCCTCGTCGGCCATCGACGTGGACCTCGCGGTCGGCTTCGATCAATCCTGCGACCTGGCCGAAAACTCCGGCTTGGCGCCGATCGATCGGCAACGGCTTCCCAATGCGGAGGGTTGCTTCGACGACGATCCGGAACGGGCGAATCGGCGAGTGGGAAGCCAGTCCCTTGATGTTGCGTTTACCCATCTTCCTCGCAGGGACTTTGCGCTCCAGGTCTTGGTTTCCCTTCAGCGCAATGAAGGCTTCCTCTCCAGCCCCTATCGAGAGGTTTGGCTTGGTCCGTTCTCGGCCCAAGAGCATCATCCCTCCGAGCGCATTCGTGGCGCGGTCGCGCTGGACGGGCGCCTCGCACTCCCGGCGATTCGAGCAACCGTCCGAGGCCTCGTCCGCGCGTATCGAGACGACTGGGGAGTGACCGCGTTCAGCGGCCAGCTGTCCTGGGAACAGCGCCTGCTGCCCGAACTCCGAGCGAAGGTCCGTTTCCGGGCATACCGTCAGTCGGCGGCGGACTTCTACTCCGACGACTACGCGCAGGAGCCGCGAGGACAGTGGTTCACTGGAGACCGCGAGCTGTCCGAGCTCTCTTCGATCCTCGGCGGTGTCGGCGTGGTGTGGATGCCGATCTCCTCGACGGAGGGCGAAGCGACCGAGAGCGCGTTTCGCTCTCTTCGAGTGGCGCTGGCTGCTGACGTCGCACGACCCGAGTACGCCAACTTTCGACTGGGCCGGGGTCGCTACCCCAACGGCTTTTGGACGGTCATTTCTCTCGGCGCAGAAGCGGCTTTTTAGGAGATAGATACATGGGACGGACATTCAGGACGGAGTGGGTTTCGTTGGCGTCGGTGGTTGCGCTGGTGGTCGGAGGATACGGTTGCGTCGACGGGGGAGGGCCCCGGGGCACCGTCGCGGACGACGCAACCGCCGGCAGCGATGCTTCACCGGATTCCCCAAGTCCTGACGCCATTGTTCCCGACGCGGTCACGGGGGCTGACATGGACCAGGACGGCGTGCCGGTTCCTGCCGACTGCGACGACACCAATGCCGCGATTTTCCCGGGAGCGGTCGAGGACTGCCTCACCATGGATGTCGATGAAGACTGCGACGGCATGACGACTTTGGATCTCGACTGTGTCGGATGTCCGGATACCGATTCCGACATCGACGAAGACATCGACGAAGACATGGACGAGGACATGGACGAGGACAGCGATGAAGATGTGGACGAGGACTGTGACGAAGGCATCGACGAGGATTAGCGCGACGTTTCGGTCAGGGGTGTCCTTCGCTTCGACGCTAGTACCCCCGTCCAGAAGTTCGTTCCGGGTGGTTGCCGGCCCTCGGTCCCGATCTCGGCAGCCCGGACCGCGGTGCTCTCCTCGAATAGCCTTGGGGCCGTCGGCCGCCAGGCCCACCGACCTCGAACCCGATTCCTCGACAGAACCCGGAACCAACTTCGGGACGGGGGCACTAGCAGGCTGTTGCAAAACTCCGCACGCGCCTCCAGCGCGGGCACCGCTCCGCACCCGCGACCGGCCTGCGGCCTGCCTCCTCAAAATAACTCGGCTATTCCTCGTCGGCTCGCGGGCGCGACCGGCACCGTCGCGAAGCTGGATCCACCCACGGGCCTTTTGCAACAGCCTGCTCGCTTCTCACGCGTTTCGCCATCACGTTCCGCCAATGGGCCGCCCGTTTTTCGTCCGTGGCACCGTGATGATGGCGACGATCGCGATGATGCTCACTCCGCGGGCCGGGATGGCGCAGTCGGCGGGGGGCGCATGGCGACTCCTTGACCAGGAAGCCGACCGAGCGCTTCGGGAGGGAGAGTACGCGTCGGCGGCCGCGATCTACGACCGAGCTCTCGGTCAGGCGCGCGAAGAAGGAGCGGAGGAAAGCGTCCGTGCCGACATCCTCAGCAAGTTGTCCCTTGCCCGCACCTGCGACGAACGCGAGTGTCCGCTGGATGAGGTGAATGCAGCGCTCCGTCGTGCGCCCGTGCCCCCAGAGGTCTCGGTGCCGCTCCCGGCCGCGATCATGACGTCGCCGGGAGATCCGCCTTCGGCGGACACGATCCCGTATGCGGCCACACTCTACTTTCAGCCTCGACCGTCAGCGGTTGCGGAGGTCGCGGCGGATCCTCCGGTGGAACCCCCGGCGCCCGCCGACCCCGTCGTCGAGGAGCCACCGGTCGAAGTGGTCGAGTCTCCTCCGCCTCGGTTTTGGGCGGAGGCGTCGGTCATCGCGGGTTTCGCTTACGTCGGGGATGGCCTTCCGGCGGATTCTCGTCGGCCGCCGGGATTCTCGGACGACTCTCCCTGGGAGGACTGCGACGCGAGGGGAGAAAACTGCACCGTGCGGGTCGCGAGCCCCGGGCTCTCGGAGCTGTTTGCGATTCGAGTCGCTGCCGGACTGAGGGTCGTCGGGCCAGTCTCGCTCGGTCTCTCCGCGCGGGTTCAGCCAGCCGCAGGCCGAGGAACGATGGCAGGTTGGCTGCCGGAGCTTGTGGGACGAATCGAGACGGCCGAAGACACCGTTCGCTTTGCGGGCCAGCTCGGCGTCGGCTTTGGCCAGATCCAAGCTCGCCCGCCTCAGCAGGAGACCACGGAGGGACCGTTTGTACGAAGCGGTCTCGGTTGGGTGTCGCTCTCTGCGATCGGCACCTACCGGCTCGAGGAGCGAGTCGAGTTCTTCCTCGAGTTCACGCCTCGTATGTCGTTCACCGATGTCCTCCCGGTGCTCGATGTCGGGCTCGGAATCCGATTCCGCGGCTAACACCTTGCGGACCCGTGGGGACGTCCTCTCGGCGGTGCTGTTCCACCGCTCGGTTGCGTCCGATCCCAACGGTGCGCCCGGCGGACAGCATTCGCGTGGCCGTCTTCTTCAGCCCCTTCTTGCGCATTCTCCGCCCTATCCGTCGACGGCAATGATCGCCGACGAGGGAATCGAAGGGCGTTCGCGGCCCTTGGAGCCGGCAGGACGGTTCGAACGCCATCGGTTCGCCTGACGAGTCGCGAGCCGAGACGTCCGGCGGTTGTAATTTCTCACCGAGTAGTGAAAATGACATTGACTATCACTTTCAATAAGCTAAGGAAGCCAGATGTCGTTGGATTCTCCAACCACTCCCCGTGAGAAGCCGAACCGATCGCTGGCTGAATGCGACCGGCGGTTTTCGGAGTGTCTTCGCAACTGGCGGTTCTGGACCCTCCCTACGGAAAACAGCCTCGAGCGAATCCGAAAGTTCGCCGACCTCTGTCAAGAGTATGCCGACGGGGTCGAGCGGGTCGGGGCAAGGAGATGTGCGGTCAGCATATTGACCGAGGGGGTCTACCGTCTTCATGGCCTCCTGCTTGACGAGTACGCGCTGGAGCCGGAGGTGAGGGCAGAGGTGTTCTGCGAGCTCGTTCGCTTAGCCGCGGTGCTCCTCGAGCAGCTCGGATCGTTGGGGGCCTCGGAGACTGCACAGGACCTCCTGGAGGACCTGAGCATCGCGAAGGAGTACGTCGAGCGCGCGCTGGAGCCCCGTGACCCGGGGGCAGAGTCCGTGCCCTACCTGCGGCTCGTTCGCTAGTTCTCACTCCGAAGGTCAAACCATGTCCCGCTACACCGGCCCCCGTCTCCGAAAAATGCGCGCCCTTGAGTGCGACTTGCCAGGGCTCTCGCCGAAGTCGATCTGGGGTGGCCGTCCGTATCCGCCAGGGCAGCACGGCAATCAACGTCGGCGGAAGATCAGCGACTACAAGGTGGTGGATCGGCCCGTGCCGGATTCCGCTCCGATGCCCGTCGAAGTTCAGCGCGTGGTCGAATGGTATTCGCGCCGTTGACCCGTCGCGGATGGCGGTTTGTGCCGTCTTTCCGCGCGGCGGAGGAAGCCCGTGGCTGAGCGCCAGATAAAAATCGGGTTCCTCTGGCTCGTGCTCGTCGTGGGGATGGGTCTTCACGCAGCGTACTCGCTTTCGGCGATCCGCTACGGCGGCGACGTCACGATCGAAGGCTCCACGGGTTCCGTCCCGTGGAGCAACTCTTGGTTGAAGACGATCTTCTATGTGATTCCGATGTTGCTCGGGGTTGGGAGCGTGC
>JBCCZL010000455.1:0-8328 GCA_039187775.1 Myxococcota bacterium
CGCGTGGCCCACCGTGTCGCAAAGACAGAGCCGGGTGGCGCCGTGGTCGATGGCGGCGCGAAAGAGGTCGGTGAGGAGCTGCGGATCGGAGCGAGTGGTGTCCTCGGTGACGAAGGTCACCGGGAGTCCTTCTTTCACGGCGAAGTCGATCGCCTCGATCGAGCGCTTTACGATGAGCTCCGACGACCAGTCTTCGGCGAGCTGGCGAATCGGTGAAGAGCCGATAAATGTCATCACCTCGACGGGCACGCCTGCCTTCTGGCTCACGTCGGCCATCGGCGCGATATCCCCGACCATCGTCCGGCCCGCGCACGTGGGAATGATCGAGAGCTTTTCGCTCGCGATTTCCTTGCAAAGGGTGAGGACATCTTCGAACGCTCGGGGCCCGGCGCCGGGGAGCCCGACGTCGGTGCTGTAGACGCCGAGCTCATCGAGGAGGTGCAAGATCTCGAGCTTGTCGCCGATCCCAGGGTCCACCACCGACGGGTTTTGAATCCCGTCGCGGAGGGTTTCGTCGTGGAGCTCGAAGCGGCGTTGGCCGAAGACTGGCCCTCGGCGCTCCACTTCGTTCCAGTCGTAGATCAGCTTGTCGAGATCTTGGCTTTCACTCACGCAATCCCCCCGAGAATCAGACTTCCAGTACGACCGCGATGCCCTGCCCGCCGCCGATGCACGCCGAACCCACCGCAAGCTTCTTGTCGAGGCGCTTCGCGGTGTAAATGAGGTTGGTGGTGATGCGAGCGCCGGTGGCGCCAAGCGGGTGACCAAGGGCGATGGCGCCACCGTTCACGTTCGTTTTCTCTTCGGGCAGGCCGAGCTCCTTCTGGACCGCCAGGAACTGCGGCGCGAAGGCTTCGTTCACGTCAAAGAGATCGATGTCGTCGATCGAAAGGCCCGCGCGGTCGAGGGCCCCACGAATTGCCGGGGCGGGGCCGATGCCCATGAGGGTGGGCTCCACGCCCGCCACGCCCCACTGCACGAGCTTTGCCAGGGGAGTGAGCCCTCGGCTCTTGCCCCACTCGCCATCGACGACCACCAGCGATGCCGCACCATCGCAGATCCCGGACGCGTTGCCCGCGGTCACGAGACCATTTTCTTTGAACACCGGAGGAAGCTTGGCCAACACCTCCATCGTGGTCTGGGGTCGCGGGTGCTCGTCCTTATCGACGGTCACGGTCTTGCGCCGCGCTTTGACTTCGATCGGCGCGATCTCGTCGGCGAAGCCTCCCGACTCGTGGGCGGCGGCCCAGCGCTGCTGGGATTTGAGCCCGAACTCGTCGGACGCCTCGCGGGTGATGCCGTACTTCTCTCCCAGGTTTTCGGCGGTCATCGCCATCGGCGTCTTGCAGTAGCTGTCGGTCAGCGACTCCCACAGCGAGTCGACCACCTTCGGCGGCTTGCCGAAACGCTGGCCTTCGCGAAGACCCCACATCACGTGGGGCGCCTGGGACATGTTCTCGGAGCCCGACGCGAGCACCGCTTTCGCTTCCCCGAGAAGAATCTGCTCGGCGGCGCTCACGACCGCCTGAAAGCCGGAGCCACAGAGTCGGTTCACCGTGACCGCCGGCGTCTCGATCGGAATCCCGCTCTTGAGGCCGACATGCCGGGCGCCGTAGATCGCATCCGGCGAAGTCTGCTGAACGTTGCCGAGGATGACGTGATCAAACTCGTCGTGATTGAGTCCGCTCTGGGCGATCGCCGCCTTGGAGGCGTGCACCGCAAGGTCGATGGCGCTGACCCCTTTCAGTGCCCCGCTGAGGGTGCCAAAGGGCGTTCGTTTTGCGCCAACGATCCAGATCTCTTTCCCGAGCTTCTTCATCACGACCTCCTGAGTTACCACGATAGGAGATCTGGAGCCGGCGGCCCCCATTGGTCCGTGACAAAACTCGCGACGACTTTGCCCAGTTCGGGTGGTGCGCTACTCCACGTCGGCAACAGCGTTACTGAAAACGTATTCCTCCGGACGTTCCTTGGTGGACGCCCGAACGAGAAGGAGGCCATCCTCCTGCCATCCTTCGGTGATCAAGGTGTCGCCGGGGAGCACGGGTTTGGTGAAGCGACCGGCAAACGACTTGAGTCGAGTCAGGTCTCCCCCGCAGGCTTCACGGAGGATGGCGCGACCCACATAACCGTAGGTGCAGAGGCCGTGGAGGATGGGCCCGCCGAATCCGGCTTTTTCGCCGATCGCCGGATCGGCGTGAAGGGGATTGAGATCGCCGGTGAGACGGTAGAGGAGCGCTTGCTCTGGGCTCGTCTTTTCTTCGACCCGAAAGTCAGGAGCGCGTTCCGGCGGCCGGTACTTCTTCGTCTTCGGGGGAGCTTCCCCACCAAACCCGCCATCGAACCGGTAGATGATCTGCCACTCGGTTTCACAGATCAGCGTGTCGTGTTCGTCGCGCGTTTCGGTGGTGATGATCGACGTGGCCATTCGTTTCAGGTCGTAGATGCCGGACACCTTGCCGATGGTCCGAAGCGTGGCCTTGGGAGCGAAGGGTTGATGCAGGGTGATCTTTTGTCCGCCGTGGACCACTCCCAGCATGTCGCCGCCGACGGCGTCAAACAGTTTCCCGTTCACGAAGTAGGCCGGGATCACCGCGTAGGTGGGCAGGACCTTGGGGCCGCGCTCTTCGTACAGGAAGTCGAGCTCGTCCCGGGTGGCGCCGCAGCCGAGAGCGTAGAGCACGGTGTCTTTCCAGTCGTACTCGTGAACCAAGGCTTCGGTGGTGTAACCAACTGCGTCTTGCTTGAGCGCCATATTCGCCTTTCCGAACGGTGAAGAGAGAGGGCCGGACCTTAGCAGAGTTGACCCTCGTCGATCGAAGCGCCACGCTTCTTAACAGGTTGCTGAAACACTCCGCACGCGCCTTCAGGACGGGACGGCATCGTTCGCACCCGCGAGCGTCCTGTCGGCGCCCTCCAGCTCGCCGGAGAACGGGGTTTGCTAAGGCGTCATGGCCTGCGCGGATCTTGAACGTGGGGTTCGGCTATGGGGCGGCCCTCGGGGTGGTGGCGTTCGGGGTCGCCTGCTCCGACTCAGCCCCGCCACCGCCGATGTTTCCACCCCTCGACTCTGGTTCGCCCGACCGGATGGTCAGCGTCAACCAGGACACCGACGACGACGGGCTGTGCGACCTGACCGAAGGTCAGCGCAACACGAACCCATTCGAAGCCGATACCGACAACGACGGCTTTTCGGACTTCTTCGAAACCAACACGGGCTTCGATCCGACCCGGAACAGCTCTCCCGAAGATGAGATCGTGTATCTGCTCCGCGAAGACGACAGCTCGACGGTGTCCATCGTGCACAACGTGACGGTTCGAGGTCAGGGCGAGGACTATACCGGAGCCTTCGAGACGCTTCCCGTCGACGACCTTCAAGGCACCCAAGCGCTCGATTTCTACGACGGTGGGCAGCTGCTCTATGCCGTTCCCGATGGCAACGTCGCGTTGATGGAGCCGGATCGGCAGGCGGCGAGGGGAGTCGTGGGCGAGACTCAGCTCGGGTTCGAGATGCGCTTTCGCTACACCGAGGAAATGGATCGACCCTGCATTCGCGGGTACCCGTTTCGCTACATCGTGAAGCGGAACGACGGACGGCTTGTGTCCTCCCGGCGGTTTCTCCTCGTCATTCTGCCTCCGGGCGGACGGATCGGCTCCGAGCCGTGGTGCCGGCAACGCGAAGGTTGTCTCTAGCCGCATCTCCAGAAAGCAGGTGTTGGCCGCGCCAAACTGCTATAGCGAGGGTGAGGTTGCCCCGTGCGGCGTCTGGCGTTCGGACTAGTTCTACTCGGTGCTGCGGGGTGTCCCGCATCGCAGTCATTTCTTACGGCCCGTTCTCTTCCCAAGGGCGACATTCAGCATACGGTCGGGGTCGAGTTCTTGGGGGTCGACTACCGAAACAGCGACTGCGCTCCGGACGACGAAGAGTG
The DNA here is from genome assembly GCA_039187775.1 of Myxococcota bacterium. Classification (GTDB taxonomy): domain Bacteria; phylum Myxococcota_A; class Polyangia; order Polyangiales; family JBCCZL01; genus JBCCZL01. The sequence continues at coordinate 3,930 of JBCCZL010000455.1, forward strand.
CCTCGATCCGATCGGGTTTGCGGCGGTGCCGTGGCTCGCCTACGCGGTGCGCGTCGGCGCGACGGACTGGATGGAGGTGGGTGGCAAGTACTCCACGTCAGGGTTGCTTTCGCTCGATCTGAAGTTCGAGCTCTTTCGTTCTGAGTACTTCGATCTCGCGGTGGATCCGGGCCTCTCGTTTACGCCCGGCGGCGCGCTCTTTACGGAAGACCGAGAAGACGCGGTCGGCATCGATGCCGCGTTCACCTACTTCTTCCTGCCGGTGCTCGGGAGTTTTAACTTCGGACCGGTCACCATCACCCTACAGCCACGAATGTCGTACATGCTGTTGTTTAGCCAGAGCGCGTCGTTTACCGACGGTCTCTTCCTCGGGGGCGGCGTGAGCATTCACTGGCGGGTGAGCGATGTGGTCACCCTGATTCCGGGCTTCGACTATCAGGTGCTGACGGCCCCCTCGAACAACTCCGCGAATTTCTTTAGCGGAGGGATCGCGGTCAGTTTTGGCGACCAGCCTCAGTACGAAACGCCGAGCGCTAGCCAACCGTCTCTCTAACCCAGTCGTCCATCGCGCGAAGCGGTCGGCCAAGGACTTCTTCCCCGTCGATGGAGGCCTGGCTCGCGCCACCCTCCGCATTAAACAGACCAACGTCCCAGAGAAGTAAGGCGAAGCGCCGCGTTTCGGATTAGAAGGTGAGATGCTTCGAGTTCGTTCGGGTGCCGTATTTACGTGTCACGGCGATGGTCTTTGCTGCACCGACCTCCATGCGCTTGGTCCGCTCGAGGACGACGAGACCGAGATGCTTGGCCTGATCGACGAGCGGCTGGTCCTCTCTTCCGCGGAGGGCGAGCGGGTGATCGCCACGAAAGCCAACGGCGAGTGCGCGCTCCTGAGTGGCGAGGGATGTGCGCTCCACGCCCGTCTCGGGCCTTCGGCGAAGCCCCAGGGCTGTCGCCAGTTTCCGTTTCTCACCGTAGCCACCCCGACGCATCGCCGCGTCGCAACGGTCCACCGATGTCCCTGTCGAACGATGGGAGAGCGAGCGCCGATCACCTCGAGTGACGCCGAAGAGATCTGTGGCGAGCGCGCGGAGCGAACCCTTCAGTCGGGGTTTCGGGTGGATGCCGACACGGTGGTCGCGGTCGAGGAGTATGAGCGCCTGGAAGGGCCGCTTCTCGAGCGCATTCTGTCGGAAGACCCGCTCGAAGTGCTCGGCACCCCGGCGATGCCCTCGACTGCGCGGACCCTTGCCGAAAAATATGCCATCGAAACCGGAGCGACGCGGTCAGAGCGGGCGATTGTGCACTTCGGCCGGGCGCTCCTTTGCGAACTCGGGGGCGACCCTGAAGAGCCTTCGCCGATCCCTTGGGACGACGCCTTCGACCGAGCGGAGGCTCGAAGCGAACCCGGCGATCCGGAGGCAATGCTTCGAGACTTCGTCGCGGACTATGTGTGGTCCCTGGAGCATGCATTCCTTGGGACCTGGGCCGAGACCAAACTCGAACTGGGGCTTCGCATCCGAGTCGCGCGACGCCTCTTTCGAAAACGGACGACCGCAGGACGGCGCGCAGACCGTGCCATGGCGGAGGCGATCGCTATCTGCGAGCTGGCGGGTATCGCCGAAGACTACATGCCAACGCTCTTTGGCCGTCATTGACGAGGGAAGGTTGGGCGGAGCGGGTCGTAGACCAAGTATGGCCGGTCCAAGACGTTGGTTGGCGGGAGCGGTGGTTTTCGCGCTCGCGGCCGGATGTCAAAGCGATGCCGAGAGAGCGGAGGCGCTTTACGCGAGTGCCCTTCCGTTGACCGGCTCAGCTCCGGCGGAAGCCATTGCGCTTCTTCGGGAGGCGGTCGGGTTGAACCCTCAGCTTGAGCGCGCCCACCGGGAGCTCGCGGAGCTCCATCTCCAGCAGGGTGATGTACCATCCGCCATGGATGCCGCCTCTCGAGCCCTCGCGATTCAAGAGACCGCGGAGGCGCGAGCCGTCCGCGGGCAGGGTTACGTCGCCGAAGAAAACTGGGAAGCGGCCCGTCAGGACCTCGTGCGGGCGCAAGAGATCGACCTCACCCGAACCGATCTTGCGATGCCGCTCGGTCTGGCTCACCGAGAGCTCGGCGACGCCGAGGAAGCGCTCCAGTCTTTTGAGCGCGCGCTGGAGGCCGATCGGGAGAACCGTGCCGCGGCGCTCGAGATCGCAGAGCTTCAGCTGGCCCGTGCGAACGAGCTGCTCGCGTCAGACGCTCCTTTCTGGCAGGTCGAGACGGCGTTACGGCGGGCACAGGTTCTATCCCCAGCAGATATTACCGAGGCGGGCAGGGTGGCTGGGGACGCTGAGCGCTGGGCACTCGAGTCGGATGTCGACGACCTGGTTCAAAGGCGGTGGGCGGAGGTCGGGGAGACCCTTCGGTCGGTCGAAGAGCGGGTGTCGGCTCGCCAACACACCCGCCAAACAACGCGGGAAGAGGCGGCGAGAGAGAATCAAGAGCGCGTCGAGCGCCTTATTCTAGAAGCGCTCGGCGGAGACTCCGGACTGGCCGACACCCTTAGTGACGGAGTGGTCCGCAATCCCGCGAGCGCGAACGACGGCCTCCTCGACACGATTACCGCGGCCGAGATTCTACAAACTGCCGAAGGTGTGGGAAGTGTCGTCGAGGCGGAGGCCAGTCGCGGTCGGCTCGTCGATATGGGCGCAACGGTGGAGTAGCGCCCGAGCGACCTTCTTGGAGGACAGTATGCAAAGACTCATCGTCTTGGTCCTGTTGGCACTCGCGGTCGTTGGTGGGTGCAAGTCCAATGCGGAAAAAGCGGACGAGCTCTATGCGAGCGCGCTCACCGCGTCGGCACCCTCCCAGGCGATCGCCTTGCTGCAGGAAGCGATCGGGCTCAACCCGCGCCTCGAGGGTGCGCATCGAGAGCTGGCCAACGTGCAGTTTGGGCAGGCGAACTTTCCGGCCGCGATCGATGCGGCGTCGGCCGCCCTCGCGATTCAGGAGACCGCCGAAGCGCGCGCGATTCGAGGGCAGAGTCACGTTGCCCAGCAGAACTGGGATGCGGCGCACGAAGACCTTGCGCGCGCGGAAGAGATCGACATGACCCGGACCGACCTTGCGACGCCGCTCGGCATCGCGCAGCGGCACCTCGGCCAACCCGAGGAGGCGCTTCGCACGTTCGAGCGAGCCCTTCAGGCTGATCCCGAAGATCGGGCGGCGGCGCTCGAGCTCGTCGAGCTCCAGCTGGAACAGGCCAATGCGCTTCTTACCTCGGACGCTCCCTTTCTCGACGTCCGGACGGCGTTGAGGCGAGCACAAGGTCTGGCTCCGCGTGACGTCGTCGAATCGGAGGACGTCCCTGGCGGTTCAGAGCGTTGGGCGCTCGAGCCGGAGGCGGACGACCAGGTGCAGCAACGTTGGGCGGAAGTGGAAGAAGCTCTTCAATCCGTCGAGGAGCAGGTTGCGGCTCGCCAGCTAGAGCAGGCGCGGTCCGCCCAACAAACTGCAGAACAGCTCCTTCTGGACGTCCTGACGAGTGACTCGGAAGCTTTTGCCGATGCTCTGGGCGACATGGGGCTGACGGACCTGAACTTCGAAAACGTGCCCTTGTAAGATGTTGAGGGCCAAGGCGTGAGACGCTTGAACAGAACGGACAGCCGCGGCACGGCAAGCTACGGCCGGCTTTCGAATATGGGGAACCCCTAACTCCACCGGACCGGAGGGAGCGCATGCGAAGAGATTCCATCTGCCTGATACCGAGCCTGGTGTTGAGCGTCGCCCTGCTCGGGGGGTGCAAGTCCAATGCGGAAAGAGCGGACGAGCTCTATGCGAGTGCGCTTACCGCGTCAGCTCCCTCCGAAGCGATCGCGCTTTTGCAGGAAGCGATCGGGCTCAACCCGCGCCTCGAGGGCGCGCATCGAGAGTTGGCCAACGTGCAGTTCGGGCAGGCGAACTTTCCTGCGGCGATCGATGCAGCGTCCGCCGCGCTTGCGCTCCAGGAGACCGCCGAAGCGCGGGCGATTCGAGGGCAGAGTCACTTTGCCCAGGAGTCCTGGGAGCCGGCCCGAGCGGATCTCCAGCGCGCCCAAGAGATCGACATGACCCGGACGGATCTCATGATGCCCTTGGGCGTTGCCCACCGCGAACTCGGTCAAACGGAAGCGGCCCTCGGCATGTTTGAACGCCTCCTCGAGGCAGACCCGGACGATCGAGCGGCGGCCCTGGAGATCGCCGAGATCGAGCTCGACCAAGCGACCGAGCTTGTCGCCCCGGAAGAGTTGAACGAAGAGATTCGGACCCAGGTTCGTTCTCTCCTCACCCACGCGAGCACACTCGCCCCGGAGAGCATCGTGGGGCCGGGAGAAGCCGTCGCTGACGCGGAGCGGTGGGTATTCGAGGGCGAACCTGGAA
>JBCCZL010000456.1:0-8316 GCA_039187775.1 Myxococcota bacterium
CAGTTCCTGAGGACTCGCCCGGAGGATCGCCCGGCCCTCGATCTGAAGGGGACCGGCGCCCGCGGTGCGAACACTGAACATCGGCGATGCGCGGGTGACTTCGTTGTTCTTGAAGTCGTGAATTGTGGCGCCCGAAACGACGTCTCGGGCTTCGGCAATAGCGTTCATTGAGGACTCCTTGGTTGGCTCAATCCTCAACATAGGTAGGAACTTTAAAAAAACAAGTTAACGATTTAAAAAATAAACAAAAAACAATTTCACGCAGCCAATCGGCAGAGGTCCCACTGTCGACGACCTTGAGTCCTGGCCCCCGGACCCGCTTCCCGCTCACGAGTGGAGGGGCCGGGCGCTAGCCCGCATCGGTCTAGCCCAAGAGCTCGGGGCGCACGCGAGCGAGGAGCGCTTCTTCGCTGACCACCCATTCGGGCTCGGGGACATCTTCCAGTTCGTAGAAGCCTCCGCAGAAGCAGCGGTGGGGACAGCTTTCACAGACTTCTTTTCGCACCCGTCGTTCGGCTAGGTAGTCGGCGAGGTTCACCGTCTCGTTGTTCACGAACACCATGTGCCTCGACAGCTTGCCGAGGTCGCCAGTCACGAACTCCTCGTACCCGGGCATGAAGCAGAAGGGGAGATTGATCACCTGGAACTTCATCCGATCGCGGTAGCGGTCGATGGTGCGCATCGCGATCCGAGCCGCCTCGCCGGTGTCCGGAGCGACCCATTTGGTCGCGCGACCAAACGGCGTGAGAAACTGGATATTGAGCCAGGGGAGCCCAAGGCTCAGCGCGAGTTCGGCCACCTCGTCGAGGAGCCGGTAGTTCCCCTTGGTCACGGTGATGTTCATTCCGAGCTCGACCTCGGGGGGCGCCGCGGCGACGCAGTTTCGAATCCCGGTGGTCGTCTGCTCGAACGCTTCTTTGACGCCGACCTGCTGGGCGTGGATCCGCGCATTGGGCCCGTGCACGCTGAAGAGCAGGGTGGTGAGACCGCTGGTGACGAGCTTCTTGGCGTAGTCCGGATACGCGCAAAGGCGTCCGTTGGTCGTCACGTTGATCCGCTCATAACCGAGCTTTCGAGCGTAACGAATCAAGGGGACGAGCTCGGGGTTCAGGGTGGGCTCGCCGCCGTCGAAGTCCACCATGGTGACGCCGTGGCGCCGGTACTTGAGGAGATGATCGCGCTGCCGTGGCGGGTGGCCGTCGACCTGGGTCCGCGTTCCCACCGCGCAGAACGTACAGTGGTTATTGCAGACGTAGGTCACGTTCATGATGAGCTTCTCTGGTCCCATCGATGCCTGAAGGCGTTGCTCGAAGGTTGCCCGGAACCGTCGAAGCTCGTCCTCGGACACCGTTGCGCCGGGCTGGCTCGGTGCCTTCTGGAAATAGGGGCCCCAATCTTCCACCACCGGGAGGGTTCGACCGGCGGCGAGGCCGGTTCCCGGGAGCGGCGTGGCAAACTGCACCGCGGGAAAGGCGCGGTACCGGTCCCAAAGGTCGAGGGCCAGGTCCAGGGTTTCGTTGACCTCGCGGGCCGTCTCGCCGGGCAGCCCGATCATGAAGTGGATCAGGAGGGAGACTCCCGCCCGATGGGCGTTCTCGGCCGCCGCCTGGATGTGGCGGAGCTCCAGCTGCTTTTGCACGACCTCGTCGAGGACACGTTTCGAGCCGCTTTCGGCGCTGACGCTCACCGTGGTCACGCGGCCTCGCATCCGCGCGAAGTGCCGGGGCTCGAGGTAGTCGGCGCGCATCCCGTTTGGGACTTCGAACTTCACCCCAAGCTCGGCGACCTTGGCGAGAAACCGGTCGAAGTGGCCGGCGTTCACATTGATCAGCTCATCGAGCACAAAGAGCCGGGTGGCGCGGTGTTCGCCGACCAAGGTCTCGAGGTACTCGTCGAGGCGGTCGTTGGGGTAACGGCGCTGGCGCTTTGGCTCGCCCGGTTCGAGGCCCGGATTGGAGCTGCAGTGGGTGCAACGGAAGGGGCAGCCCCGACTCGTCACGAGAGGGATCGTGCGCCCGTCGATGGGAAAGGACCAGGCGCCCCGGCCGAGGCCCGACACCACCGCGGCGCGAAAGGCATCAAAATGCTGGAGCGAGGTCTCGTCCCACGTGGGAAACGGCAACGTCGAGAGGTCGGGGCTCGCCCCACGAAAAATGCCTTCGAGCGTTCCCTCGCGAAGAAGCGTCGGAAGTGTTGCCTCGGCCTCATACTTCAGATAGCCGGTGACTTCAGGATAGCTTCGGAGCACCTCTTCGCCGGGCGCTTCGACGTAGTGCTGGCCGGACTGGTAGGCATCGGTGAGCAGGATCGGGATGCCCGGGTAGGCGTCCCGCAGCGCGACGAGGAGTTTGCCGAGGACATCATCCCGAAACGGAGGTCGGTGAAACGGTGTGTAGGTGCAGACGATAGCGTCGTAGGTGCCCTCCGCCGCCGCGAGCACGCGGTCAACCGAGGCGCCGAGCCGTGCCCGACCGTCGCTCTGCCATTCGAGCCCGGCGCCGGCGAGGGCAAACGCGTCCACCAGCGTCGCTGGACCGTGGCTTTCGAGTACCGCCGCGAGCTGTCGCGCTCCGAGGTTCGCCATGTAAGGGTAGTCGATAAAGTCCCGAGCGATGCTCATCGGAGGATGAATCAAGAGCGTTCGTTGGGGACTCACCTCGAGAGAATAGCACTCCGGCGCGGAAGGTCGCGGCCGGCTCTCGCCGGTGTATCCGCCGGGAACGAGTGCCGGAAAGGCCACGCCGAATGTCTTGCGGTATGGTCCATGACCGTCCTCGCAACGCGTCGCGCGTGGCCACCTGACCCGCCCCCGCGAGGCACACTGAGGTCCATTGGTCTCGGGACGGAAGTGCACACTCGCCTGTCGCTGTGGGGTCAATCGGGTTGGTACGAAGCCTGCTCGGTCAGGGGCAGGAGGAACCCATGCCTGCATCCCGATTTGTGTGTTTGTTCGCGCTCGTCTTCACCCCCACCCTTGTCGCCTGCCAAGGCCCCACCGAGGCGGAGTACGACGAAGTGGCGTCCGGTCTCGGGTCGCTTGTCGCCAACAGCTCTGGCGGAGGCGATGTCGGCTCGATGAGCGATGCGGTTCTCGTCGTGAGGGGCGAGGTGCCGGCGGATCTTTCGGCGATGGGGGAGGGGTCGTATCGCGGCGCTCGCGCCGGGTTGGAGTACCGCTACGCCGTGTCCTGCTTGGATGCGAGTGGAGCCACGTCCGCTTGTGGCACACAAACCGACGGTGGCAGCCTGGCGGTCGCCTGGAGCGGCAATCTCACCCTCCCGAACTTTCGTGGGGAGGTCGACCGCGCCGGCCAGTGGACTCTCACGGGCGTGCCGAGCGGTACCGCTGAGTTCAACGGCCATGGGACCTTCGATGTGGCGGCCGAGTGGCGAGGTTTCTTCGGTCGGATGAACAGCTACGAGCTCCACTACGAGGCGAACTACGATGCGATCCAGATCGACACCCAAACGCTCGAGGTCCTTTCCGGAACGGCGCGTTTCGACATCGACGCGACCCGCCTTCGGGAGGGCACCCGACGCAGCGTCGAGCGGGAGTTTGCCATCGAAGCGATCCTCGAGTTCAGCCCCGAAAATGCGGTGCTCACCCTTGACGGGACACGGAACTACACCGTCGCCCTCAGCGATGGCGCGGTCGAGCGGTTCTAGAGCCTCGCCCGTTCATCCGGAGCGAACGTCGAGCCGCGCGGCCGCTTCCCGTTTGAGCTTGTCTATCGCTTCCATCGGTTCGGCTGGTTCTGTCTGTTGCCTCGGGCAACTGCTACCCTGAGGGCATGCTCTCGGAAGAGACGCGCGAACAGAGCGTTCAGAAAGGCAAGGTCAAGGAGCACGAGGAGGCCGCCCATGACAAGCGGAACTGGGTTCGGCTGACCTATGAGTGCAACGACCGCTGCATCTTTTGTCTCGATTCGGACACCCACGACGGTGAGATGCGAGCGGTCGACGAGGTGCGGGCGCAGATCATCGACGGTCGCCGAAAGGGGGCCACGCGGCTCATTCTCTCGGGCGGCGAGCCGACGATCCACCCGCGCTACGTCGACTTCATCAAGCTCGGACGCCTTGCCGGCTACCGAAAGATCCAGACCGTCACGAACGGCCGGATGTTTGCGTACCGCAAGTTCATCACCCGCTGTATCGACGCCGGTCTTGGGGAGATCACCTTTTCTATTCACGGCCCCAACGCCCGCATTCACGATGCGCTGGTGGGTGTGAAGGGAGCCTTCGAGCAGGAAGTGCAGGGGCTTCGCCACGCGCTGGACGACGGCCGGGTGATCGTGAACATCGACGTCTGTGTGAACCGGGGAAATGTGAAAGTGCTTCCGGAGCTCATCGAGACATTTGTCGACATGGGCGTCAAAGAGTACGACCTGCTCCAGGTGATTCCCTTTGGTCGTGCGTTTCGCGACGGCCGGGACACCCTGTTCTACGACCTCGAGGAGGCTGCACCCTATCTGCGCAAGGCCTTCGCCTGGTCGAAGCGCCCGGATATGCACATCTGGCTCAATCGGTTTCCTCCGGAGCACTGCGAAGGCTTCGAAGAGCTGATCCAGGACCCCTACAAGCTCAACGACGAAGTCCGGGGTCGAAAAGAAGAGTACGAGCGGCTGCTCACCCGCGGAGTGGCCCTCGACTGTCGAGAGCCCGACCGCTGTCGCTACTGTTATCTCGAGCGCCTTTGCGACCGCCTCGATGAAGTGCGCGCCGAGGTGCGGGACCAGACCTTCGACGCGGTCCGCATCGACGCAGGCTTCGAGGCGACGCTTGGCCCAGCGTTCGGCGGGGATCCGGCGAGCGCCCGCCGCGCTAAAAAGGAAGCCGCGGAGCGCGAGGCCAACGGCGGCACTCCTCCAACGCCCGCGCTCGGCGAGGGTGCGGGTCGGCGGCTTCGGGTGCTCGGTCAGACCGAGCTGCCGGTGGTGGCTCCGGAAGAGCTCTCCCGGAATGCCGGGGTCGCTCATGCGATCGTGCGCGCCCCCGATCTCGTCACCGCACGAGCCGCGCTCGCGAAATTCCCCCACATCACGACGGTGGCGCTCGAGCTCGATGACTACTCGGGGATCGACGCCTTGGTCTCGGAAGGACGGGCGCGTTTCGACGCGGTGGAGGTCCGTTCGGTGTATGCGGAGCAACCTCGGGCGGCCGAGATGCTCCTCGCGCTCGACGCTGATTTCGAGGTCATCGTCGCGCTGACCCGCGAGAACGCCGACTACTTGACGGGCCAGACGTCTCCGCGCCTCGTTCTTCGCCAGCCCAACTACGAACGGCTCACCGATGCCCAGGAACGGGACCTCCCGGATCTCCGCGCTTTCGTCACCGAGCGGAGCGAACCGGTGGAAAACGTGCCGCCGTGCATCGCCGGCCGCGCGCCCCGACCGGCGCCGGTGGTCCTCGACACGACGATGATGACCGCGCAAGGTCAGCTCGAGATCTTCCGCTACGCGCGCCGTTTCATCGACGACCATTACTATGTGAAATCGCTCCGCTGCAAGGAGTGTCGCTACGTGAGCGACTGCCGAGGAGCCCACATCAACTTCATCCGTGCCCACGGCCTCGGTCAGCTAGCCCCAGTTTCCTGATCTGACCGCACGGGCGGGGACGCGCGGCGAAACCCTCGGATTGAAAGCCGCGCTCCTGGCGTGACGAGAGGTTCCGCCGCTTCAGGGCGCTTAGCCCGTAATGTCGAAGGGTTGGAGCGCTCATCGACGCGAGTGGTTCGAATCGGATGACATCGCACGATGAATCTATGCCTATTCATCGTTTGCTTATCCTCGCTTTTCTCATCGCTCCTTTCGCCTCTGCCTGCTTCAGCAGTGTCGTCGATTCGCCGCCGGAAGATCGGGATCTACCGGTCGAGGACGATCTACCCCCTCTGGGCGCCGCCCCCCCTGTCTGCAATTCCGAGCTCCGACTTCCTCTGGTTCCCACCGGCACCGGTCCGCTTCCCGACGGCCAGCTGGTGGTAGCGTGGATTCAGGTGCTGGACGACTCCCCAACCCCGCCAACCATCGCCTACCGCGCGGCATTCGACCCAGAATCGGCGGAAGTCACGATCCCGTTGACCGACTTGGAGCCGCCGACCGAATCGGTGCAGTACTGCGACCGCGGTTGTGAAGATCCCTCGCAGTGCCCTTGCGTGTCTGACGCTCGGGTCGGGATTGGCTACGTGATGGTGCTGGATGCGGCGCTTTCCGACGCCTCGGACTTCGCCCGCGAGGACGTTCGAGGCCTGGGATCGGCCTTCGTCGTTGCGAGCGACCAAGCGTGGATGCCCGTCCCCCCTGGTGAGCGCTGGGAGTCTCTCTTCGTTGACGGGATCGAGGAGGGCACCTGCCCGTACGAGCGCGTCGAACGGACTCTCGAGAGCTTCGACGGTTTTCGACCGGTGGACGACACGGAGGGTCTGGTGCTGGAAGTGTGCGGCGCGAACGGAGCGTGCGAGCTCCCATTCCCAAACCTGAGCTAACCGGTCGGATCGCCCTTCGCGAGCGGGTTTCCGGTGGCGAGGGAGCTGGCCTGAGCGGTAGATTCCCGGGCCATGATGGCCCAGCGCATTGATTCTCTTCTCCGCGGCGACGCGAAGGTAGGCTCCACCGTCACGATCGAAGGATGGGTCCGGACGCGACGGGACTCGAAAGCCGGCCTCTCCTTCATCCAGGTGCATGACGGCAGCGGCTTTTCGCCGATACAGGTGGTGGCCAAAGGCGAGCTTGCAAACTACGCGTCGGAGGTACAGAAACTCACGACCGGCTGCGCGGTCCGGATTCGGGGTGAGCTCGTCGAGTCGCAGGGCAAAGGCCAGTCGGTCGAGATTCAGGCCGAAGGTGTCGAAGTGGTCGGCTGGGTCGAGGATCCGGACACCTACCCGATGCAGCCGAAGCGGCACTCGATGGAGTATCTGCGGGAGGTTGCGCATCTTCGGCCCCGGACGAACGTGGTCGGTGCGGTGACCCGGGTTCGCCATGCCCTCGCTCAGGCGATTCACCGCTTCTATCACGAGCGCGGCTTCTACTGGATTCACACGCCGATCATCACGGCGAGCGATGCCGAAGGGGCCGGCGAGCTCTTTCGGGTGTCGACCCTCGATCTCGCCAATCTTCCTCGCACCGAAGACGGTGCGATCGATTTTCAGCAAGACTTCTTCGGCAAGGAGGCGTTCCTCACCGTGTCCGGTCAGCTCAACGTCGAGGCGTACTGCCTCTCGATGAGCCAGGTCTACACGTTCGGTCCGACGTTTCGGGCAGAGAACTCGAACACGCGGCGTCACCTTGCGGAGTTCTGGATGGTGGAGCCGGAGATCGCGTTTGCTGATCTGGACGACAACGTGCAGTTGGCGGAAGACTTCCTCAAGTACATATTCCGCGCGCTCCTCAACGAACGCGCGGACGACATGGCGTTCTTTGCCAAGTTCATCGACAAAGAGGCGGTGAGCCGGCTCGAAAAGCTCGTCGATGCGAGCTTCGAGCGAATGACGTACCGAGAGGCGGTCAGCCGGCTCGAGAAGGCGAAGAAGAAGTTCGAATTCCCGGTGCGCTTCGGCATCGACCTCCAGTCGGAACACGAGCGCTACCTGACCGAAGAGGTCGTCGGCGCGCCCGTGGCGGTCGTCAACTACCCGAAGACGATCAAGGCGTTCTACATGCGCCTCAACGACGACGACGAAACGGTCGCCGCGATGGACGTTCTTGCTCCCGGCATTGGCGAGATCATCGGGGGCAGCCAGCGCGAAGAGCGGCTCGATGTCCTCGACCGACGACTCGAAGAACTCGACCTCCCCAAGGAAAGCTACTGGTGGTACCGGGACCTTCGGCGCTACGGCACGGTGCCCCACGCGGGGTTTGGCCTCGGCTTCGAACGCGCCATCCAGTACGCCACGGGGATGGAGAATATCCGCGACGTCATTCCGTTTCCGCGCGCCCCGCGCCTTGCGGAATTCTGAAGACATCCCGCGGGAACTTGCGTATCTCCGTGCGTCCTACATGGTACCCCTATCTTCCGATGCAGGGATGGCCGGATGCGTGCTTCTTACTATCTTCAAGATGAGTGGTTGGGGATGCCGACCTCGAAGCTGAGCTCGAAGCTGAGCTCTGGGCCGAGCATCGCCATCGGCGTGCTCGCGTTGATCGCGCTCGGCGCGGGTTGTGGAGTGAAGACCGCGCCGATCGTTGGCAGCTCTCCTGACGCGGGCAGCCCGGATGGTGACGCGGCCACCGACGCGGATGCCGACGTGCCGGACGCTCCCCCAAGCGATGTGGTAGTCACGTGCTCCGAGACGCGCATCTTCACTGCACCTCGAAGACC
>JBCCZL010000457.1:0-8311 GCA_039187775.1 Myxococcota bacterium
AAGCAAATCAGCCACCGGCCACCCGGGAGTCCTTTGGATGGGGCTCTTGGTGGTGGGTGGTGCAATCGTTGGGCTGATTTGGCTTCTCCTCGTCTATCCGCACCGGGCCCGGCCGGGCAGCGAGCGGACGGTCCAGCTCGTCATCGAGGAGAATGCGAGCCTCGCCGAACTGAGTTCGGAGCTTCGCGAGCGCGAGGTCATCGACAGCGTGTTCGTGTTCCTTGCCTACGCTCGGCTTCAGGGGGCGGAGAGTCGGCTTCGCACTGGCTCGGTTATGTTGTCCGATGCGATGAGTCCCGCCGATGTGCTGAGTCAGATCGCGCGAGGCTACGGGCCGAGCCGAGTCCGGGTCACCCTTCCCGAGGGCCTTCACCGCTTTTCCATCGCGGAACGACTTGCCCAAGCGGGGGTGTGCGAAGAGGACGCATTCCTCTCCGCCGCCGTCGACCGGGAGCTCCTAGACGCGCTCGAGATCCCCGGGCAAAGCGCGGAGGGGTATCTTTTCCCCGACACCTACGAGTTCGATCGCGACGCGGATCCGGAGCATGTGGTCCGCACCCTAGTGTCGACGTTCCACCGGCGCGTGGAGCCGCTCTATGACGAGCATCCGGCCGGCGAGCGAGCGCTTGGCGAGACCCTCGGGTTTCGTCGGCCGGAGATTCTGACCCTTGCGTCAATCGTGGAAAAGGAAGCGGGGGTTGCGGAGGAACGTCCCGTCATTGCCGGCGTGTTTTTGAACCGGCTTCGCTTCGAGACCTTTCGACCGAAGCGCCTTCAGGCCGACCCCACGGTGAGTTACGGGTGCCTCCATGCGCCGGACGTGTCCGAGCCGTGCCGAAACTACGAAGGTCGGATCAGTCGGAACATGCTTCAGGACCGGCAGAACCCGTACAACACCTATCGCCACGAGGGACTTCCCCCGGGGCCTATTGCGAATCCGGGTCTTGCGTCGCTTCGGGCGGTGCTCGTACCGGCGGAACACGCGTATCTCTACTTCGTGGCGCGAGGAGGAGGGCGGCACGTGTTCAGCGAGAACCTCGATGACCACAACCGTGCGGTGAACCGGTTCATTCGAGGGCAGGAATGAGAGAGCGAGACCAGCTCGATCTCTTTGGCGCCCCCGGCGCGGAAGCTCCGGCCGAGTACCCGCCCCATCTTCGCGCGCTCTCGGCCGCCCTCCCGACGGGAATTCGCCTCGGCACCTCGAGCTGGACCTTTCCTGGCTGGAAAGGAATCGTCTATCGGCGCCGATATCGAAGCCAAAAGCAGTTCCTCCACGAGAGCCTGGCCGAGTATGGGCGATATCCGCTCTTTCGAACCGTGGGAATCGACCGGTCGTATTACGCGCCGGTCGCCGAGGAAGACTTCGACCACTATCGGCGTCAGCTTCCCGACGGGTTCGAGTGCATCGGCAAGGTGTGGTCCGAACTCACGATGCGCCGCTTTCCGAACCACCCGCGTTATGGGGACCGAGCCGGTCTCCCCAATCCGGAGTTCCTCGACTCGAAGGTGTTCGAGCGGCAGGTGGCGGACCCTTGGCTTCGCGGTCTTCGCGATCGCGCAGGGCCCCTGGTCGTCGAAGTCGCGCCCGCGCCTGGGCCCGCCGAGTCGGAGGCGTTTGTCGATCGGCTCGACGCGTTTCTTGGCGCCGCATCGAAGCATCTCAAGATCTCGGTGGAGCTTCGAGAACCGGGGCTCCTGACCGAAGACTACTTCGCCGTTCTCCGGTCCCATCGCGCGACCCACGTGTTCAACCATTGGGGCCGGATGCCCACGATCGGCGAGCAGCTCGAGCTGCCGGGGGCGCTCGTGGGTCCGTTTGTGGTGGCGCGCCTCCTCATTCCTCCAGGGCGAGACTATGAGGATCAGAAAGTCGCGTTCGCGCCCTTCGATCGGATCGCCGACCCACAGCCTCGAATGCGGCGCGAGGCGGTTGCGCTCATGGACGTCGCGGTCAAGAGCGACTACCCCATCTATATGACGGTTAGCAACAAGGTCGAAGGGTGCTCTCCGCGCACCGTAGAGGCCCTGGCCGAAGCGTACCTTTCCCACCATCCGGCGGGGGAGTCCGTTCGGCGAGTCCCATCCGAGGATCCCGACGAGATCGCCCGATGACGAACCGCGAACCCAAGGCAACGAATGTGACGTGGCATGCCGGCGAAGTGAGCGCTGCGGATCGGCAGGCGCGCTTCGGTCACGCCCCCGCGTGTGTGTGGCTGACTGGGCTTTCGGCGTCGGGAAAGAGCACCGTGGCGCGCCGGGTGGAGCGAAGGCTCGTCGAGCGGGGGGTCGTGGCTTACGTTCTCGACGGCGACAATCTGCGCCACGGCCTCAACCACGATCTTGGCTTCGCCCCCGCCGACCGCGAGGAGAACATCCGCCGGATCGGCGAAGTTTCGCGCCTGTTTTTCGATGCGGGGGTGGTGGTGCTTGGGGCATTCGTCTCACCCTACGCGGCGGACCGAGCCCGGGTGCGCTCGCTCTATCCCCCGAACGGGTTCTTCGAAGTGCACGTCGCGACTCCGCTCGAAGTCTGCGAGGCGCGCGATCCCAAGGGACTCTATCGGAGAGCCCGGGCGGGCGAGATCCCGCACTTCACGGGAATCAGTGCACCCTACGAGGCGCCCACGGCGCCAGCGCTTCGGATCGGGGACGGTTCGAAGGATGTCGAGGAAAGTGCCGGGGAAGTGCTCGCGCTTCTCGAGCGGAGCGAAATCGTCAGCCGAACCGGCTGACCGGGAGACCGATCGACAGCACGAGCTTCCCGTTTTCTACACCGAGGGATCGAAGGTCGAACACGTCGAGCATCAACGCTCGCTTGCTTCGCTGCTCGAGCTTTCGGACCGAGGGAACCGTGCGAAGATCCATCGTCAGTTCCGCGCCGCGTCGGTCGACGAGAGCTCGCTCTCCTGCGGTGGCATCGCGTAGAAAGGGTCCCCAGAGCCGGCGCGCGACCAACGCGCCCACAGCCCCTGCGATATCCGACGTGGCGCTCCGGTCGACCGCCCGGTCGGGCTCGACGCGAAAGCGAATTTCTTTGGCGCCCCTCGGCGCGAATAGGGCGCCGGTCGGAAAGAGGCTGAGCGGAAGCTCATCGCCGCCGTCGAGGATCGCCTCGAAACGAAGCGCCCCGTCGCGAAGGCGAATGCTCACCGACTCAACGCTCGACACGTAGGCGACTTCCGCCGCAATGGTGGCTTCGTCGATAATGGCGCGGCTGTCCACCATCTCCCGCATCGCCTGGCGCGCGCGCTCGAGCGGGCCGATCTTCCGCACCGCGTTTCCAGCGCGGGACAATCCCTGCCGTACCAGGCTCTTGAGGACGTCAGCCCGGTCGCTCACGGGGCGGGTTGCTCTTCGGCGGGCGGGACGGCCTTTCGCTTGGCTGCCCGAAGGCCTTCGAGGTCGAAGATATCGATCCGCTTCGACGCATCCTCGTGGGTGTGGAAGAGACCGGTCCGCACCATCCGGGGGGCGATGTCATCGCGTTGGAAGAGTGCCTCGATCACTTCGGCAGGGCGGGCGCTCCCCTTCGGCAAGAAGCCGATGCGAATGCGTACTGGGGTCCGGTCTCCGAACACCCCGGCCGCCCGAAGCTCAGCGTCACCGTCCCCCGCCCGAATGTCGATGAGAAACGCCGATACGTCGACCCGCTTTCCAATGCCTTTGATCTCCCGTCGGACGGCCAGCGGCTGGCTTCGCCGAAGGTCGAAGAACGACTGAAGCTTCGATGGGTCAAAGAGCTCGACGCTCGCCAATACATCATTAGGAATCGCCGCCACGTACTCGACTTCGTTCACTACTCGACTGAGCGCTCGGTCGGTATCCCCCAGGAACGCCGCCCGGGCGAACTCCACGCCCGTAAAGCTCGCTTCGTTCAGGCGCCCGAGGATCGTGTCCGCCGAGAGGTCGCCGAGATCGCGGGCGCGAAGCTTCAAGTCCAACGCCTCGGCGAGGCTCGCAGTGCCCAAGCGAAGCGAGGGAGCGAAGGTCATGGCCGGCTTGGGGTGAAAGCCCTCGGTGTAAAACACGGGGAGCCCGGCGCGGCGAAATACCCGCGGAAGAAGCCGCACCATGTCGAGGTGCGAACTGAAGACCACCGGACCAAGCCGCCGAAACGATAGCCGGAGTCTCCGGATCGGTCCCTGATCTGCCACCACCCGCTTCTGCCGTTCTCGCGGGGTGGTGATCACTTTCTCTTTGGCGGGAAGCGGCGTTGCCGCCTTGAGGGTTCGAAGGTGGGTGAGCCGTTCGCCTTGCATCTCGGTGAGGTTGCACGCGATGCCGCAGTCGTAGCAGACCAGACGACGGCTATCGGCAAGTGCGTCCTCGACATTCGTGTGGTGGACAAACGCCCCCGCGGCCTTGCCACAGGGCGGGCTTAGCCGGTTCCGGAGCGCCTTCCGATACTCGCGCACGAGGAACCCGTCTTCGAGGCCCACGTCGATGTGGTCCCATGGCAGGCGGGCGCTCAGCGGAATGGTCCCGAGGAACTTGTCGGGCGAGACCCCGTGCGTCTCAAACGCCGCGCGCCACGTGTCGAGGTCGAGGTGCTCCTCCCACGAATCGAATCGTGCACCGTTCTGGTAGGCGGTTTCGATGACGTCGCCGAGGGTACGGTCGCCCCGCGCGAGCACGCCTTCGAGCCATGAGCCGCGCGAGTCGTGCATCCGGAGCTTGACGGGGCTCTTTCGGTCCTGGCTGCGGCGAGCCTCGTCCTTCAACATTCGCTGCTTTTCGAGAATCGTTCCGTAGTCGTCCATCGCGCACCACTGAAACGGCGTGTGGGGTTTGGGAACGTGGGTCGAGACGCTCACGGTGACCTTGGGGCTTCGCTTGCCCTGGATCTTCTGGCCGACTTCGAGGGCCCGAGTTCCGGTTTGAACGATCCCTCGGACGTCGTCTTCTTCCTCGGTGGGAAGACCGATCATGAAGTAGAGCTTCATCTTCTGCCAGCCGCGGGAGAACACGCGCTCGGCGGTCTCCATGAGCTGAGCCTCGGTCACGTTCTTGTTCACCACGTCGCGCATGCGCTGGGTTCCCGCCTCCGGTGCAAACGTGAGGCCGGTCGCCCGGGTCTTTTTCATCTCGTCGAGGACGTCTTCGCTCAGTCCATACGCCCGAAGAGAGCTCACCGAGAGCGAGACTCGGTCGCCCTCCAGGTCCTCCATGACATTGCGCACGAGCGGGCTCACCGCAGAGTAGTCGGCGGTCGAAAGCGAGGTGAGCGATGCCTCGTCGTAGCCGCCTTCGTCGACGGCGCGGCGGATCGTGGTGAGGATGTCCTCGGGCTTTCGCTCCCGGACCGGTCGATAGATCATCCCCGCCTGGCAGAAGCGACAGCCTTCGGTGCAACCGCGGGCGATCTCGACGGAGACCCGGTCGAAGATCGTCTCGGTGGCGGCGACCGGCCCATCGTGGGGGAACGGGTGGTCGTGGAGGTTCGGAAGAAAGGTCCGCTGGACGGGAAAGGGAAGGGCGGGGTCGGTTGGCGCCTCGACGACTTCGACTCCCGTCTCGGGCTCCGGCGCCGTTTGGTAGAGGCTCGGAACGTAGATGCCGTCGAGCGATGCGATCGCGTGAAGCCGCTCCGCTCGCGACCGTCCCTCCTCCCGGAGCCGGACCCAGGTGCGAAGAAGCTCGGGGGTTCGCTCCTCCCCATCTCCGATCAGAAAGCAATCCACGAACGCGGCGAGAGGCTCGGCATGCGTGGCGACCGGTCCGCCGGCCACGATCAGCGGGTCCTCCTCGCTCCTGTCGCGCTGACGGAGCGGGATCCCCGCAAGGTCGAGCATGAGGAGCACGTTGGTGAAGGTGAGCTCGAACTGAAGGGAAAACCCGACGACATCGAAGTCTCGAAGCGGTCGTGCCGACTCGAGGGAGAGGAGCGGCACGCGGTGGGCGCGGAGCTCGCGCTCCATGTCGCCCCACGGCGCGTAGGCTCGCTCCGCAAGGAGGTCGGAGCTGCGGTTCAGGATGCCGTAGAGAATCTTGTAGCCGAGGTGGCTCATCCCGACTTCGTAGAGATCGGGGAAGGCCAGGCACATCCGGCCCGCCGTCGCGTCCCAGTCTTTTTGGACCTGTCCACCTTCGCCACCGAGGTACTGGGCAGGCTTTTGCACCCGCTCGATGAAGTCGGCGTAAGGGTGACTGAAGGCGCTCTTCATCTCGGCGATTTGCGCGGCTTTTCTTCTGGTGTCAAGCGGTCCGCGGGGTGAGCGTGATGCCCGATCTCTCGGATCGGGCCGACGGAATTGAAAACGCCGAGCGTTGAGCCAGTATGGCCAAGCGCTCGGCGTGTTTCGGGGGGAGTGACTAGAAGTAGTAAATCGCCGCGACGTTGCCCGTGAAGATGTCCCAGGGCTCGTTGAAGTCGAGGGTCTGAAGCGAGAAGTTGTTGCCGCTCGTGATGATGTTCTGGTCTGAGCAGTTCCCCGTGGGGCACGCGTCGACGCTGGTGCTCACGAACTGGAGCTTGAGGCCGACACTCGCCTGGAGGGCAAGGAACGGCAGTCCGATGAAGCCGAAGTGGATTTCCGTTCCCGCGCGGGCTCCCACGGTGAAGGTGAAGCCGCTCAGGTTGGTGCTTCCACCGTCATCGCCGGTGGCGAAGCCGAGCTCGATCTCCGGGATGAGCAGGAACTTGTAGTGGCCCTGGTGGAAGAACGCGAGGGGGAGACCGGCGTGGAGAAGAAACGCGGTCGTCGTTGGAGTGTCGGTGCCGACCACGTCACCGGGAATCGAGTCGACCTCGTCACTTCCCGAAGAGAAGTGAAAGCCGAGGGCAGCGTCGATGCCGATCATCTCGCTGAGCCAAATCCGGGCTCCGATCGTGGGCAAGCTGAGGAAGCCGACATTGCCGGACACCGGTGCGGTGCCCGCCGGCGCTTCGCCGGACGGATCGAACGCCATCGTGGTGGGGGCGGCGAGGGAGGCGGCAGGGTAAGCGACCTGCTGAATGCCGAACCAACCGATACCCACGCGGCCGACCACGCGCTGGTGGTCGCTGCCACCGTCATCGCCGCTGCTCTCATTGGCTTCGCTGAATCCGGGGGGCGGCTCATTGTCGATCGTGTTCTGCGGCTGCTGCTGTCCGGTCCAGTTGTTCTGCTGGGGCGGCGGAGCCTGCGGAGGCGGGGTCTGCTGGGGCGGGGGCGCCGTCTGCTGGGGCGGGGGGGCCGTCTGCTGGGGCGGGGGCGCTTCCCAGTCGCCGCCCTCCGGATCGGTTCCCCAGTCCTGTGCGAAAGCGGTGCTGCTCCAGGCCACACAGCCGAGTGCGAGCATCATGATCCAGGGGGTCTTGCGGACGTTCATGTACGTTTCCTCCAATATGTTCGCGGCGTCTCGATACCCGCGGAGTCGAAGTTGCATCCCCGGCCCCACTGGGAGCGAAGGAGGCAGAGTGCCAATGCGCAACGCGCTACCGGCTTCTACGCCCCGGGTCACGATTCCTCCCCTCCAAGGTTGGAGCCTGCCCGGCGCGTGGCCGCACATAGCGCAAAGTGCACCGAAGTGTGCGCTTAGGTGAGCGCTTCCTCACACTCTCGCGACGGCGTCTAAATGCAGGTCAGCCCTTGCGCCGGAACGTCACCGCGATGAGTGCGATGCCGACATACAGGACCGCGATGGACGCGTGGCCCACCAGCAGATGGCTCGGGTGGGTAATGCAGCAGTGGTTCTGAAGCAGAAGATTGGCGCCGACCCCCGCCGCTCCCGCGCCGAGCACGATCGCGAGCGTGCTGGTGCCGCGATCGAGGGCGCGGATCAGAAAGAACAGGGGGAGGGCCACGACCGCCCCGAAGGAAAAGCAGGTGCCCGCCTTGGGAATGAGCTCGCTACCCACGCCGCCGATCGCCGCCGGATGGGCCGCGTGGGCCTGGGGAAGAGCGGCGACAATGATGGGGACGAGGACCGCCGCAGCCAGGAGGCTCCAGCGCAGAGCCTTGGGAAGGGGGGGACGATGGAGGGGCCGGAGGCTCGAAAGTGCCACCGCGAAGCCCACCAAACCCAGGGCGGCAAAGGTCATCCACAGCCGCTCGGCGGGGTAGACCTCCAGATCGGGACGAGGCCGAAGGACGACGTCCAAGATCGGATAGAGCGCCAACACCGATACCGCGATCAGGCCCCGGAGCCAGGTCGGTCGGGAGCGAAGCCACGCAAGGACGCCGCGCTCTTTGTCCACCTTGCCCTTGATCTCGGCAAGCATCGCCCCGAGGTCCGGAGCCTTTCCTTCTTCTTCGGCGAAGCTCTCGCGAAGGGCCAAGGTCACCCCGGACAGACGATCGGGGTCGGGTGCGGATTCGGTACTCAT
>JBCCZL010000458.1:0-8274 GCA_039187775.1 Myxococcota bacterium
CAGGACATCGAGAACGACGCGTCGAGCCGCATCTCCGCCTGCCGCAGCGAATCGAGGTAGAGCTCGAGGCGACGGCGATCTTCCGAACCCAGCCGGTCGCGAAGGTCGGACGCCTGCCGGAGCGCTCCATCGAGAATCGACCGTTCGTCCTCGCGGACACGATTCATCGCCTCGCTGTCGCCGCCGACGCCACCGAACACATCGTTGAAGATGCGGAGCGTGTCCCGTTCTGCCGGCGCGGTGCTCCCGTTGCCCTGCCAGCTGGTGTACGAATAGGTGTTGTGACCCTGGCCCTGAAGGCTGAGCTGCATCGAGGGATGGAGGGTGTCGCTGCCCCGTTCGCGGCCCAAAAGGATGTCGATGCTCGGGGTTCGGGGCCGGTTCTCGCTATCCCCGGTCAGAAGAGAGGCGAACCTGTCGTGCCCGCCACCGAGGTTATTGAGATTCTCGAGCACGATGGTTCGACCGGCGTGCGGCACGAGCGGGCTCAGCGCCAGGGTGTCGAAGCGAGGCGCATCGAACACCGCCGGAGCTTCGCCGCTGAACGAGTGACGCTTGCGGGCCCGAGGCTCCCAGTACGGTGGAGTCCACGTCGGCATGGGCTGGCCGGGCTCGGGAGGAAAGAAGAGCTCGCCAATCGTCCCAAACGGCTGGGTGATGTACACCACGCGTTTGATCGACGCGGGCTGGCCGCTCGCCGAGGGCATGCTCCAAAAAGGCGCCGAGGCAAATGTCGGCAGCAGTATGGCGCTGCCACCAAGGCCACGCAGGAAAGTGCGCCGACGCAGCAGTGCCTTTCGCCTCCGCGTGTTCCGCGAGTCGTTCAACATCCAGTTCCTTTCCCACCCGGAAGGCGGTGGCTAAGCGAGGGGCAACGGACCTCTTACGAGGCGCGAATCCCCGAACTCTGTGGTCCCCGCCCCGAGAAGCTGTCCTAAGGTAACGAATAGGTCGTTGACGGCGTGGACGGGGGCGCTATCGCCGATGTCAGGGGCCCGAGACGATCCCCCCGCGAGCGTGCGTCGCACATCTCCCGCGGTGACTTCACTCATCGGCAACTCGACAACCCGGGGACCGGAAAGCGGACTCATGGTGCCAAGCACCATCGCCCAGTACCCGTAGGAACCGTTGTGGTGCCGGCCACCCGCCTCGTTCATCCACAAAAGGATGGTGTTGTCCGCCATCGTGCCATCGCCCTCCGGCGTGTTTTTGAAGACCTCCCAGATCGCCGCGATCTGCTCGGCCTGGGTGCGGTACCAGATAGTTCGCTTCGCTGGGGTTCCCGCGCCGTGCCACATCTGGTGGTCGCCGATCTCCCCGTCCTCGCCAAGAAACGGCAGGGCTTGGGAAGGAACGTAGAAGGTACCCACGCGAGTAAACCCGCAGGTCATCGCGTGGGTAAGGACTTCGATCGACGCGCCGATTCGCTCCTGCCGACGATCGTCTCGGGACGCGCCGATGACCTCAGGATCGGGCGCCGCCGGAGCCTCGCACGCGCCTCGTGCCGCGTTGACCCGCTGGAGCTGCATCTCCAGCTCTCGAATCGACGTCGCGTACTGGTCGAGGCGAGCCCGCTCCAGGCTGCCAAGCCGGGTCCGGAGGTGGTGAATGTCGTCCACCGCGAAATCGAGCACGCTGAGATCCCGGCGCAGGCGGGCCATGACCTCGCGCTGGGCATCGTCGTTGTCGGCTCCACCAAACACGCGAGCGTAGGCGTGCTCCGCGCCGTCGGAGGGAAACGGGGTGCCGAGACCGTCGGCACTCACGGTCAGATAGCTCCGCCGGTCTTGATAGGCCGCGATGTTTAGCGAACGGATGGGCGTGTCGGCGCCGATGGTCCGGGCAAGGTATCGGTCGAAGGTGGGGCCGCCCGGCGCATCGTCCACTTCCGCGAGCCCTGAGGCGAACCACGAACTTCCGTGAAGGTGAAGATTAAACGGGCAGTACATGTGGTTGACGATGGTCAGCTCGTCGAGATAGGGCGCAAGCGGCGCCCAGGCCCCGAGCTCGATCGAACCGCCCGCCGCGGTCGGACGGTATTCTTCTTCTACGCCGAGGCGATTGACGTAGAACACGAAGCGCTTCCCCGACATGGACTGCCCGTGGACGTCCTGCGTGAGCTGACGCAACAGAGGTTGAAAGAGCCAACCCCCAACTCCGAGGGCGCCGGTGGTGAGAAGATTGCGACGAGAGAGAATCGGTTTCATCCAGCGTTTCCACACGCCAGTCGTCGACGCCCCGCGATTCGAGTCAGTGATCGCCAAAAAAACTCAAATCAGGTACGCAGGCTCCTACAGCCACCCCACCCCCTACAGCCACCCCACCCCCAGCGCCACCGCGAGCTGAACGCGAGAGAGGTTCAACACCGAGGTCGACTCGTTGCGCTGGTCGACGACGTAGTTGAAGCGGCGGATCTTTATGTCGAGCCCCGCCGCGATCTCCACTCGCAGACGGCCGGTGAGAATGAACGAGACCCGGAGCTCCAGCCCCACCACCGGCAGCACATCGGTAAACGCGGGATCGGTCACGAGCATCGATTCGTCGTCGACCCGCGGCGTGGCATGAACCACCTCCAGACTGGCGGTGCCGAACAGCGAAAAGGACACCGGTCGGAACATCCACCCGACCCCGAGACGCAGCCGGGCTGCACCTCCGACCAACCGGACCCCGACCGGTGCCGAGGGCACTTCGAGAGGGAGGAGCGCCTGCGCCTCGACCCCCGTCTGCACCGAAAGGTCGCCCCCGCCGAGCGGAACAACGATCCGGCCCGACAAAGACGGCCCGTGAAAAAAACGGAGATGTTCATCCCCGAGAGCGCCGCGATAGCCAGCAAACGCTCCGAGGGCGACTGCTGGTGGTTCGTCCGTCGTTGGTTGCACGCTCGACGTCTCGCGCGATGGTTCCGCGACCGGTGGCTCGACGCGTGCCGTGAGCCCAAGCTCGGTCCGAGCCTCGGCGCGCGTCGCCCCCACTTCGTGGCCCCCGAGCAGAGCTTCCACCGACGAGTGAACGATCTGGCAAGCCTGCTCTCGAACCACCGACGCCGTACCGGGCTCCAGTCGCCGAAACAGGACGCGTCCGGCCTTCGGATCTGCGAGCAAGAGGCGCGGGGTGTCCGGATGAAGATCGAGCCAAATCGCCGCGACGTACCTCCGATCTCCATAGGTCAGCGCGGCCTCGTAGTCGATTTCGATGGCCGCCTCCGCCTCCACTTCGACGTCCGCCGACGAAAGCAACGACGCGAGGGTCAGCCTCGTCTCCTCTTGTTCCTCCGACGCCACCCCGACCACGTTCACCAGTACTCGGGCGCCGAGATCGTTCCCTGGAGCCTGGCCGCGAGCCACCCAAGGCCAGCCCATCACGCCGAAGGCGAGCAGGAGGCAGCTCCTCGCGCACCGGATCGTCGAAGGAGACTTGCTCACAGGTTCGGATCGTAGCGTCTAATGGGGCTCGGTCCCTTCGAGCTCAGCCAGCCGGGTCCGAGCGCGTGCCCCGTGCACCGACGCCGGGTGGAACTCCAAAAGCTGTCGCCAAGCCGCCGCTTCGTGCGGGCCGCCCCCAAGACGCTGAAGCGCCATCGCGCGGCCGACGCGCGCTTCTTCCGCCAACGCTCCCCGTCGGTGACTTCGAAGGTAGGCATCGAACTGACCGAGGGCACCCCGCGGATTGGAGAGTCGGTCCAGATACAGTCGACCGAGGCTCACCCTCGACACGCCGGCTTCCGACGACGCGGGGTGGTGCTGCTGGAGCGTCCGATAGAGCTGCGCGGCCCGCCGGGCCTGTCCGGAGCGACGCGCAACCGTCGCCCGCTCAAGGAGCGTGTCGGCGGACGGCACCTCACGGACGTCCGGAGTGGTCGGCACATCTTCCGAAGGGTCCTCTCCACCATTGGGCGAACCGTGGCCCTCGGGCTCGGCCGGTTCGGGGACGGCCACCTCGGGCCGCAACACCTCCGGACCGCTCCGATTCTTCGGGGTCGTCGCATTGGAGGGGTCCACCCCGGCCTCGCCCACCCACTCGACGAGTTCGGGAACGACGAACGCGGCGGCCACTCCGCTGCCGAAGAAAACCGCCGCCGCCAGCACGCTCGCCACCACGCGCTTCGACGTTCGAGGCTTCTCCTTCGCTTCGGTCTGAGCCACCGCGAGATCGGGCCGAACCCGAGCGATCGCACCTTCCACCAGGGACGCCGCAAGGATGTCATCCCCTTCCTGAGGCTCGGCCGCTTCGGTGAGCATCCGCTGGATCTGGCACGCCGGACAGCCCGCGACGTGGGCTTCAAGCCGACGATGTTCTTCCGCGCTGAGCGTCTCTCCTGCCAACACCCGCTCATGCAGGCCCTCAAGGTGAAACTCCGAACTCATCGCCCTCCCCTTCCGCCCTTGAGTAGCTCTGACATCCCAGGATCCGACTCGACTCGGCGTCGAATCGCGTCTTTCGAGAGTCGGAGCCGACTTCGAACGGTGTTCATGGGGGCACCGGTCGCCTCTGCGATCTCCTCGATCGAATAGCCCAACACCGCGCGCATGATCAGAGTCTCCGCCTGGTTCTCGGAGATCTCCTGGAGCAGGAGCTCCATGAGGAGCTTCCGTCGTCTGGCTTCGGCCGCATCGGGCACCGGAGTCGCTTCGAGCGCCTCCGAGTCCAGCGATAGAAACGGCTGGTTTCTTCGCCGGCGGACAAAGTCCGAGGTTGCCCGCACCGCGATACGACATGCGAAGTGTCGGATTCCGCCTTCGCCACGAAACGATGGAAGGGCGCGAAGTACGCGAACGAGAGCATCTTGGACCACGTCCTCCACGTCTGGGTGGTCGCGGCCGAGCACGCCGCGCGCCACGCGAAGGAGCGACGGCGTCAGGAGAAGAAAGAGCTCGCGGACCGCCCGTTCCTCCCCCGCGAGCACCCGAGGCACCAGCGTGGCCAATCGCTCATCATTCCGGGCACTTTGCGGTTTGGGGGGGCGAAGGGCCGGCGATCTCACTGCAGTCAATGCTCCCACACCCCACCTGTCGTTCTTTCGGGGGAATCGGAGTCAACCGGGGACAACAAAAACTCGCTTCTTTCGGGACGGACGTGCCGAGTCGGGTGTTTATCGCCAATCCACCTACGCCTCCCTGGCACGCGCAGGACGGGCCGGTCGCCCCTCAAACCGCCTCCCAATGTGGCGAGGCGATGATCGATGTCGGCGGCCGTCGAGTCGAGGATTCGCGCTTAAGGCACTCGGCCCGTCGGCTCTCGGTCGTCGAGGTCGCGAATCACGCGACCGTTTCGGCACCCGTCGATCGTCCCATCGGTTTGGCCGATCGCCACGCGATCGATGACGTGCTGGTTCGACCGACCGGCGATTCGCAGGGTGTGCGTCCCCGCTTCGAGCTCGATGCACACGCGGTTTTTGCCGACTTCTTCGATGTCGTAGCTCGCGGTCCAGTTGAACGAACCGCTTCCGCCGCCGAACACCTTGAAGGGCTCGCGGAAATGCTCGTCGCCCGAGCTTGTCGGAAACGACACGTACGAATCGTTGTTCCGGTCATCGCCACAGCCGCCGGTGTGATCGCGGAGATTGCGCCAGGCAAAGCGGTAGAGTCCAGCCTCCTGAACTTCGAACGAGACCTCCATCTGGCCCACGTCGCGCTCTCGGCCGAGCTGGGAGCACATTCCCGCACCGGTGAACTGATAGTAGCCGTCGCCCAAATGACCGCACTCGTCGCCGTTGGCGCACGGAGCGTCGTCTCGGAACACCCACGGGTCGGGTGGGTTCATCCCCGCAACTTCTTCGATATCGAACACCACCCAGCCCTCCGCATCCATTCGAAAGGTCCCACTCGGCGGGTCACCGGGCGTCGGGTTGGGGTTCGGGTTCGGGTTGGGATTCGCCCCGCTATCGGGGGTAGACGCCGCATCTCTCCCGGCATCGTCGTCAGCGCCGGGACTATCGTCGCCGCATGCGACGGTGAGACTGAGCAACGTGACCACGATGGCGAGTAGCGGGCGTCCTTGAAGCATTCCGGTCCTTGTTCCGAAGGTAGATCTATCGACGGCGAGTAGGTGAACCGAACCAGCTCTCCTGGCTCACAATTTTCCTTTCCCATCGTAGATGGTGAGCGATGGACTACGGGTACTCACATCCGCAGACACAGGATCCCGCCTCGTGAAAGCGGAGGTTGCGCCTCCGGCGACCCCACGGTTGCGTCGCTCGCAACCGAGCCTTCGGGGTTGCTCGACATCTTCGGAAACCCAGGTCTGGCATGAGGTTTGAAAAGCGTTGCCGCATGACAAGCTCGACAGCAAGTGCACTCGGCCTTGGGCTGCTCGCCATCATCAGTGCCTGTGGATCGGAGTTGGAAGTCGAGCCTCCCGAGCCCATGACGGCCGACGGGGGCATGACGCGTCCGGATGCGAACCCGGAGCCCGAAGCCGGAACCCCGGACGCGAGAGTCGATGGGTCAGAACCGATGCCCGCACCTTCGTACGAACCGAGCTTTCGCTCGGGAACTCGCCTCGAAGCGAGAGTATGGACGTCCGACGGCGGCGACGTCGGGATGTTCGATACGTTCTTCGATACGGAGCTTGGGGTTCCCTGCCGATTCCAACACGCCACCGACGGCACCATCCGCTGCCTCCCGCAGAGCAGGTTTGACGCCGTCGGCGAGCTCTTCCTCGACGCCGCCTGCACCGAGCCAGTGTACTTTCAGACCCGGAGCGAATGCGGGTTGGTCGAGTTCTTTTCGCGCACCGCCGGTCCGCCGGGCTGCGACCTTGGAAACGTCCAGGAAGTGCTTCGGCTCACGCCGACGGAACGTCCCGGTCAAATCTACCGGCGTCAGTTCGACGAATCGTGCCAGGGCCCAAACGTGTTCACCGAAGGGGCGCCCTTCGACGGCGAGGTCGTCGCTCCGACCGAGTTCGTGCGCGGAGAGATCCGCGACTTCGCGAACGAAGGGCAAGCCGGGGTCCGCATCCTCGAATCCGACGACGGCGCCCGCCGCGTGTTGGGCGCGTACGACCCCCGTCACGAGCTCGGCTGCGACCGCCGCGGGTTCGATGGGTCCGGCCTTCGATGCATGACTCAGCCCATGACCCGGATCGACCAGTTCTGGTTCCGAGACGATCAGTGCGACACCCCGCTCGCCTGGACTCATGCGCGCGCCAGCCAATGCGCGCCGCCGGCGTTTGGGCTTCGGTGGACCCGCGGTTCGGCCACTCCCGAACTCGTCCGAGTCGGCGAACGGTACGCGGGCACCGGGTACACGTCGACGGAGTGCCGAGGAGTCGCCGCCGATGAGATCGATCTCTGGACTCTCTGGGAACCATCGCGGGACGCGTCCCCCAGCGAGCTCCTCGCCGTCCAGGACGTGCCTACCGGCGGCCCCGTCGCGGCAAACTACCTTGCCGCCGAAGACGGAACGCCCCTCTACCCGTGGTCCTTCTTCGACCGGGAACGATCGGCCGCGTGCGAGCCACGAATGTTCAGCGATGGCCAAGTTCGCTGCGTCGGCATCGACGCGATCCGAAACAGCCAGAACCTCTTCGCCGATCCCACGTGCACCCAACCTGTCGGGCTTCAGTCGGCACACCGCGTCGCCGAGGGTGCGCCTTCGATGGCCACTTTGGAAGACGTCGATCTCTGCGCGCCGCTCGGCAACTTTGGCGTGATCGAGGACGCCTACGAAGTCGGTGCCGAGCACCGGGGTGACGTCTACCTATTCAGCGGCGGAACCTGTGAGCCGACCGAACCCGCCCCAGACAGCCGAATGTTCCTCGTCGGCCCCTCGATTCGCAGTGCGCTACAGCGTCTCACAACCATCCCGGCAGGGCGGTAGCCCCGCTGGAGCCAGCCTCGGGACAGTGTGCGCGATAGCGACCGCCCCGCGAATCACTCGAAGCGAATTCCCAGCCATCCGGTCGGACCAGATCCATCGTACCGGCAGAGAAGATGAGCACCTCCGGTGAAGAGGTAGTCGTCGTGCAAAGACATGCCCTCACACTTCACGTTCGGCTTCACTTCCGCGACTAGGTCCCCCTCGAGCACGAATACTCCGTGCTCTCCGGCCCCAAGGAGGATTTCGCCTTTGAACGCTTCGACGCAGCGGAAGTCGACGGGTTTCTCGACCCGGAACGCGTGGACGAAGCTTCCAACGCCGGGTGCTGTGTCCGATTTGACCGAGGACAAAGACGGAACACTGATCGTCGTTGGTGCGGATGGTCTTGCGGGTCGTGTCGGAAACGACTCGTTCCACCCGTTCCGGGTCGAGAAACCCGTCGACTTCCGCTGCG
>JBCCZL010000459.1:0-8269 GCA_039187775.1 Myxococcota bacterium
CGGGCGAGCCGGGGTGAGGTTGGCGGTGAGAGACGGGAAACAAACGGCGTTCCATATTGGGTCGTACATTGGTATTACCACTTGACCCCATGGTGCGCAACCAATTGCGCACTTGTTTTATAAACGGCAGAAATTAATAAACTAAAGGGCGCGCGGAAAATGCGCGCCCTTGGTGAGAGAGGGCAATGATCTTCGGGGCTTGTACCCTAAAGCAGCGACGGTCCGCAGCTTTGGGCCACCGCGATATCAAAGACCCGCGGGGCGACGGTGCGGTCTTCCGTGAAGAGCCGGATATCGACCTCGAGGAACCGGTCGGTGCCAAGGGGGCCGGGCGGCATCTGGAAGTTTGCCGGATTTCCCGAGAACGGACCCACCCACGGCTGCTCGGACAGCGCGGCGGCCACGGCCGCGGTCCGCGCCCAGATCTCGACCCGGGTTCCAGGTGGCGTTTCGGCGCGGTAGCTCACGCCCTGCCACTCGGTCGAGGCGCAGCCTTCCACCACAAACGCGTAGCTGCCGCGAGGGTTGGCAAATACATTGAGTCCGAAGCCGATGAAATCGGAATAAGTATAGGGATCGAGGCCCACCGGATGTTCGATCCAAACGCCGGTGGTGGGGTCGAGTCGCGCCGCGGTGTTGGTCTGCTTGTTGACGGCCCAGATCGAGCCATCGAACGACACCCCGACCCCCACCGGCTCCCGACCCATCGGCATGGTGTGGGTCGTGATGTGGCGGAGGTCGGCGAGCAGAAACTGCTCGATTCGATTGGCGGTGCCGCCGCCGAAGCCGACGTTGTTGTGGCTGATGCTGACCCAGAGGTGGGTGGTGTCGGCGGCCACCCCACGAGCGGTCCCCCCGTTCGGAATCTCGAGCGCAGTCCAGGTGGACGTCGCCGGATCGTACCGCAGGAGACCGGGCTCGCAGTTCGAGCTCGCCACGTAGAGCTGGTTGTCGGCGTCGGCGGTGATGCCGTAAGAACGGATATTGCTGGTTCCGCACGCCATCCCGTCGGGTACCGGAGTCCCCGCGTGATAGGTGAGGGTATTGGCATCGACATAGCCGAGAATGTCGCGCTTGCGGTTGCTGCGATCGGCAAACCAAATTCGACCGCGCGCATCGGAGACCGCGCCGTAGGGCTGGGTTCCATCAAGGCCGACGCAGTCGCCCTGGTTGCCGGTGGCTGGGTCGAGGGCGCAGCCCATCCGGCTGTTGAAGAGGCCCACCCACACCTGCCCGACCGACCGATCGGGAGGCGCGGCGCCCACCGCGAGGGCCCGCGGGACTCCGTTCGCCGAGGGATTGCCGTCCCCGTCGGGTTCGCCGACCGGCACCGTCCAGAGAATGCACTCATCGTCGGGCCCGACGAATTCGCCGGCGGCGACATCGAGGTCGATGCTACCGTCGGCATTGAGGTCCCGGCTGGTGTCGATCACCCCGTTCATATTGCGGTCGATGCAGTCGGCTTCCTCATTCGCGTACTTCGTGACCGTGCCCATATTGCCGAAAGCGCGGTTGGCCACGTAGGCATCGAAGCGCTGGTCGACGGCGGTCCGGGAAGGGCAGTTGCCGCGGTTTCGCCAGTTGCACGCCTCGTCCCAGGGCCGGGCGAGATTGATCCCGTCGGGGCGCGTGGTGGGATAGCGGGCGACCTCCGTATTGGTCCGAGAGTCGAGCTTCGAGACCGTGCCTTCGTTCATGTTTGCAACCCACACGGAGAAGGACTCACTCGTTTCTCGACCCAACGTCAGCGCCCCGCCATCGTCCACGATCACTCCTTCGGAGTTTTCCGGAGCGGGGGTCCAGCCGGCGACGCCGGGTTCGGAGGAGACCTGGCAGGAGGGAGAGCAGTCCATGCACGCCTCGAACCCCTCATCGGTGCGACCATTGCAGTCGTTGTCGACGCCGTCGCAAACCTCGTCGCCCCCGCGGGCTGGGTCCCGGTCATCGCAGTCAGGGCCGGCGACGCAGTCCTCGCCGCGACCGTCCCCGTCCTGGTCCTGGCAGCGGCTTGCGTCCGGCTCGGGTTCGGTCACACAAGCCCCGTCCACGCACCCCTGACCAGCGCTACAGTCCCCGTCGGAGCTGCACGCCACCGCGGGCGGTGGGGGCGCGGTCCCAGAACAATCGCAGGCAGCGAGAACTCCTACCAACATCACGGGCAACGTTCGAAAGCTCAGTAGCGTGTCCACGAAACAACCTCATTTGGAAGACGAAACGGCGGCGGTGAAAAGCGCCGCCCCATGGCAGCTTCTGGATGGACCGCTGGGAACGGAGCTCTATCGCCGCGGAGTACGAACCGAGCTACCGCTCTGGAGTGCGGGAGCGATCGCGGACGCTCCGGAGGCGATCTCGGCGGTTCATGCCGACTACGCTGCCGCTGGGGCGACCATCCATACGACCAACACATTTCGTACGCAGGAGAGAACGGTCGGATCGCGTTGGGTTGAATGGACGAAGCGCGCGGTGAAGCTATGTCGGGATGCGGTTCCCCGAACGCATCGGGTGGCGGGAAGCATCGCTCCGCTCGAAGACTGCTATCGGCCCGATCTTTCTCCGCCCGACGCGCTCAAGGAGCATCGGGCGATGGCGGAGATTCTGGCGAAAGAGGGGTGCGATCTTCTCCTGTGCGAGACCTTTCCTCATCCCGGCGAGGCCCTTGCAGCGGTCCGAGCGGCGATAGAAACCGGCACCGAGACGTGGCTTTCCCTCACCGCGGGTCCCGAAGGAGACCTTCTTTCGCCAAATGAGGTCTATGAGACTGCCCTTCGGGCGGCGGACCTTGGCGCGTCCACTGTCCTCATCAACTGCACTGCCCTCGGCTCGACCGGTCCCTTTGTCGAGGCCCTTGCACGAACCGGATTGCCCTTTGGGGCCTACGCCAATGCGGGTCATCCGGACGAAGAGATTGGCTGGAACAGCGCGACCCCGAACGTCGACGCGTATGCCGCGGAGGCTCGCCGTTGGATCGAGGCGGGCGCAAGCGTGATCGGCGGCTGCTGTGGGACGTCGCCGGTCCACACCGCCGCGCTTCGCGCCCTCGTCTCAGGGCCGTAAGGGTCCAGAACCGTCGGCGTCTGGACCGGGCCGAAGCGAAGCCTCGGCGGATCGAAACGAAGCTCTGAGGCTAAGGTGCGCCGGCCGCCTGCTCCATCGACTGGATCATCGCGCTGGGCTGAGGATTCGGCTCTTGGTCCGTCAGGCTGGTTTTGTCGACGCTCGAGCTTCGTTCGCCGCCAATGTCGCTGGGCTGAGGATTCGGTTCGCCGACATTGCTGGGCTGGGGATTGGGCTCACTGCCGATGTCGCTGGGCTGAGGGTTCGGCTCGCTACCGATGTCGCTGGGCCGGGGATTCGGTTCACCGACATCGCTGGGCTGGGGATTGGGCTCCGCGACATCGCTTGGTTGAGGGTTTGGCTCCGCGTGGTGTTGCGCGAGCACCTCGAGGGCGGCGCTGTCGAAGTCATCGCTATCACCAAACAAGCGCCGGAACGCTTCCGCTGCCGTATCGGCGCCCCGGAACCGGAGCTCGGCGTAGACGGCGACCGGCGTGTCCACACACAGCGGCTGCGTGCTCTGCCCGAACACCACCACCAAGCCATCGCGATCGACACCAAACGTCTCCGTGCCCCTAAGAATGCCCTCGCAGCCGTCCACCGCGGCGGCTCGATCGGCGGGACTGACACTCTCCAACGAGCTCTCGGTCGTGCCCACTGGTTCGACATTTGCCGCACATCCCCCCCCGAGGCCCACAGAGCTTGCGACAAGCGCTGCGCCGAAGAGGCGCCAACTCCCGACGCGCTTCTTCGGACGTTTCATACTCAAAGTCATTTGGATTCACCTACCGAATCGTTCGCCTTTGGCTCAGAAATATTCAGCCCGTACTGCTTTACCAACTGCGAAAGGCGAGGCCGCTTCATCCCGAGAAGCGACGCCGCCTTCGTAATATTCCCACTGGTATCCGCCAGCGCGCGGGTAATGCACTCGCGCTCAAGCACCTTCTTCATTTCCAAGAGGGACCGCTCCCCCTCTCGGATCCTGTCGTAGAGCATGTCCTCGAGCTCCACCGGTTCGGCGGTGGACGCCTGGGTGCCATCGCTTCGCCGGTTCGAGGAGAAGGTCTCCGCGAATGCCGCGAAGTCGCCAACTTCGAGGACGTAGCTTTCCGCGAAGAGGGTTGCCGACCGGAGGACGTTCTCCAGTTCCCGCACATTGCCGGGCCAACGATGACCCCGGAGGAGCTCCAGCGCTTCCTGACTCATGACCTTTGCCGCCTCTCCGCGCTCCCGCCCGATCCGGTCGAGGAGGTGAGCGCAGAGCTCGGCAAGATCGTCGAGGTGGGTTCGGAGCGGCGGCATCTCGACCATGACTCCGCGGAGCCGGTAGTAGAGATCCTCACGAAAGGTTCCTTCTCGAACCATCGCTTCGAGGTCCCGGTGAGTGGCGGCGATGATTCGCACATCGACCTTGATCGGGGTGGTTCCGCCGACCCGCTCGAACTGGCGCTCCTGGAGAATCCGGAGAAGAGCGACCTGCGTCTTCGGCGAGATGTCCCCGATCTCGTCGAGGAAGATACTCCCGCCGTCCGCCATCTCGAAGCGACCCTTTTTACGGGCGTTGGCTCCGGTGAACGCGCCGCGCTCGTGACCGAAGAGCTCGCTGAGCAGCAGCGTTTCGACCAGCGCCGCGCAGTTCACTTTGACGAGCGGCTTGTCCTTGCGGGCAGAGTTGGTGTGAAGCGCCTCGGCGATCAGCTCCTTGCCCGTGCCGCTTTCGCCTCGAATGAGGACGAGGGCGTCGGTGGGAGCGACTTTATCGAGGAGCGTCTGCACCGCCGACATTGCGTCGGAGTTGCCGACGAGGTTGGGGTAGGACTTCGCCCAGCGCGCTCGCTTCTGATGGTCGGGCGCGTTCCGGCGCGGCGGCGGCGGCACGCTTGAAATGCGTCGGTCACCGGGGCTTGTGGACTCGCGACCCGCCTGCGCGACCAGGGCTTGCACCTGACGAAGGTCAAGACAGGTTGCCCGGTTCTGAAACGCACTCAGCGCTTCCTCGGGTACCGCCTCCGCCAGCTGCCCCTCGAGCAGCTCCGCTTTTCGAAGGGTCTCGTCGGCAAGGGCGAGCTCACCCTCATCGAAGGCGGCGCGGGCGAGCTTGGTGAGCGCCCGGATTCGAATCTCTTTGTCCTGCGACCGCTCGGCGAGTTCGACGGCTCGCCGGGCCGAGGAAGCGGCGCTCCTTCCGGATGCGCGCTCGAGCTCCGCGGTGAGGAGCGCCACCTGGGCGGCGCGTTTGGGCGAAGTTTGGGTCGGCAGCTCGCAGACCAGAGTTCGCGTGGCGACGAGGTCACCCTCGGCCAAGGTGACTCGGGCGAGCTCGATCATCGCCACCGCTGTCCGGGCTTCCCCGAGGCGCTGGAAGGTTCGAAGCACCGCGTCGAAGGCAGCCCGGGCCGCGCCGGTATTGCCTTCGGCAGCCTCGATTCGACCCCGGAGCACCAGAATCTCGCTGGTCACCGTGGCGGGCAACCCGGGTCCACCCATATGCGAGGCAAACTCACAGAGCGTTCGCGCCCGCACGGTGTCGCCGAGGCTGAAATAGAGCTCGCCAAGGTTCGTGGCGACCCGAGCCAGCATGGGCCGGTTGCCGAGCCGCTTCAGCATCGCCACGGCTTCGTGATAGAGGTCGCGGGCGCGAGCGTAGTCGTGCTGGAGGTGAGCCAAGACGGCCAAGTTTTCGGTCGCGATGGCGCGCTCGCGTGTGTCGCTTGCCGAGATCGCCACCTCGATCGCCTGCCGAGAGGCGTCCTCTGCGGCCTCCAGGTCTTGCCGCCGGAGCAGCGCGACCGCGAGATTGGTGAGCGCCTGGGCCTCGCGGTGATGGAGGCCGGCGGCAGCCGCCGCGTTCCGATTCCGCTCGAACATGTCGGCGCCGGTGCGGTCATCGCGGCGGGAGAGGGCGAGCTTGCCGAGGGTGTTCCGCGCCTGGAGCTGAATCACGAGGTCCTCGAGCTCGGTTCCCGCTTCCAGGGCGGTGCGTGCGGACGCCTCCGCCTCGTCGTAGGCAGCGCGTTGCCAGTGAAGCTCCGCCAGCTGAGCATCGACCTGGGCCACTGCGATCGGATCCTCCGATGCGTCCGCCAGTCGACGCGCATCGGTGAGCGCTTCGGTCGCACGCTCGAGGTGTCCGGCGAGGGTGAGGAGTTCTCCCTCGCGCCGCGCCGCGCCCGCCGATTCGGGGTGGGTCTCGCGGATCCGGCCGGCGTGCGCGAGGGCGCCCTTGTAGTCGCCGGCTACGCGGTAGAGGTCCACGAGGTACTCGAGTAGCGCGATCGGAAGTTCACCGGGTGCCTGCGCGACCACTCGCTCGAGGAGCGCCGCGGCCTCGGCGTGCGCGTGACGCGCAGCGAGAGTTTCGGCCGCGGAGAGGCTCAGCGGAACCGCCCGCTCGTAGTCGTGCGCGCAGAGCGCGTGGTGGGCCGCGTCCTGCTCCGAGCCGGGCCGAAGCTGAAAGGCGTGCGCGGCCTGCGAATGGAGTTCGCGACGGCGGTCGTCGCTGAGCCCTCGGTACACGTGCTCCCGGTCTCGCCCCCGCGCGAAGGTAAACAGGATCGCGCCGTCGACGATCGAACGGTCGATGAGCTCACAGCTCCCGAATTCGTTTCGGCCCGCGGGAGCCACCGTGATCGAGGCGATCCTTGCCAAGTGCTCCGCGTCGGAGGGGTGTTCCACGACCGCGAGCGCCTCCACGAGGCCTCGGGCTCCCGCCGACAGTCCGCTCAACTGCCGTTGGACCCGCGCCTCGGGGGTCAACGGGTCGCCCTCGAGGAGGAGGTCGATCGCTTCTGGCATCCCGCCGGTCCGCGCGATCACCCGTGCCACGGTTTCGGGCGACTGGAGATAGGCACGGACGCCGTTGGCATCGAGGGTGCCCACCGTGATTCGTGAAGTCGCGGGATGGTCGAGAAGCGCTTCGAGCGCGTCGGCGTAGGGGTGCTCTCGGTCGGTGCGGACATCCGCCACGAAGAGCGCATGAAGTTGGCGCTCCGGCGCCACGTCGGCGCTCCACGGACCCGTTCCGTCAAGAAGGAACTGAAGGAGCTGAAGGGAGCCGAGGTCGGCGCGAACGAGGCCGTGAAACAAGACCACCGGTGCCCGGACCGCGGCCACGTCCTTGAGCAGTCCTCGAAGCGCATCGAAAAAGCGAAGTCGGCGTTCGACGACCTCGGCATCCGACGCAACCGAACGGTCTCTCTCGATCCATGCTTCCGCGTCGCCATGGTGCAGGTACCAAAAACGATGACATCCTTGAGAGCAGCCGAGATCGTTGAGCTGGACGGTCGGACTTCGGCCGACCTCTTCGAGGAACCGCAGGGCTCCGGCGACGATGTCGGCGAACGGGCCAAACGCCGCGCCCGGCTCGCAACGGCCTTCGAGGACGACCCCGCCACTCAACCGTACCCGACTCCGGAACTCCTGGAGGATTCCCGACTTGCCCATACCCGAGGGGCCTTCGAGAAGCGCGAGCTGCTCGCCGCGGCTCGCGGCGCGGTCGTAGGCCTCCCGGAGGAGATGCAACTCTTCGTCACGGCCGACGCATTGGCTGTGAAGCTCGGCCGATCTCCCCCCGCCGGAGTTTCGGCGGGACCCGTCCGCGTACCCATCCAGCGCGATTCCGCGCGGAGGAAGCGAGGGGGGGGACTGAGAGGGCATAGGCTTCGGAAACTCTAGGGCAAACGGGCCCTCAGCACGAGGCCTCGTACCCTCCGATTCCTCAGCGTACGAGGAGGCCTTGACCGATTCAAGCCGCCGGTAGGTCGATGTAGGAGCACGCCCTGCCACGTTTCCGTACTCGAGCAAAATCTATACCGGTTTGGACGAGTCCTGCGCCGATCTCCACAAGGCGATTTTCCCAGAAATTGAGAGCGTTCGGACCTCGAGCGTGCCGTGCTCTGGGCGAGACGGGCACTGCGATGTGCAAAAATTGACGAAGCACCGCTGATCCTGCGTCGATCCCGTAGTCCTCGGAGGGTGGGGGTGTGCTCTCTAGGCGCGATAGTCGTTGACGTCGATCGCGTAGCGCTTCAGCCAGCGGTGAACCTGCATCCGCTCCTTGCCGAGCACTCGTCCAACCGCCGCGATATTGCCGCCGTGCTGCTGAAGAAGCTGCCGAAGTTCCGCCTCGCTCGGCGCTCCGGGCCGGGTCGGGGCCGCGGACGGCGCGGGGACCGGGCGGGGCTCTTCAGGGGTCCCGTGCCGGTCGAGGGCTCGC
>JBCCZL010000460.1:0-8170 GCA_039187775.1 Myxococcota bacterium
CACCCGTCGGCGTGTCTCGCGCCCGAGAGCACTGCATTCCCA
Organism: Myxococcota bacterium; assembly: GCA_039187775.1. Classification (GTDB taxonomy): domain Bacteria; phylum Myxococcota_A; class Polyangia; order Polyangiales; family JBCCZL01; genus JBCCZL01. The sequence goes on from JBCCZL010000460.1 coordinate 43, forward strand.
CGGCCTTCTCCCTCCAGCCGTCCTCGCGGTACGTCGAGTACAGCTGCGGCGTCTTCCGGTCCGCAGGAATCCAGCACTCTCGGACGCGATCCATCACCTCTGGTGACCGATGCGGGCTAGGCTCGCGGCTTCATGAAGATTCTCGTGACCGGCAGCAACGGGCATCTCGGCGAGGCGCTAATGCGCGCTCTCGCCAAAGATGTGCACCACTCCGCCCGCGGGCTCGACCTTTGGCCGTCCCCCTATACCGAGGCGGTCGGCTCGATCACCGACCGGGAGTTCGTTCGCGAAGCTCTCCGTGGCGTCGATGCGGTCGCCCACACCGCGACGCTGCACAAGCCCCACGTCGCCACCCATTCCCAGCAGGCGTTCGTCGATACCAACATCACCGGCACTCTGATCCTTCTCGAGGAAGCGCTCACGCAGGGAATCGAACGCTTTGTGTTCACAAGCACCACGAGCACCTTCGGTGGGTCGCTCGCTCCCCGGCCCGGCGAACCCGCAGCGTGGATCACCGAGGATGTCCCCTGCATTCCGAAGAACATCTACGGCGCGACAAAAACCGCCGCCGAAGATCTCTGCTGGCTCTTTCATCGCCGCGACGGCCTTTCGGTCGTGGTGCTTCGAACATCCCGCTTCTTCCCCGAGGAGGACGACTCGAAGGCCGCCCGTGAGGCCTACGACGACGCCAATCTCAAAGCGAACGAGTTTCTCTACCGCCGCGTCGACATCGAAGATGCAGTGAGCGCCCATGTCCAGGCCCTCGACCGAAGCTCCGCGATCGGTTTTGGCCGCTACATCATCAGCGCCACCACTCCATTTTCGAAGAACGAGGCCGCGGCGTTGCGGAGCGATGGCCCGGCGGTGGTCGCGCGTCATGCGCCTGACTACGTCGCCGAATATGCGCGTCGCGGCTGGCGGATGCTGCCGAGCTTCGACCGGGTCTACGTCAACCAGCGCGCCCGGAACGAGCTCGGCTGGGAGCCTCGCTACGACTTTGGCTACATCCTGAAGCAACTACGCGACAACGAACCGATGGGGAGCTCCCTGAGTCGCGTTGTCGGCATCAAGGGGTATCAGGGGCCGGCGAACCCTCGCGACTAACAGGCTGAGCTCATCTCAACCCGCCGAACTCATCGGCGAGAGCCCGCGCCTCGACCATGTTGTCCTCGATGCTGCAGTAGGTCCACGACCCGTAACGGCCGATCGAATACACCCCCGCCTTTTCGAATTTGCCCTTGAGCCGTCGAACCTCGCGCTCCGACTCTTGAGTGATGTGTACATAGGCCGGATCGAGCACCACCGAGTGAGAGGAGACGAGCTTGTGGCCATCGACCACGCCGCAGCGCTCGAGATCGGCGAGCACACGGGTTCGGTGCTCCGCGATCACCGCGTCGTCGACCACCGCATCGCGTGGGAAGCCGATTTCCACGTACATGCTCATCCGGTCGGTGCCGAAGATGTTGTCGTAAAAACCGAGCCGATAGAACACAAGGTCCCGCTGAGGGACGTAGAGCCAGTGCATCCCCTCGGGCCCCTTTCGGTCGAAGCCCAGGTTGAATACGAGCACCTTGTTCCAGCTGAACGCCTCGCTTGCCGGAACTCCGCACATCCGAAGGAGCGCGGGGAACGGCGCCGACGAGATCAGAAAATCAAACCCGACCTCTCGGGACGAGGTGGTGAGTACCTTTCGCTCGAGGTCGATGCGTTCGACCCGCTCACAAAGGGCGATTCGCTCCGCATCCACCCCCTTGGCGATCGCCCGAACGTATTGAATCGCGCCGCCTTCGGGATAGGTAAACGTCGCGTTGTAGCTCGCGTTGTCGGCAGCGCGAAAGTTCCGAACGATATCGCGAAGATCCGCGTAGGGGAAAAAGCGCCCCATCGCGTTCACATCGAGGTTCGATAGATCGGTCGCGTAGAGCTTCTCGTTGTACGGAATGAGAAACTTCTCGGCGATGCCGCGGCCAAATTTGGCGTAGAGCATCTCCTTGAAGTTTTCCGGCTCCTTCTCTTCCTTGAAGAACAGGTCGTACAGGCACTCGATGAATTCGTCCTGGGGGAGCTCATGAATATTCTTCTGAAACGGGAACGTGATCGTCCGATCGCCCCAGTGGATCCGACTGTCCTTTTCGACGACGAGCACCTTCTGTTCATCCATTGCGGCGACGAGTTCGGATTCGATCTCTTTATGCTTGAAGTGAAAGAAGTGCCCCGAATAATCCCACACGAAGCCGTCCTGCCGAACGGTCCGGCAGTAGCCTCCGATTTCATCGTTGGCCTCGAACACCAGGTAGTCATCCTCCGGAACTCGAGCCGCAAACGAGAGGCCGGAGACTCCGGCACCGATGATGGCAAAACGTGTTCGCTCCATGGCTCTCGGGTGTACCACGCCCATCGCGACGAGACCTTATCCATCTCCACATCCGAGAGCGTTCGACGTCCCGGTCGCCCGCCGCAGTGGGATCAACCGTCGACGTTTCGCCAAACGTTGTGGACGGTCAGCGTCGCTTGGAAATCGGCTTCCACCACGCAGCCTGGTCGGTCGTCCGAGCCGGGAACCGCGTACCCCGGTTGGCTCACCGCTCCACCAAAGTAGATTTGAACTTCCGGATCAACGTAGGCATCCCCTGGGAGCACGAGCCATGGTGCGCGCAGCCCCGGACCCGTCACCGCGAGCGAATAGCTCGTGTAGCCATCTGGAGGGACACGGCATGAGCCGGGAACGGTGCTCGGCACTTCGCAAGCCGTCTCGAGCATAAGGCGATAACCGATCTCGGGCACCATCCCCGGAGCGGTCGGGAGGAACGCTCGCGCACGAAAGACCCACAGTCTTCCTGCTTCCGCGTCAATGAGGGTCCACTCGCCTTCGGCCGAGAGCCGTCGGATGCTCACGACCTCGCCGGGCCGAAGCACCTCGCTCAGGTCGCCGCCCTTCCATCGAAACTCTCGCGCCCCCTCGGCCATCGAATCGAAGAGGACCGACTCCTCATCAAACTCGAGAACGGTCGCCGGTCCCTCGGGGACCCTTCCAGAGAATCCAAGCTCGTCACTCACCGAGGGGCAGCTCGGAGGATCGACCATCGGCGGCGGGTCGACGATCGGCGGCTCGGTGATGGGGGGATCCACGACCGGGGGTTCGGCACACAGGCACCCGACTTCGCCTTGGGAGAAGGTTCCACACACTGCGCCGAAGTCCGTGCAAGGATCCGCCGCGAAGCAACCGCAGCCCTCGCAGGAGGGGTCGACGGAGTCAGGCTCGCAGCGACTGGGAAGCCCGTTGCAGGTCGTGACGCAGATCTCGCTGGGCCCGCAACGCACCCCGTCGCAGATCACCGCAGACGATTCGATGCCGTGGTCCAAGAAGCAGCCCCCGGCCACCAGCCAAAGGCCCCAGCACAGCCCGAGAATGCCCCGTCCAGGGACCCGGGCTTCGACGCGAAGTGCCAGGTTGTGCCCAGGATGCCCCGTTTGCATCGTCATTCGGAGGCTTGATGCAAGTGGGAGTCCAACCGAGACGAACGTGGCGCGATGTTTCGCTAGTTTGCTTGGGCTACTCCGTACAGGCCTCGCCAATGCAGAGCGTTCGCGCGCAGCACACACCGCTGCAGCACACATCGCCCTCGTCGCAGCCTCCCACGCAGGTCCCGTCCCCGACCGAACAGGCTCCATCGCGGCAGGCCTCCCCAGCCCGGCACCGTTGGCCACAAACGCCGCAGTGTTCCCGGTCCTGGGTTAGGTCTTTGCACTCGGTTTCCTCTTCGATCATCGCGAGGCAGCACGTGCTTTCCCGAGTCCCCGCGCAGGGTGCGCCGCGCTCGCCACACTGGCAGGCTCCGAGGGCACAGCGGTCGGCCTGCAGAATATCGCAGGGCTGATTGCATCCGCCGCAATCGTCGCCGTCGATCACCAGGTTCGCGCAGTAGGGCAGCTGTCCCGCCTCGCGTGGAGGGCAGCAGAAGCTGCTCATCGTGCCCTGACAGCCCATGTCCGTCAGTCCGCATACGCAGCGACTCAGTTCGCAGGCGGTGCCTCGATTGAGCCCAACGCAGTCGATCCCGCAGCCGCCGCAGTGGAGCGGGTCGCTGAACGGCGTGATGCAGCTATCGCCCGACTCCGTGGGGCAGCACGTTTGGTTGGGAGGGCACTCGGGAGCGCACATCGGCGGCGGCTCTGCATCGGGAACCAGAGTGGCATCGGGAACTGGAGTGGCATCGGCCTCCGCATCCGCGTCGTTCACCGTGGCGTCCTCCGAAGGCGCCGCGTCGTCCGAACACCCGACGGCGCCCAAGAGAAGGGCACAGGACAGCGCCGCCGAAGCGCAACATCGCCATCGGCGGGGGCCCTCAAAAGGCCGAGCGAAGGCATTGAGGGTGGAGGCGACTTGCAGTGAGGACCGGGCCATGCGGATCACCCGCTCGAACGAGCGGGCTCGAAAGAGAAGCTTCGGCCAGTCTACCCTTTGGATGAGCTCTCCGCCGGAAACCCTCGCACAATCTTGAGCCGGTCTTCGACCGGTCGAGCGAGCGCACACAGTCGACCATTGGGAGCCACGAGGGCGTACGTCTGGTCGCCGTCAAGCTCATCTCGATGAGCGATCCCCTCCGGACCCACCGGTCGGCCGCAGCTCGCGTCGGTCTCACCGGCCGAGGTCAGGCGCACCCGATACCGGGGCCCCCATGCATCGAGAGGGGGAAGAAGGTGATCGCGAAGCTTGCCTCGGGCCTCGTCGTCTCCTTCGCGCGCCGCCTTTAGAAGGTCGAACGAGACCGCTCCGTCGACGTGCATCGTCCCCACCGCGATTCGGCGAAGCCGAGTCAGGTGGCCCACCGTGCCGAGCTTCTCCGCGAGGTCTCGGCCAAAGCTCCGCACATAAAAGCCGCTGCCCGAGCGAAGCGAAAAGTCGATCTCGCGCTCCGCCACCGAGTGAACCCTCGTCTCATGGAGGGTCACATGACGGGCCGGCGGCGCAACTTCGGCCCCCGCACGAGCACTTCGATGGAGCGCCCGGCCGTCCACCTTCACCGCGCTAAACCGCGGAACCGTCTGAAGATAGCCGCCACCAAAACTCGCAAACGCTCGCTCCACGTCCGCACTATCGAACCGAGGAACCGACTGCTCTTCGACCACCGCCCCCTCTCTGTCGAGTGTGTCGGTGGCCTGTCCGAGAGCAAGCGTCGTCCGATAAACCTTCGAACGCGCCATCAAGTAGTTCGAGAGTTTGGTGGCTTGTCCCACGCATAGGGCGAGGACGCCGGTGGCCATCGGATCGAGGGTTCCGGTATGGCCGATCGCGCGGGTGGATAGCGCCCGCCGCGCCACCGCCACCACATCATGCGATGTGGGCCCCTGGGGCTTGTCCACCACCAGCACGCCATCGACCATCGGCGACTATTCCTTCGCGGGACTCGTGGACCCGATCAGCCGCCGCGCTTCCGTCAGGATGCGGGCTTCAATCGTGTCGAGGGTTCCCGGAAGCTCTGCCGCGGCCGCCGCCCGATGCCCTCCCCCCCCGAGCGCCATCGCGATCGCGGACACATCGTATCGCCCTTGCGAACGAAGACTGACTTTCGTCACCCGCGTTCCGTTGTCCGCGGGCCGTTCCCAGAGGAGCGCGGCGATCTCCACGCCGTCGAGGTGGCGCGCGTAGTTCACCAGCCCGTCGACCATGTCGTCCTCCGCCCCGACGTCGCCCATCATCTTTTGGGTCACGCGGACCGTCGCGACCGCCCCCTCCTCGTAAACCTCGAGAGTTGCGAGCACCGCACTCAGAAGTCCCATCCGCTCTCGGGGCCAGGTCTCGAAGAGGTTCGAAGCGACGGGCCAGGGCTCGGCGCCGGCGTCGACAAGGTCTGCCGCGGCGCGAAGGACGTCCGCGGTGGTGTTGGGATACCGAAAGCCGCCGGTGTCGGCCACCATCGACGCATAGAGTGGAGTCGCCGCCTCACTCGGAAGGGGCGATACCCCCAACCGCTCGGCGATCCGGAGCACCACCGCGCCCGCGGAGCAGGCGTCCGGATCGCGGAGCAGAATGTCGCCAAAGTCGACCGAGGCGACATGATGATCGATCACCACCAGCGGCGCGGTCGTCTCGAGCCACGGCTCGGGGAGGAGCGTCGGAGTCGCGGTATCGGTGACAAAAACGCCGTCGATCTCTCCGGTCGGAAGCTCGGTCTCGGGCGCCTCGATCTCCCCGAGGAACTGGAGCGTACTGGGAAGCCGCTCTGGGTGATACAGGACCGCTTCCTTGCCGACGGCTCGGAGCACGTAGGTGAGGCCGAGCGCTGAACCCAACGCGTCACCATCGGGACGCCGATGACAGCTCACGACAAAGCGCCGGCCGGACACCACAAGATCGCGAACCTGGTCGAGGGCCCGGAGGACCGCGTCCTCCGACGTCGCAGAAACCGGGGCAGCGTTCGCGTCGCTGAGGTCCGGATTCTTCGGCCGACCGGACGTCATGGTTCCCATCCCTCCTCAGCCCGGACCTCTTGGAGAACACGTTCGATCCGCTCCGCCTCGTCGGCTCCGTCGTCCCAATAAAAGCGGAGGACAGGTGTGTACTTCAGCTTCAACCGAGCACCAAGATTGCGCCGGATGAACCCACCGGCTTTTTGAAACGCTTCGACAACCTGCTCCTGATTCGAAGGACCCGCCGCAAAAGAACGGACATAGACTTTCGCGAGTTGGAGGTCGTCGGTGACATGCACGTGGGTAACCGTCGCCCCCTGCACTCGAGGGTCTTTGACCTCCCCCCGAAGGAGCATCTCCATGAGCTCGGCTCTCACTCGGTCCGCGACTTTTTCCGACCGCTTGCCCCCGCTCACGACTCGCTCCAGCCGCGGTTGTCCGAGGAACCGTCGAAGTGCACCAGTTCGAAGCTCCGGCCCACCATCAGCGCATCTCCCGCGGTGGCGATAAACGATGAGATTTGGTCGATCATGGCGTTGGCGTGGCTGTGGTCATTGCTTACGACGGAGAACCCGAGCACTGCTTTTCGGTGCTCGTCGAGCGCGTCGACCTCCGCAACCGCCGCATTAAACCGGCTCCGGCCACGATCCACGATCGACCGAATCACCTTGCGCTTTCCCTTGAGGGAGTTGTTTCCCGGAAGAGACAAGACCACCTGGCACATACCGACGACCATGGGCCGCTCGTGCCGTTCGACACCCAGCGCCCCTACTCAAGGGACGCTGCAACCTCTTCCACGTCGTAACATTCGATGACGTCCTTCTCCTTGACGTCGTTGAAGCCCTCGAGGCTCACGCCGCATTCGTAGCCCGAAGCCACTTCGCGAACGTCGTCCTTGATGCGCCGGAGCGAACCGATCTTGCCGTCCCACACCACGACCGAGTCGCGCACGAGACGGGCCTTCGCCGAACGAAGGAGCTTGCCGTCGGTCACGAGACAGCCGGCCACCGTGCCCACCTTGGGAATCGAGAACGTCGCCCGGACCTCGGCCTTGCCGAGCTCCTTCTCGACAAGCTTGGGGGCGAGAAGGCCCGCCATCGCCGCCTTTACTTCGTCCACCGCCTCGTAAATGACGCTGTACTTTCGAACGTCGACGTTCTCCTTCTTCGCCACCGAAGCCGCCTGACCGGCAGGCCGGACGTTGAAGCCGATGATCACTGCAGCGGACGCGCTCGCCAGCATCACGTCGTTCTCGGTGATGCCCCCGACGCCGGTGTGGATGACGTTGACCTTGACCTTGTCGGTGCTGAGGTCGGTCAACGCCTTCACCAACGCTTCGATCGAGCCCTGAACGTCGGCCTTGACCACGAGCTTCAGCTCCTGGATGTCGCCGCTCATCATTCGACGCTGAATCTCGTCGAGGCTGAGTGGAGCCGCGGCCCCGGTGCCCGGCTTCTGGCCGCGCTGAGACTCGGCGACTTCCTGCGCCTTCTTGGCATCCGTCACCGCGTAGAACGAATCGCCCGCCGACGGCATCTCCGACAGGCCGAGGACCTCCACGGGAGTGGCCGGGCCGGCAGCCTTGACCTGCTTGCCCCGATCGTCGGTCATCGCCCGAACCCGGCCCCAAGCCGATCCGGCCACCACTGAGTCTCCGGTCTTGAGCGTGCCGTTTCGGATCAGGACGTTGGCGACCGGACCGCGACCTCGATCCAGG
>JBCCZL010000461.1:0-8160 GCA_039187775.1 Myxococcota bacterium
CCGGCGGCGACGAGCTGGAGCTTCCATGGTGGCTCCGGCAACGTTTCGAACACTAGGGTTCCATCGTCCTCGCTGAACCCGATCCGGGAAAATGGAGAGGCAGCCCGGAGCGAAGTGATGTTGACCCGGGCCCCGCCGAGCGGAAACTCGCGGTCGTCAAACACCCGGAGGGCGAGGCGCTCGACGGCCTCTTCGAGTCGAAGTTCCGTCTCGGTCACCTCTCCCGGAAGCACGGTCAGGGTCTTTCGGATCGGAGGGAAGTTCACCGGAAACGCGGTGACCGTCACATTTTCCGGCACGCCGGTGAACTCGAAGAACCCGTCCGGATCGGTGAGCCCGGCTCGGGGCTGGCGTTCCGCTTCGCTCTGGAGCTCGACTCGAACGAACGGGGCAGGAAAGTCTCGGGCGTCGAGCACCCGGCCCCGAAGCGTGCCCGCGGGGGTAAGCACCAGGGTGACCTCATGTTCACCCCCCGGCTGGGTCAGGATCGGTGCACTCAACGTTGGCGCGAAGTCGATGTGGTCCGCGGTGAGCTGGAGCTGTCCCGGCGGCAGATCGCTGAGCCGAAAGCGCCCATCGGCATCGGTCACGTAGCGATCTCGAGGCGCCGATGTCTCGGTAGGTCCCCGGGCCGCCACCGGCGCCGACGGAATCGGAGGAACTTCACCAAGGGTCACTCCGAGCTCGCCGGAAGGTTGAACCCCCGTCGGCCCGCGAAGCTGCGCTTCGAAGAGCGCCTCCTGGAACGCGCGCTCGGGGCCATCGAGGAGCATCGGGAGGCCGCCTTCGTCCACCCCCGTGACCCCGAGAAGGGCGCCGCCGACGGGGTAGCCCTCGGGATCGGTGACCGTCCCGTAGACGACAGCACCGCGCCGAAGCTCGAATACTTCCTCCGCGGTCGGCTCGCGACGTTCCTGTGTGGTCACAAAGCCGGGTGCCCGAACCGTGATGCGATGAAGAAACGGTCGAAGGCCTCGGACCTCGAAGCGGCCCTCCGCGTCGGTGCGCGCGGCCCGGGGGGACACAAAGAGGCTCTCCTCGGCGACGAGGACTTCGGCGTCGGCGATGGGGGTCCCGTCTTCTGCCGTTTGCACGAGCCCGGCAAGGATCGCTCCCGGCCCAAGGCGAAGGTCGATCTCCAAGGTGTCGCCCTCTTCGAGGACCAGTCCCTCGGCGGGGGCGCTCACCCGGCCGTCGGGATGGTAGGCGCGAAGCTCGTACACCCCGGTGGGTACTCCGAGGAACGAAAAGCGGCCCTCGGGGTTGACGTCGACCGAGCGCGGCGGCCATACGCCGCTGCCCCCAAGGGTGACCGATGCGCCGACCGCGCCTGCGGGTCCTCCTTGCACGCGACCGTGAATGCCGCCGGCCCGGCGGAGCATCAAAGAGACAGTGTCTTCAGTCACTCCCGCGACCACCGCAAGCACTTCGTACCCCGGGGCTCGGCCCTCGACCGAGACCGGCGCTTCGGGCACCTCGCATCGAAACTCCCCGGCGGCGTCGGTCTCGACCTCGCAGAAGCGCTGCTCCCGGTCCTCGCTCTCGACCCGAACGCTGACCGCTCGGATCGGACCCCCCGAGGTATCGACGACCCGTCCAGTGAGGGGCCGGCTCTTCTCCAGCGTCACGAGGAGGGCGTGGTTCTCGGTGAGCTCGAAGGTTTCGGTGGCGGGCAGAAACCCTTCCGCGACCACGTCGACGCTGGCGGGACCGGTTCGAAGACCACCGATGCGCGCTTGGCCGGCACCGTTGGTCTCGATCTCGGCCTCGAGGGGCGGGCCCTCACCGTCGAGCCGAAGGGCCACCGACGCCCCGGTGACCGGGGCCCCGGCCGCGTCAACCACGCGAAGGTCGAGCACGAGCGCCTCCGCCGTACTCGCCGAAGGGGCGGCCTCGTCTTCGGTGAGAAACCGGAAGGCCACCACCCCGAGGACCACCGCCCACACTGCGATGCCGATGGCCCAGCGACGGCGGTGGGACGGCGGTGACGGGTCCGCTGTCTCGAGCGATGCGTCCGGCGGAGCCAAGAGACGCTGCCCGATGTTGGGCTTGGGCGCTGAAGCGGTGGAGGCGGCCTTCGGGTCGGCCCGCTCTCCGGCTTGTGTTGCAGCTTGGGCTGGGGGCCCGATCTTCTCTCGGGATGCAGTCTTCTTGGTCGGCGCAGTTCCCTTGGTCGGCGCAGTTCCCTTTCGCGGCGGAGCTCCCTTTCCCGGAGCGGTACCGCCCTTTGAGCCCTTCCGCTTGCCGCGCTTCCGCGATCGCTTGGCCTCAGAACGAGCGGCCTTCGACGCCTTCGGTGGCTCCCCCTTAGAAGACGCTGACTTGGAAGACGCTGACTTGGAAGACGCTGACTTGGAAGACGTTGACTTGGAAGACGCTGCCTTGGAAGACGCTGCCTTGGAAGAAGCAAGGGACTTCGCGTTTGCCTTGTCCGGTGCTTTGCGCGCCTTGCCCGGTGCTTTTCCGCGGGATTTACCGCGCGTCCGCTTCCGGCGCCCGGGCCGGCGCCCGGCTTCGGTCGGGGACATCGTCTGCTACTCTACCGCCTCTCGAATGCGACCTCCTCCCGGATGCGACCCCAATTCGATCGTTCTGACCTTTCCGGTGGCGCGGGAGTTTGCTGGTCAACGTCTGGATCGCTTTATTCAATCCCGGATTCCGCGCCTTTCGCGAACCCGGGCCCAGACCATCGTCAAGGCCTGTGCATTTCGTACCGATGGGACCCGTCGACGACCCAGCGACCGGGTTCGCGCGGGTGAGGTGGTCCTGCTCGTCCGCCAACGGTTTGAAGAACCGGAGACCCCGACCGAGTTTTCAGTGATCCACGACGACGGCGACGTGCTCGCCGTCGATAAGCCCGCCGGCCTGCCGGTGCATCCATCGGCGACCTACCACCGCAACACCCTGACCTACTTGCTTCGGCAGCGCTTTGGCGAGCCATCCCCCCACATCGCCCATCGTCTCGATCGGGAGACGAGTGGCGTCCTGCTCTGTGCCAAAAACCCAACCACCGAGCGGCTCCTGAAGCGGCGCTTCGAAGACCGGCTCGTCCGAAAGACCTACCGGGCGATCGTTCGCGGCCGGCTGCCTCCGGAAGGCTGCATCGATCTTCCGATCGGTCGGCCCGCTGAGGGATTGCACCTGCTCATGGAAACGAAACCGGAGGGTGCCGAGGCTCGTACTCGTTATCGGAGCCTGGCGATGGCGCATTCGCACACATTGGTGGAGCTTTACCCCGAGACCGGTCGGCAGCATCAGCTCCGTGTGCACCTCGCCGCGATCGGGCATCCGATCGTCGGCGACAAGCTCTACGGTCCCGAGGGACATCAACCGTTTCTCGAGTATATCGACGACGGAATGACCGAAGGGCTTCGGGAGCGCTTGGGTCACGACCGGCACGCGCTTCACGCCCACCGCATCGTGGTTCCGCTTCCCTTCGACCAGAAGTTTGCGTCCTTGAGCGCGGCGGTCGATACCCTGGACATCACCTGCCCCCTGGCTCCAGACATGCTGGACCTCTGGAGAACCGTCGGCGGCGCGAACAGCGCGCCGGAGCACCAAATTCATGCAAGCTAGCGCGCACTCCATTTCCCACTCCAAACGACTTCCCGTGCTGTGTTTTGTGCTGTGTTCTGCACCCTTTGTGATGGTGTTCGGAGCCGGCTGTGGCGGCGCAACCGAAAACGGTCCGAGGGTGACGTCGCCGTTCACCGACGAACACGCCGCGGTGTTCGAGGACGGTGTCGACTTCGTCGACGACCCGACCCTCCTTGAAGGCCCCTGGCGCGACAGTTGGTCCGATGAACTCGACCAGCGCGTCCAGCTCTCCGATACGATCCTGCTGGTCGACATCGAGACGATTCGAACCGACGTCGACCTCGATCAGATGAATACCTACCGGCTGATCCTGGCGGTCAACTCTTCGCTCTTCGGCCAGCCCCCCGCGGAGCAGCTCACCCTGACCGTCGCCCAAGGCGAGCGAGGTTACGGCACGGTGGACGGGAACGAGTCGCGTCTGCTCGATGGCGACTTCATCGCCTTTCTCAAGTTCATGGAATCCGACGAAGGGGAGATCGTTCCCCGCTGGCACCTTTCGCCCGCGACCGACGGAGTGGTCCGCCGCACCGAGTACCTCATCGAGCGACGCCGGGCGGAACGCCGGTCGGGACGGACTACCGAGGTGGTTCACGCGGCGGAGTAGTCTGTGGTTGAACCGGCATCGACCAGCGATGCAGCCACCCGACTGGATCTCATTGCCCCGCGACCCTGGACGCGCTCTCGTTCTGCCGTCCTAGAATGGGAGTCTTGGGCTTGCTCGTTTGAGATGTGGGCATCAATGCGGCCTGAGCGTCATCGTCGCGCGAACGTGATCGCTTAGCGATCGTCCATGCATTCTCTCACCCCGCACGCGAGTGGTCGCGTGCGACGCCGTGTTCTAGACTGAAGCCCATGGCCTGGGGGAAGGCTCATCGCTTCTTTTGCGGGGAGGATAGCTTGATGACTTGGAACAACCGATTCGTGGGTACAGTGCTTTTCGTGTGCGCGGCGTGCGGTTCGAGCCGCGAGCCGGCTCAACCAGACGCGGAGCTCGACGCCGACGCAGACGCCGAGCTGGATGCGGAGCTCGACGCCGAAATCGATGAACCGGACGCGGACGTAGACGCCGCGAGTGACGCCGACGTCGATGGTCCCATCGTTCGAGACGCGACCGTCGACGTCGATGCCGATCTTCCGGATGGCCCGGTGCCTCTTCCGCCGGGCACGTTTTTGTTGGGTCCGGAGTTGAGCAGCGGCTGGCCGTTTGAAGGGGAGGTCGGGTTGATGGCTGGCGAGAATGCCTGTCGTGCGCTGGGTGCGGACCATGTGTGCACCTATCGAGAGCTGCTCGGGGTGTCTTCCGCACAGCTGGCCGGAATCGCCGACGGCACCAAGATCTGGGTCCATCGGCTGGCCGTCGCGGTCCAAGACGGCGTGGTGTACCAACCCCATGAATCGGCCCGGTGCCGGGACTGGACTTACCTGAGCGCGGATCGACGCGATGGAGAGGCTGCGACGGTCAACGCGGGAGTGCTGGAGTTTGATCTCGACGAAATACCCGAGGTTGAAAAGACAGGACACGCGGCCTCGTGTCGCGATTTTCGGCACGTGCCTTGTTGTTCCTGAATGAAGCGGGGGCTGACTCCGGCGGTGGTGGGGGCCCTCGTCCTCACCACGGCTCTTACCAGCGCCGTCGCAATCACGGCCTCGACCCCCAACGAGGAACCTCCCGTCGCTTGGGCAGAACACTCGGTTGAGGATCTTGCGGTCGCGACCGCGGAGGCCGCGGAGGTCATGGACCTCGAGCGTTTTGAGGAGTTCCTGGAAGCCTCCGAGGTCGGGGAGGCCCAAGAGCACGTGGTGGTGTACCAGTGGTACATCGATGCAGGCGAGCATGACCTCGAGGAGTTATTTGCGCGAGGCGATGCGTTCTTCGAGCATGAATTCGAGCTCGAGGACGGCCTCGGCGCCACTGGCTCCGTGACTCCGCCGCAGCGGGTCCACGGTGGGGTCCGCGGTGGTCTCGACACGTTTTCCTGTGCTGGCTGCCACTCGCTCGGAGGGCCGGACGGTGCCGGAAGCGCGACCCAGAGTGCGTTGCTCTTCGGTGATGGGAGCCGCGCGTCGTCGGCGGTCATTCGGAATCCACCCGCGGTCCTTGGCCTCGGCTTTATTCAGGCCCTCGGGGATGAGATGACCCGCGAGCTTCAGTCGATTCGTGACGGAGTGCGTGCGAGAGCACGCGCCAGCGGGATGCCCCAAGCCGCGAGCCTCTCATCGAAAGGCGTCTCCTTCGGAACCATTCGAGTGGATGCTTCGGGCGCCATCGACCCCACGGACATCGAGGGAGTGGACGCCGACTTGGTCGTCAAGCCATTTGGCTGGAAAGGAACGATCGCGCGGCTAAGACGGTTTGCCGAAGACGCGGCGCGCATTCACTTCGGTGTTCAGTCTCATCCTCTCGCGATCGCCCATCGTGGCGAGCCGGACCCGGTTCGCCTGGGGCACGGTTCGGACTGGTGGGACCCCGACGGCGATGGCAAACAGCGCGAGGTCGAAGAGGGCACGCTCACTGCCGCGTCGGTATACATGGCGATGCTCGAAGTGCCGGTCATCCTTCCCCCCGCATCGGAGTCGCTCCGCGAACGGTGGGCCCGCGGTCAGGCGCGGTTCGCGGACGTTGGCTGTGCGGAGTGCCATCGACCCACTCTCCAGCTCGATTCGCCAGTGTGGCAAGAGGAAGCGGATTCACCCGAGGGGTTACCGGTGTCGATCCATCTCCTTCGCGACGGTGAGACGCCACGGGGGACCCAAGAAGTAGCCCTCTATTCCGATCTGCGCCGCCACGACATGGGCGCCGGCCTTCGGGAGCGAAAGGATGACCCGGCGGGCGTCGACGCCCAGGTGTTTCTCACCCGTCCGCTCTGGGGGCTCGCGGAGAGTGCCCCCTATCTTCACGATGGCCGTGCGTTGACGATCGTAGAAGCGATCCTCGCGCACGGAGGCGAAGCCGAGGCATCCCGCGACGCGTTTTCCGCGCTCTCCCACGACGCGCAGGCCGACCTCCACGTGTTTCTCTTGTCGCTCTCTCGAGCGCCACACCTCCGGTACGCACGTTGAGCCGCGCGTCGTGGCTTTGCGTGCTGCTCGGCTGCACGACCTCCGAGCCGCCCCCGCGGCCGCTCGGGACGTTCACCCCGCGGCTCGAAGCGGACCCGGTGGCCCAAGCGCGTTCCGCGCTGGCTCGGGACGCTCAACGCCGTGAACACCGCTTTCGTGAAGCCGTCGATCCCGGGCATCGGTTCGCCGCGACGCGCCTCGGTCCAACCGAGCTCGAGACCTGGCCCGCTTCGGATTTGTTCGAAGTCGGTGCCGAGCTGTTTGATCTGACCTGGACGCGCGAACTCGGATTCGGAGGGCGGGACCGGCCCGATCTCACGCGCTTTCACGACGGCCTGCGCGGTGGGCCGGATGCTACCCGCTGTGCGGCGTGCCACTGGCGTGGCGGGCCGGCGGGCGCCGGCGATGCCGCCGACAACGCATATCTCGACGGCGACGGGGACCATCAGGCGAGCACCCTCGCTCGCAACCCCCGACCCCTTCACGGGCTAGGCCTGGTGGCGACGCTCGCGCAGGAGATGTCCGCCGAGCTTGTCGCGAGGCGGCAAGCGTTGGCCGAGGCCGCGCGCCGGTCCGGCGAGCCCGCTCGGGGAGCACTCCATGCCCGCTCGGTGGCGTTTGGGTTCCTCACGGTCATGCCCGACGGATCGGTCGATGCTTCGGAGGTTCGCGGTGTCGACTCCGATCTCGTCGTGCGCCCCTTCGGATGGAAGGGCCATCGGGCGTCACTCCGAGACGTGGTTGAGGACGCGCTTGTCGTGCACCACGGCATCGAAGCGCCGACCCTGGTTCGCGAAGGCGACATCGCGCGGGTTGGACCCTACGGTGGCGATGATCCGGATGGGGATGGCGTGGTCGAAGAAGTCACCGATGCGCAGGTGGTGGCGCTGGTGCTCTACGTCGCAATGCAGGAAGTCCCGGTCGAGGAAGCCCCCGCGGACGCAAGGGCCCTCGAAGCCTACCGGGTCGGTGAGGCGCGGTTCTCCAATGTCGGGTGCGCCGAGTGCCATCGGCCGACGATGCGCCTCGAGCAGCCCCGCTTTTCGGTCGAGCACGTCGGCGGGACCGTCGAGGTCGACCTCGCTCGCGAAGGTGCGGAGCCGCGAGCGGTCTGTGATTCCGGGTGCTCGCTCGCTCTCTTCTCGGACCTCCGCCGCCATGACATGGGGCCTGGGCTGGCGGACTCTCGCCCCGAGCGCGGCGTTCCCGCATCTCACTTTTTGACGCCGCCCCTTTGGGGAATCGCGCGAAGCCGGCCGTACCTCCACGATGGCCGGGCGTCGACACTCCACGACGCGATCCGATTGCACGGAGGCGACGCCGCGGACTCTCGAGACGCGTATCTGGCGCTTCCTCATCACGAGCAGGGCGCCATTCGAGCCTATCTCACGAGTCTCACCCGGGCCCGTCGTCTGGTGGTGCGATAGCCCGAGTGGCCGTCTTCCGACCCGCCACTGGTCGCCAACGCAGACTTAGCGGCGCGAGCCTTCGCCGCGATCGACC
>JBCCZL010000462.1:0-8137 GCA_039187775.1 Myxococcota bacterium
CCCCGCCGCCCCCGGCTCGGCCTTGCCGATCGAAGTTCGGGATGGCTTTCCTCCCGACGTCACCCGTCGCTTTCGAGGGTCGGCGGGATCGATCCCGATCGGCGCGTCGATCACCACTGGGATCGCTTCGCCGAGCGGGAGGATCGCGAGGTAGCTCCGTCGGTAGCGTTTTGCCTCGCGCGCCTCGAGCACGCGACGATTTGCCGCAGCGCTGAGCGCAAACACCACCACGCCACTGACCTCGGCATCGAGGCGCGAGGTGGGATGAAGAAAGCGAGGCTTGCCGAGGGCAACCGACAACGTGCGAACCAAGCTCGGGCCGCGGGGAGAGGTCGTCGGAATGCCGCTCGGCTTTTGCACTGCGACAAGGCCTCCGTCCTGGAAGAGCACTTCCGGGGTCACGTCGCGTTACCTTCGCATCATGGACGCGGCTCTTCGTGGACCGGTTCCAACACTTCGACCGCTCCGCCGTCCCCATCGACCCGAAGTCGGTCGCCGGTCTGGATAACGCGAGTGCCCACTTTGACGTTCACCACCATCGGCACGCCGTACTCACGAGCGACCACTGCGGCATGCGACAGCGGGCCGCCAAGGTCCGTGACCACCGCGCTCGCCACCGTAAAGAGCGGCGACCACCCCACGTCGGCATACGGCGCGACGAGGATCTCACCCGAACGGAGATCGCAGGCGTCGTTGGGCGAACGGAGTACCCGGGCGACCCCTTCGACGGCGCCGCTGCTTGCGCCAAGCCCGGAGAGAGTGCCCTCCCCCGCCGGCTCCGCCTCGACCTCGGGGGGGTAACCGACAAACGTGTCCGGCGGATCCGGGAGCCGGACATCCCGTTCGTACTGGCGCCGACGCCGGCGGACGATCGACACCATCGAGCGACGGTCGCCGCGAAGGAGCGCATGGGTCTCGTCGATCGTGAGAAAGAAGGCTGCGTCGGTTCCGTACGCCGGATCGCGGACGGCGAGGCGTCGCGAGGTTTCGAGGGCGATCTCTCGGTACATTCCCAGGACCTCCGTCACCTTCGCGCGGAGCCGTTCCCGGAGCCGAGTGAAGCGCTGCACGAGGGAGAGGAGATGGCGCACCACCACGACCGCCGGTCCCGGGATCCGCTGGACGAGCTTGGCTTCGAACTCTTCCCGGACCGCGCGCTGTCGTCGCTCCCGATCGACCGGTCGCTCGCCTCCGGAGTCTTCGAGGTGCGCCCGGATTGCCGCAAACAAGAGCCCTGGCTCCTCGCGCCAGCGAGGGGACGCGATCTCCGCCTCCCGAGCCCCCCGAAAGCCGTAGGCAAGGAGGAAGTTCTGAAGCGCACGCCGGGTCGGCCCCTCGGGGAGATCGTCCAGCCGAAGCCCCGAAAGATCCGCCGAGCGAATCGTTTCTGCCGCCGCGGGTTCTCCTCGCACAATCTCCGCGATGTGCCAAAGCGAAAGCCCCGGCGCCGCGCTTTCCACATCGCTCAGCCCGGTAAGGAGGCCCCGCTCGATGCGGTCCGCATCTCTCCGGCTCGTGAACCGCACGAGCGTCCGAAGCGCCACCACGCTCATCAGGAGGTTGCCGTAGCAGGTCAGCATCACCGACCCGGTGTCGTTGAGCAGAGACTCCACGTCGCGCAGCGTCTTGCTCAGTCCGCCCGGCGAGAGAATGCGGACATCCATATGGCGATACCGGGCACGCTCGGCTTCGAACATCTCTTCGAATTCGCCCACCCGCGCGCTGATCTGATAGTTCTCTCGGACAAACCGACTGACCGTCAGCGGCAACCGAAGTAAGAAACCGCGATACCCGCGCTGCTCCATATCCGCTTCCAGCCTCGCCTCCTCACCGCCACCCCCAAACGATAAAAGAGTTCGCGGTCGTAGCCCCGGCACCTGACTGGCGATCGCCACAAACTCGCTGAGGTTAAGATAGATCCGGCCGCGGAAGTTGCCCACGAGCTCTGCGTCCTTCGGAACGGAGCACCCGAGCGACCCGAAAGCGCGGCGGAAACCAAGGTCAGAAAAGGCACTGAGGACCGACCACGTCAACGGCGTCGCCACCCCAGGCAGGGCCTCGCCCACATTGATGTTCGACCACACGATCCTCGCCCGATCGTGACGGGACCGATCGGGTCGACGCTCTCGGGAAGACCAGCGCCGTTCTCGAGCGACGCCCGGCGCGAGCGACGTGATCGGACGAGATTGAAGGAGATAGAGGGTGCCCCCGGCGAGGGACCACTCGACGTCCTGGGGCTGACCGAAGTGGTCCTCCGCGCGAAGTCCAAGCTCGCGAACTTTGACGAGGGCTTGGTCATCCAGGCAGAAGCGTCCGCGCTCCTCGACCGGCACCTCTTCTTCCACCACCCGTTGTTCGAGGGCTCCAGCATCTGGCCCCTCTTCCATCTCCCGAAGCGCCGGGATTCGCCGAAACTGTTTCGCGCCGAGAACCCGGTCACGGAGATCCCCGGAGTCCTTGTCGAGGCGGTAGGTGTCCGGTGAAACGCGTCCATCCACCACCGAGGATCCGAGGCCGTAGGCGGCATTGACCACCATTTCGCTCCCGTCTCCGGTGAGAGGGTTGGCGGTAAAGGTGACGCCGCTCGCCTCGGCCGGCACGAGGGCCTGAACGACGACGCCCATGCTTGCCGAAGGCGCATCGGCAACATCGCGGAGATACGCGAACACGCGTGGATCGAATAAGCCCGCGTAACACTCGATGATCGCGCGTTCGATCGCATCCCGCGTCCGGAGGTTCAGGTAGCTCTGATGAAGGCCGGCCCCCGACGCGCCTTCCTGATCTTCCACGGTCGAAGACGAACGGACGACGAAGGCACGAACCCCTACGCCGGTGAGATGGTCGAAGGCGTCTTCGAGTTCGCTTCGCACTTTCTCGGGAAGCCGCCCAGACCGAGCTTTGACCTCAATTCGGGACAGCACCACCGGGTCGGGGGGACCCGGAATTCGGAGAAGCTCCTCGAGCTGCTCGCTCGGAAGAAGTACATGTTGGAGGACGTCCTGACAGACTTCTCCGGGAAGCGCGTAGGCCGCAGGCACGGGGAAGCCGGCCCGAGCGAGCGCCGCGAGATTGCACGCCTTTCCTCCGTAGGCATTGCCGCGGCGGACGATGATCGCTTCCACGCGTCGGAGCAGGCGCGGCATGGCGCGCGGATTGTACTGCGTTGCGCGGGGTTCACCAGGCTCGTATCCTCCGCCGCCTTGATTTTGGTCCGTCGGATTCCTGCTTGCGGTTCCGGGGCCTTTTGATTCCGGGCTGGTCCCGGGTTTCGTTTTCTGGCCGCGCTGGTCCACGTGGGGAAGTTGTGCAGGTTTTTCGCTGGTTCTCGCTCGCGTCGGTGGTTTGTTCAGCTCCCACTGCGCGGAGCTATCTCGGCCGCCGGGTCTTCGCATTTGCCCTTTCGGTCGTCGCGGTTGGCTGCGCCAGCGGCGGGCGCGACGCTCCCGGGCCACTCCCCGATGCCTCCATCCGGGACAGTTCGGTCGTCGACGCGGCATTGGATAGCGGGCCCGACGCCGCCCCGAGCGACGCTCCGGACGGGGAAGCGCCCGACG
This sequence comes from Myxococcota bacterium, assembly GCA_039187775.1. Taxonomy (GTDB): domain Bacteria; phylum Myxococcota_A; class Polyangia; order Polyangiales; family JBCCZL01; genus JBCCZL01. The sequence continues at coordinate 3,555 of JBCCZL010000462.1, forward strand.
CAGGCCCGGATGCCGTCGCCGACGCGGCTTCGGATGCGATCGCGGATGCAGCCGTCGACGCGATGATCGACGCTCCCGGCGATGCCACGGCCGACGCGATGGTGGACGCCCCGGTCGACGCGATGGTCGACGCGATGGTGGATGCCGGTTGCGGAAGCGCCGCCGACTGCTCCAATGGGCTCGCCTGCGATGGGATCGAGCGATGCGTGGCCGGAGTGTGTCAGCCCGGGACCCCGTTGGTTTGCGACGATGGCATCGCCTGCACCGTCGACGCCTGCATCGAGCCCGGGATGTGCAACTTCATGCCGGACAACACGCGCTGTCCGGTGGGCCAGACCTGTGGCGCCACCGGTTGCCTTGCGACGTGCCCTGAGTCTCCGTGTCGCCTGGCGCCCGCCCAGTGCGGCTGCCCCACCGGGCAGGGATGTTTCCTGAATGGCTCTCTATCGCGTGAGTGCCGGGTCGCCGGTCCCCAGGGTGCCGGCGAATCCTGCGCCACCGCGGCGTGTCGCGCCGGTTTCGAGTGCATCGACATCGCTGCGAGCGGGCCGTCGATTCCCACCTGCGTTCGCTACTGCGGCAATGACATCGACTGCCCCGGCGGTTTGTGTTTCGACCTCGTCGACGGAATGGGGGCGCCCCTCCCTGGCGCACGGGTCTGCACCCAGCCGTGCAATCCCGCTCGGCTGAGCGGCTGCGCGCCGGGCGCGAACTGCGACATCTTTCGTGAAAGCACCGGCGCGATGCGGCTCTTCACCGATTGCCGAGCCCCGGTGGGCACCACCACTCAGGGGCTTCCGTGCCTCGACTCGAGCGACTGCGCGGCCGGACACACCTGCATCGATCCCGATGGCGCAGGGATTCGCGGCAACGAGTGCCTCCACTACTGCGAGGTGGGCGTGTCGAGCGTGGGCTGCTCGATCTTCGATACCTGTTTCGGTTTCGCCACGCCGCTGGTCGTCAACGGAACCGAATACGGCGTGTGCGACTGAATTCGCGGCACCCCCGGGACAGACCGCTCCCCAATCGAGATCTCCAGCCCCAGAGTTTCTCGAAAGGGCGCGATCGATGAATCTCGAGGACGAGCTCGACGCATTTCGTACGGCATCGGACGCCAAGCGGAGTGAAGAAGAACGGGCGGAGCGGCGCAGAGGTGCGAAGGCGCTGTCCCAATCGGGCATCGCCGAGGCGGCCCGACGACGAGGCGACCCATTTCCGTCATTCGTGTTGCTCAACGCGACGGGCACCGAAGTTCGCACGGCCGATCTCCTGGCTACCGGGCCCATGATCGTTGTGTTCTATCGAGGCGGCTGGTGTCCCTACTGCAACCTCGAGCTCCGCGCCTGGCAACGGCGGCTCACCGAGGTCCGGGAGGCCAACGCCACACTTATCGCGATCAGCCCCGAGCTCCCCGATCATTCGTTGAGCACCGCCGAAAAGAATGAGCTCGCCTTCCTGGTGCTGTCGGACCGAGACCAGCGGGTTGCCCGCGAGCTCGGCATCGTGCACTCGCTCCCCGAACAAACGGTCGCGCGTCAGAAGGGGAAAGGCATCGATGTCGCCGCCCGTCAGGGGAGCAGCCGCGCAACCCTCCCCCTTCCTGCGACCTACGTCATCGACCCTTCGGGCACCATCCGCTACGCGTTTGTCGAGACCGACTACACTCAGCGCGCCGAGCCCGCGGCAGTCCTCGAGGCCCTCCGGGCGCTGCCCTGAGGTCTACTCGGTGAACGAGACGAGGCCGCGGAGGACTTGTCGCTGCGCTTCCTCGGAGACGCGGAGCTTCGATGCGGGGAGCACCCGCGCGGCCAGCGCTCGGTAACGGCGGTCGCGATCGGCAAGCAGCTCGGAGTAGCTTCGAGCAAGCGCCTCACCGTGATCCTCCCCCGGCCGTTCATAGTAGGCCCCGGCCCACACCACGGGCTTCGGCTCCTGCAAGTACAACGCAAGAAGCGCAGCCCGGTCCGACGGCTGCGCCGCGAGATACACCACGTGCGTCGTTCGCCGAAGATCGGCAAGGACCTTCTCATCCAGGTAGATCACGCTTCCCGTCGTGTCGACAACAGTGGGCGCGGCCTCCGAGGCCGCGACGGTCGCGATCACCTCGGTGGTTACCGCGGTTTCCAACGCAAGGTAGCGGGCCTCGCGCTCGGCGTACCCTTCGCTCCAGGGCATCCCCATCCAGCGTCCGAGCGCATGGACCGGCTCTTCACCCGGCAGCGGAGCCACGAGTTCGTGGAGTCGCTCGGCGATTCGTCGGTCGCAGTCGTACCAACGGAAGCCTTCGGCGGAAAGCAATCGGGCGGCGTGGCTCTTGCCGATTCCGCTCATCCCCACGAGACAGAGGGGCTTCGGGTCTGGCCGCGTGGAAGGCACGGCGTATGTACCCACGTCCCCCCTCGTCTGCCAAGGGTCGCGACGGCGTTCTCCGCCGACGACGCCCTTCAGCTCATCTCAACACTTCTTGAGCCCGGGCACACACTTCGGCCCGGGCGCGGGAGACCGGCCCGGGCGCGGGAGACCGGCACAGCCTTCGTCAGGTCGCCTTGGCGTCGGGGTTGCCGATGATCCACTTCCAGGGGTGAATCTGGCTCTCCTGAAAGAGCCCGGCCTTCGCGTAGGGGTCGGCGGCGCAGAACGCTTCCACCGCGGCCCGACTCTCCGCTTCCACCACGAGGTGGGATCCGGTCATGGTGGTTCCGTCGTCGCTCATCAAGGGCCCCGCGAGGACGAGCCGGACCGTGGTTTGACTGCGAAGATACGCGAGGTGTTCGTCCCGGGTTTCCAGTCGGAGCGCTTCCTTCGACGGGTGATCGAGGTTCGTCACGAGGTAGTGCATGGGGGCCTCCGACGGTTCATAACGACTCTGGGCTCGATTCGAAACCTCCTCGAACAAGGCAGGGCCGGCTCACGCCCGACGACGTCGTTCCCAAAGAGGCTGAACCGACTCCACGAGCACTTGCTCGCCGGGGCGGGCGCAGAGCACCCGGCTCGATGCCCGATACCCGGCCGGTACCGGTGCATTGCTCTCCGCGATCACTACGAGATTCACTTGATCTCCGTCCCGGAGGCACAGCTCGCCACCGCCCGACAGGAGCAACTCCTGCCCGCTGATTCGCACCGAGCGATCTTCCCCTTCGACAAGAAACTCTCCGATCGAGCTCTCGCTCGGCACATCGAGGCCGATCAGCGGGAGCCGGCCTGGACCCAGATACGCGTAGAAACACTTTTCATCATCGCTTCGCGGCCGCACCGTCGCGGCAAGCTCGGGCCCATCTTCGACGCTCTGAAGAACGCGCACCTGCCCCACCACTCGCACGCCCCGGCGTCGCACCACCTGGCGCTCCAACATCTCCGCAAAATACGGAAACCCCGGCGCTCCAAGATCGACATACCCGATCATCGAAACCATTACGACCGCGCACAGCGTGAGCGCGACGGGGAGCGGGAAGGACGCGAGCAGCACCAACGCGAGCGCGAAGAAAAGCGCTCCGAGGCTCGCAAAAAAAGCCATCAGGACTCGGTCTTTGCCCCGATGGCAAAGGAACGTCGGAACACGAAACGATGGAGGGGAAACCCGCTCCAGGAGGAATGCTTGAAGCCGCGACACCGGATCAGTATAGCGGGGCCTCGTACGTCGGAAGCCGAAGTCATGGCCAAAACCTCGGCCCCGTTGAAATCGCTGGAAAGGCAAGGCGCCGATTCACTCGACGCCAAACCACCGGGGAAGCGACATAAATTCGGCTATCCGAGAACCCGCTCGACCACCCAGTAGAGCGCCAAGAGACCGATGAGCACCGACCCTCCGCGCACCACGACCGTCTCGTAGCGGTCGTACTTTGCAAGCTGCGCCAGGAGCGGCACCACGAGCGCAACCACCGCGAGCTGGGCGAGCTCGATTCCTACATTGAACGACAGGAGCGCCAGCACCTCGGTCCCGGTGCTGAGGCCTTGCTCTTTCAGCACCGACGAAAAACCGAACCCGTGCACGAGGCCAAACCCGAGGGCAACCCACGGGACCGCTCGCCGCGCCGCCGGAACGACTGCGCTGTAGACCGCCACGATCACGATCGAGCCCGCGATCGCGACTTCGACGGGCTGGCTCGGAAGCACCACCACGTCCAGCGCGGCGATCGCCAACGTGATGCTGTGTCCCACGGTAAACGCGGTGACGAGGAGCGCGACATCTTTCACCGTGGCGCGGACGCCGCTTTCGACCGCGAGTAGGCCGCTCGGAAGAAGAAGCGCGAGGAGAAACAGGACGTGGTCATAGCCGGTGATCAGATGAATCGCGCCCTCGAAGAGATACTCGACGACGAGCGAGATCGCACTTCCAGACCCAAGCTCCACCTCCTGCCGGCCTCGTCGAAGAATCCGCGCCTCTTCTTCGCCGACAGTGACGAACGCCTCGTGCTGGGCATCGTCGGGAAATACCGTGTCGTCTCGAAGGGTGAACGGTCCGGTCGCCTCACCGCAGTCGAAGCGGAGATCGAGGACCAGATAGTCCCGTTCGTCGCGTCGCTCGTTGACGACCGGTCCCGCCACCGCGCGGCAGGGGCGACCACCGCGGTGGAGAGCGATCC
>JBCCZL010000463.1:0-8134 GCA_039187775.1 Myxococcota bacterium
CCATCAAAAGCATCGACTTCCGCAGGGTCTCGGCGGAATCGACGGTCGACCCGTCGAGCCATCCGTCTGCTGGAACGTACTACCGAACTTCCGAAGAGCTGCATCCGCACGCTTCTTGATCGCCCGCAGAGGATGATTCGCAGGAACACGGCTCTCGGGGCTCATCCGGCACCACATCGAACTCGGGTTCGGCGCTTGTCCTCGCATTCCATGGTTCGATCACACCCGATCTGCCTTGTCCATCCGTCTTCATCCCTGGCTGCCCCATCTAGCAGGATGTTCGCGAAACCGGCGAAGCCGGTTTTGCAACACCCTGCTAGTCGTGGGACCGGGAAATGCGTACCGCGCGCGGAACGGGCACGCCGAGCTCCTGGGCCGCGGCGACAAACCGACGGAGGCGAGCCGGAGCGGTTCGGCCCATCGCCGCATGGTCCGGGTCGGCCCGAAACACGCGGAGGAGCTCCGACCGGAGCTCGCTCTCGTCGAGGGGCTCCCGCGTGAGTTGGGACTGCACTTCGACAATCTCATGAGTGAGTTCGTCGACCAGCGGCCGGTGCCGATCCATCAGCTCCCCTACGGTTCCCCCGCCCACGGCGAGTCCCCCGATGTTCGCGGCCAAGATGTAGAGGTTCTTGAGCACAAGCTCGGGGACGATCCGATCGATTGGAACCTCGACCGCCGGCACATCAATGGTCGAAAGGCACGCCACGACCTCGGCCGCCAGTCGGCCGGCCACCGGCGTTGGAACGATCGGGTGAAGTGCCGTCGCCTTCTTCTTCTCAAACCACACCACCGCCACGGTCGGCTCGACCGGGTACGGGGTCCAGGACGCAGGCAGGAGCTCGTTCTGCACGAGGACCAGCCGATCGCGAAACACCTCCGGACAGTGCTCGAGGACGCCCGGAAGGTCTGGTTCCCCCACCGTGATCATCACCAGCTCGGGAGTCCCTCGTCGCGCGACTTCCGCGGGGTCATCGCCGCGCCGGATCGGGGTCACCGGATGACCGCGTCGCAGAAGACCGTGCGCAAACACCGCACCGAGCTGCCCTACCCCCCAAACGATCGCTGACATGCCGCATAATGGGCCGGAGTGCGCACAAGTAAAGCGTCAGTTCGCACGCTTGCGCGATGAGCGCGCACTCGACCGGAGATATCAGCGGGCGTGTGGTTTCCTGCACACCCATCGGCGACGGTGTTCTGATTCTGCCGCCGCCTCGCCGCGACCGTCGAGTAGGATGACGCCGTGGGGCATTCCGAACGACGGGTCCGAGGCAACCTGTTTCTCGAGTACGTGAGAGCGATTCGCGCGTACAAGTCGGTGGACTGGCGAACCAACCTCGATGCGAAGTGGCGACCCTTTGTCGAGGCACGGATCGACGTCAACGGTTGGTACCCGATGGACGCGTTCGAGCAGCTCGGTCTTTTCCTGCTGGATCATACCGAGTTCAACGACGAGGCGATCCGCGTATGGGGTCGAAGCTCGGCGGGCGCCCTTCTGGAAAAGCACCGGTTCCTTCTGGCCGAGGGAGACCCGGTAGAAACCGTCATTCGATTCCGGGTGATGCGCGGCTCGTTTTTTGATTTCGACCCGGTGGACATCGAGTCCCTCGATCCGATCTCCGCGTCGGTCACTGTGGCCTACGGAATGAGCGACCGGGCAGAGCGCGCGGCGTTCCATCAGACGATGGGATTCTTCGAAGGGGTGCTCGATCTCTCTCGAGTGGAAGACGTCACGGTGGTGATCGCGGAGAAAGCTTGGGAGGGCGCGGACCGGACCCTGGTGCATTTCTCGTGGAAGCCCCCACGGTAACGGGTCGAGAACTCGACCCCACCGAGGCGATCCGGCTACCGTTGCGCGGTGCCGCCGATCGCAGCGAGAGCCCACCTGCGGACGCGCTCGACCTCGGTTCTCGGCGCCATCGTTGGCATCTTGTGGGTCGGCTGCTCGTCTCCTGAGCCCTCCGCACGCGCGGTGATCGCCGAGCCAGCGGTGACCCACGTTCCCGAGCCACCCCCAACGGTGGCCTGGGTCGGCGGGGACGTGCTGATGTCGGGCGCGATTCGCCGGTCGATCCGTCCCGACTCCGCCGCAGGCTTTGCCCGGATCATCGCCCCGGTGAGCGCACGCTGGCGGTCGGACGATGGCGCCTTCGTGATGGTCAACATGGAAGCTCCGGTGGCCGAGCGGCGGAATGAAAACGACCTCTACACCCGTGACAAGGCAGGTCCGGGACGAGTTCCCGCTCCGCTCAACGCGCCCCGGTGGATGCTGCAAGGCCTTCAGGGGGCCGGGGTCGACGCGATCATGCTCGCCAATAATCACGCCCTCGACCAAGAGCGGGAAGGTCTCCGAGAGACCATTCAATCGGCCCGCCGGCTCGGCCTGGTCACCACAGGGGCCGGGGTCTCGCCGCACGTCGCATGGCCAATCGTCGTCGGGGAGGAAGGGCGCAGACTCGCCATCCTCAGCTACTTCGACAAAGAGAATCCCGAACCGCCGCTCGAGGCGGGCGATCCGGGTCTGAACATTCTTGGCCCGAACGCCGACGATCAGATTCGCGTCGCTCGACAAGACGCAGACGCCGTTCTCGTCGTGATTCATGTGGTCGCTGAGCTTTTCACGGGAATCAAGCCCCGGTGGCGGGAAACAGTTCGCGCGCTGGTTGCTTCCGGCGCCGACGCGATCGCGATTCATGGTCAGCACGTCGTCGCCCCGGTCGAGGTGATCGAAGGCCCCTACGGACCCGTCACCGTAGCCTATGGCCTCGGCAACTTCTTTTCCGATATGGGGGCCGCCACCAATCCGGATCGGCGGCCAACCTCCAACAGCAAGTGGGAAGATGTGAATGCGCGGAGCGGGCTCCTTATGCGGGTGGCGCTGCACAACGGTGAAATCGACGTTCGCTTCCTGCCGCTGTGGATGCATCACAATCGGTGGCTCGTTCACAACCGCGCGCACGATGAACTTACGTTTTCGCTGGTGCCTCTCGCCCCCGAAGGGTCCCCGTTTCGCTGGACCGCCCCCCGCTGGGAAGAACCGTGGGCCGGCGCCTACGAGCGCTGGCTCGGTGAGGAGCGGGATCGGCTGGCTCGACGTGCCGGCTTGGTGGCGGAGGGTCCCTTTTTTCGAGCCGCTCCTGCGTCCAATGTCAGCCAAGAACCAGAAGCCCCGCCATGAGCTGCGCCGCACTGAGGAGCGCGACCACCAACGCGAGCGCAAAAAAGCCGGCGCCGCGAATTGCGGTCGCTCGACGGACGCTCCCGAAACTCCCCTCGACGGCATCGACCGGTCCGGTCTGGTAATCGCCCCGATAGGACGGAAGTCCCGGCTCCTCGCGAACAAGGGCCGGGCCCGGCGCAAGGAACCGCCGCGAAATTCCATGGACCGGGTGGAGGCCGTCGCTGTAGCGAAGGGTTTGGAAGTCCTCGCCGACGATCGCCGGCCGGGCCCGACGAAGCCAGCGAGGAGGTCGCCCGAGGAGCCATCCGAGGAGCAGAATGAGCGCTCCAACGAGACCACCGATCCACGATTGCATCGCCCAACCCTCCGGGACGGCGAGACGGCCGCGGAGATCGCGCGGGGTGATCGTGACGAACGCGCCATCCGCCACCGCATAGGTCGAGCCGCCGTCCTGACGGAGCACGAATACGTCGAGGGTGGCATCGTAGCGAAGTTCGACGGCCGACCCTTTCACGCCAAGGAGGCGCCGATGGACAACCGGTCCACCTTCGGTCGACGACGGGTGGGGAGCATGGAAATAGAAGGACCGCCGGTTGCCTCGCGGCGTCTCGAACGCGAGTGCGACAGAAGTGCCATCGAACGCCTGCACGACTTGAAACGGCCCGAACCGCGGGTCGAGGAGCGGTGGCCGGAGCTCGTCGATAACGGGGAGTGACGCGATGTAGGTGTCCTTTGGGATGCGATCCCCGCTAGGCACCGCGGCAGCGAGGGCCACCGCGCTCGCAACCGCGACCGTGGCGATTCCCCCGAGCACCCGACGCGCCGTAGAATGGAAGGCCAGTTGATACGCGAACCCGGCCACCGTCGGCGGCCCGAACAAGACCGCGGCCATTGCCAGGAGGTAGAGAGAGGCGGCTCCGGTCCCGCACACCCAATCTTCGGTGACCAGGGGCGAGGCGAGATCGTCCATGGCCATGAGGAAAATGACGGGGGGAAGGAACAGCCAACCCACCACTACGGATCCTCGGACCGAAAACGGGAGCCGCGCGGGCCACCCGAGGAGGCTGGCCCCGGCAACGGCGAGCACCATCGTGAGGGCGGTCGGGAAGGATACGCCCGCCGCGCTAAGGACACCGGCGAGAGGCAACGCGAAGCCGGTGCCGACCAGCGAAAATAGTACGGTCTGCGTGATTCGTACCATGCCAGTCCAACGTGCCGGCGAGGCCGCGCTTACACCGGGCGGCCGCCCAATTTGTGTCCCGTTCCGCGCAGGACGGCACGGTTCGTGGCAAGCTTCGGAGATGTGCAGGCTCTTTGGCTTTCGTTCGGTGATTCGGAGCCAGGTCCACCGGTCGCTGCTTGCCGCGGACAACGCGCTCGGCAAGTTGAGCAACGATCATCCCGACGGCTGGGGCGTCGCGTACTACATCGACGGCTCACCCCACGTGACGCGCTCGCCCACGACCGCCCTCGGTGACCAGTTGTTTCACCGCGTGAGTGGGGTGGTGGCATCGGAGACGGTCCTCGCCCACGTGCGAAAGGCGACCAAGGGCGAGCTCAATGTGCTCAACTGCCATCCGTTCCAGTACGGAAGGTGGACCTTCGCCCACAACGGCGACATCCCGAACTTTGCGGACACGAAAGCCGAGCTAGTCGACTTGGTCGACCCGGGGCTTCGCCGCTACATCCTCGGTGACACCGATAGCGAGGTGGTGTTTTCGATCTTTTTGACCCAGCTCCGACGGGCGGCACCGCTATCGAATCACTATGCGATCGAAGAGGTGGCGAACGCGCTTCGCGAGTCGCTCTTTCTGATCCGGGATATCTGCGATGGCGACGACGAAAAAGACGAAGCGCTACTCACGATGATCGTCACCGACGGAACAACGATGGCCGGGGTTCAGAGCGGCAAAGAGCTCTACTGGTCCACCCACAAGACCCGCTGCGGCGACCGCGCCGAATGCCCGCACCTCTCCGAAGAGTGCGAAGCGCCAAGAGAGAGCGGACACGTCAACCACCTGCTCTTTTCCAGCGAACCGATCGCCGGCGAAAACGTCTGGCGCAAGATGGAAAAGAACGAAGTCGTCGGCGTCGATTGGCGAATGCGCCTCACGCGGTCCCACATCAACCGCCGACGCCTCAGCGTCGCCATCTAACCCGAGAGACATCAAACGGGGACGAGGTAATTTTTTTCCTCACCACGATCCCTAAGTCCTTGAAATCACCTCCGCGTGCTTTGATCGAGCTCGTCCATCAACGAACGAAACATCAACACAACGAGCCGAACTACGACCACCGGGACCTCGACCGCTTGCGTCACCGACGAGCTACGAGGATCCGACCGCCAATGATCTTCAGCAGTTACCGATCGTGGTGAGGCAACAAAATACCTCGTCCCCGAAAGTTAGCGCTGGTACATCGTGACGACGCAAGCGCCGCCGAGGCCGAGGTTGTGCTGGAGGGCAACCTTTGCACCGTCGACCTGCCGGTCCCCGGCGTCGCCGCGAAGCTGCCATACGAGCTCGGTGCATTGGGCGAGACCAGTCGCGCCGAGGGGATGGCCTTTGCTGAGAAGGCCGCCCGAAGGGTTGGTGACGTACTTGCCGCCAAAGGTGTTGTCTTCGTCCCAGATAAACTTCTCGGCTTCGCCCTCCTTGCAAAGGCCAAGCGCCTCGTAGGTAAGAAGCTCATTGGCGGTAAAGCAGTCGTGAAGCTCGACCACGTCGACGTCTTCCGGACCCACTCCGGTCTGCTCGTAGACCTGCTGGGCGGCGTTCTTCGCCATGTCGAAGCCGACCATTTTGATCATGCTGTCGCCAAACGACGACTCGTAGTCGGTGGTCATCGCCTGCCCTGAGATATACACGGGGTCACTCTTCCCGTGCTTCTTGGCGAAGTCATCGGAGCAGAGCACCGCCGCCGCCGCGCCGCAGGTCGGCGGACAACACTGAAAGCGCGTCAATGGGTCGAAGATCTCGGGAGACGCCAAAATCGCCTCGACGCTCAGCTCATCCCGAAAGAGCGCATAGGGGTTTTTTGCCGCATGCTTTCGAGCCTTTTCCGAAATCTTCGCAAAGGTCTCTCGCTTGGTTCCGTGGCGCCAGCGATACTCCCGGCCCGCCCCGCCGAACATCTGTGCGGCCGGCGGCGCTGCACTGAACCCCTGAACGCGCTGCATCGTGTCGGCGTGCTTATCGAGCGGGTTGGTCCGGTCATCGTACTTTGAACCGAGCGCGCCTCGCTCCATCTGTTCAAAGCCGACCACGAGCACGCATTCCGCCACGCCCCCCTCGATCGCCTGCCGTCCGAGCATGAGGGCACTGCTCCCGGTCGAGCAGTTATTATTCACGTTGAACACGGGAATCCCACGGAGGCCGAGCTCGTACACCGCCCGTTGTCCGCAGGTGCTGTCGCCATACACGTACCCGGCGTATGCCTGCTCGACGTCGTCAAAGGGGACGCCGGCGTCCTCGAGCGCAGCTCGGCCCGCCTGGGAAGCCATCACGTCGTACGGATCACTCTTGCCCGGCTTCTGAAACTTCACCATCCCGACGCCGATCACATTCGTTCTTCTTCCCATGCTGCTCTCCTAGCCGCTCGCGCAGAAGTCTAGCTGACCCCCGCGAACAGTTCATCTTCGACGCTTGCGATGCCCGAGCCGATGCCCATGCCGATGCCGATGGAGTGCCGCAAGAACATCTCTGGCATCGGCGTCCGGGAGTGGACGCGTCCGGGACGGCGACCAACGCCAATATCGGATCACCAAATTCCAATGACTTACCAACCACGGTGGGGAAAGAAAATTCGCTCGTCCCCGCGTGAGCTAGAGAAGGCCGCGGATGAATGCGAGGCGCTGGGCGACTTGGACGTCGCCGTCGACGCGGAGCTGGCCTCGCTGGTAGAGCTGCGACGCCTCGGCTCCTTTGACAAGGGCTTCGAGGTCTTCGTCGCTCATCGTGAGCACCGTATCCGCGCGATGGTCGCCGCCTTTGTGGACCTTAGCGGTGCCTTCTTGGAGCTCGACGACGAAGCTCACGTCCGGATTCTGAATCTCGAAGCGAATCGCGGCGCCCACTTCGGCCCCGAGCTCCGGCTTGCTCTCGAGCCGCGCCGAGAGCTTGTCGAATACCGTCCATGCCACCGCTTCTCGACCCGGCGCCGCCTCGACGGGGGCTCGTTCACCGCTCCGGTATTCCGCGATGCGGCGCTCGACCTCGTCTTTCATCGACGCCGGATCGATCTTCTGGAGAAAGTCGAGCTTCTGCGACGCCATGACGTCTCCCGTGATCTTGAGCTTGCCCCCAAAGTAGAGCTTCTGCGGGTCGGCCTCGCCGCGACTCATCGCCACGAAGTCGGCCTCCGTAAGCTCGAGCGTGCATCCCGCACCCCCCGGATCGCCCTCGGTCACGCTACCGCTTCCGTTCTTGAGGTCGATCGTCCAGGCGCTCTCTGGCTCGTTCATCTTGAACAGGAACACCCGGTCGACGTTTTGAACAAGCTCCGGATGCTGCTCCACATAGGCCTGAATGCCGAGGAAGATCGGAACGCTATCCGGCAAGGAACCCCCGGCGTCCTCCGGCGCCGACGACACGCCGCCGACGCGCTCGGCCATCGCCGCTTCGACGAGCTTGGGGTCCACCTTCTTAAGAAACGTAAGCTTCTGCGACGCCATGACGTCGCCGCTGATCTTGAGCTTGCCGCCAAAGTAGAGCTTCTGCGGGTCGGCCTTTCCCGTGCACATATCCATGAAATCGGCATCGCTGATTTCAAGCACCGTGTCGGCCTTCGGGCTCTCACCGGGACTCGCGCCGCCGCTCCCGTTCTTGACGTCGATCGTCCATACGCTCGCGGGGTCCGAGAGCCGAAACTGAAAAACGGTCTGCACCTTCTGCACGAGCTCCGGCGAGCTCTTCACATAGCGGTCGATCCCCCCAAAGATGTCGGCGCTCACGG
>JBCCZL010000464.1:0-8122 GCA_039187775.1 Myxococcota bacterium
GCCGAACTTAGGTGTGGAGGATGGGTGGGGCTCGACGCCTCCACGGGCGAACTCGCGTGCGCCAATGTGATTTCAGGGCGTTAGCGATCGTGGTGGGGCAATTAATTACCTCGTCCCCGAGAGTTGTCCCACGTTCTTGCTCGGGGGTTACCACCAGATGGCTGCAGCGAGGGCGGCGGAGCTTCCAAGGAGGAGGATGAGGCAGGCGAGGAGCACGGCCCAGAGCGTGCTCTTTTTTGGTGGGGTGGACGCGATCGAGGGGCGACCGTAGTCGCCGGTGGGTGGGCGTTCAGCCGTCGCGGCGGGGACGCTTGACGGGATTGGGGGGAACGATGCGCGTGGCGGCGAGGAGGCTCGAGGTGGCACCGGCGAAACGCGCGGAGGCGATGCGGCGCGGGGAGCGTCGGCGGCGGCGGGTGGAGGGCGACGCGGGGGAGGACGAAGGGGAGGTCGGGCCGGAGGCAGGCTTGCTCGAGGTGCCGCCGGCCGCTCCGGTGTCGACGGCGAATTCGCCGGCGATGGGACGATGTACTCGGAGGAGTACGCGGATAGGTCGGGAGATGGTCGTGGCGCGGACGAGAACACCCGCGGGTTGGTGCGCACCGATTCGTCGACGAACGCAGCAGGATCGGGCTCATCGGGCGCGTGATCTTCTGTATCGGGGGACATTGGGTCGAGGGGTTCAGATGCGGCCTCGAAGGGATTGAAGTCGGAGTCGTCTTCCGCGAACAAGTCGCCGCCGGTGGCTCCCAATCCCGTATTTTGGCGCGGCGCCGGTGCGCTTCGCGGAATGTTTCGGACGCCCGCGACGGTTTGCTCGTCCTCTGAAAACGCAACGTCAGCCCGCGAACGCTCCGAAGTCCCACCCACCGCCTGAAGGTGCGCTTGGAGAAACATCCCGGCGTCGGCGATCGATGTGACCTCATCCTGAACATCAAAGATCTCGCCCGTCGCGTGAAACTGCTCGATGTCCTCGGCGAACTTCTGGGCGTCAGCATACCGCCGCCGGGGAGGGCCTCGGAGTGCACGCTCGAGTGCCGGCCAGAGCGCCGGATCGATGTTCGGGTGACGCTCGATGGTGTCGTCCCGCGTCGCGATTCGCATCTCCACGTATCGAAGAAGTTCTTTGGCATAAAGCGGAGGCGGCGCGTTCGGCGTCGACTCGAAGCGGAAGAGTTTTTCGCCGGACAGGAGCTGGTAGAAGATAAGGCCAAGGCTGTAGACGTCGGTCCAGGTGTCGGTTTGCGCGTTTGCCGGGTCGCTGAGCGACGAGTCGGTAAACTGCTCTGGCGCCATATACTCGGGGCTCCCCGCGAGGACGCCCCGGTCCAGGTTTTCCGCGAAGTGTCGACCGGAGAGGATGTCTTCCGACTCGAAGAGTTTGAGGAGACCCTGGGCGTCTTTCACAAGCCCGAAGTCCATGACCTTCACCATGCCCTCGCGGGTGATCATGATGTTGTCGGGTTTCACGTCGCGGTTGGCGAGGCCCAGCTGATGCTGGCCGGAGTAAGCCTTTGCGAGCTGGATCATCAGCTTGCACGCCTCTTCGGTATTCCACACCGGACGGCGCTTGAGGGCCTGGCCGAGCGTGATGCCATCGATGTACTCCATCGCGAGAAACGGAATCCGTTCGTCGGTCTGACCGTCGCCGACGTAGCCCACACAGTGGCGATTCGGAGGAAGCGCCCGGAGCACCTTAATCTCGCGGACGAACCGCTTGACCGCGTCGCCTTCGAGCCGGAACGGGATCTTGATCGCACATCGTTTTTGCCCCGGGCCGTAGGCCTCGTAGACCCACGCGAAACCTCCCGAGGCCACGTAGCGCTGGACGCGGAAGCCGCCGGGCAACATGCGGCCGACATAGCGCGAGGCATCCTGAGCCATCCGGGCCCATCATAGGCCGGATCGGCTCAACTTCGTACCCTACTCGCGCCGCAGTCGGGCGAGATCTCCCGCGGATCGACGCGAGCCTCAGTCGGAGCTGAGGTACGTGTAGCTCCGCAGGCTTTCCTCGTAGTGCTCCATGAGGAGACGCATCTGTGGAAGCTCGATCGCTCCGCGCTGGAGGGCCTCTTCTGCCTGCTGACGCACCCGCTCGGTCATGGTCTCCGGATCGTAGGAGACGTAGCGAAGCACATCGTGCATCGAGTCCCCCTTGACGAGGTGGGACACATGGTAGCCGTGATCCGAGAGGCTCACGTGCACCGCGTGGGTGTCGCCAAACAGGTTGTGAAGATCGCCGAGGATCTCCTGATAGGCGCCGATGAGGAACATCGCCATGTAGTAAGGCTGGCCAGGGCGAAACGGATGGACGTCGAGCACCCGGCGCTCTTCTTCCTGGTCGATGAAGTTATCGATGATGCCGTCGCTATCGCAGGTCAGGTCGGCGAGCCGCGCGTGCACCGTCGGTCGCTCATCGAGCCGATGGATCGGCATGACGGGAAAGAGCTGGTCGATCGCCCAGGTGTCCGGCGCGGACTGGAAGATGGAGAAGTTGCAATAGTAGATCGTGCTGAGGACGTTCTGAATCTCCTGAATCTCTTCCGGAACGAACTTCAGCCGACTCAGCTGTTCCATGATCCGGGTGGCGCAGTGCCAAAACAGGCGTTCCGCCTGCGCCCGTTCCCGAAGCGTGAGGTAGCCAAACTTGTAGAGAGAGTTGGCCTCCTCCTTCGCCTGGGTGGCGTCGTGCCATGACTCCTGCACATTCTTCGGAACGATCGCCCGATAGGTCTCGAAGAGCTCGCGAATCACCGAGTGGGCGTCCTCCCCAGGCGGATTGGGCTCTGGGTAGGCCACGTGGTTGGTGCCGACCACGTCGAACACCAGGACGGACTGGTGCGCGGAGATCGCACGGCCGCTCTCGCTGATGATCGTGGGCGCCGCGACGTCCGACTTCTCGCAGGCCTCCTGGATCGCCGCGACCACGTCGTAGGCGTACTCCTGCGTGGTGTAGTTCTTGGATGCGTGGAAATCGGTCTTCGAGCCGTCGTAGTCGATCGCCAATCCGCCCCCGACATCGAGGTACCCCATCTTCGCGCCCATCTGCGCGAGCTCCACGTAGAAGCGGCTTGCCTCGCGAAGGGCGTTCTTGATGGGAATGATGCTCGAGACTTGGCTTCCGATATGAAAGTGGAGCAGCTGGAGCGAATCGAGCATGCCCCGGGCCTCCAAGCGGTCGACGACCTCGACCACCTCGGCCGCAGACAGCCCAAACTTCGCGCCGTCGCCCGCGGATTCGGCCCAGCGACCCATCCCTTTCGATCCGAGCTTGGCCCGGACCCCGAGGATCGGCGCAATGCCGAGCTTGTCCGCGGCGCGGAACACCAGATCGAGTTCCTCGACCCGTTCGAGGACTAGAATCACCGTCCGGCTGAGCCGCTGCGCGATGAGCGCGGTCTCGATGTAAAGAAGGTCCTTGTAGCCGTTGCAGATGAGAAGCCCATCGGACTTGTCGAGAAGTGCCAGCGCGATCATGAGCTCGGGCTTGGATCCCGCTTCGAGACCGAATGCCCATTCGTCGCCGTAGCGCACGACCTCTTCCACGACGTGGCGCTGCTGGTTCACCTTCACCGGGAACACTCCGCGGTATTCTCCCCCGTAGTCGTACTCCTGAATCGCCGCCGAAAATGCATGATTTACCATGCGAATTCGATCCTGGAGGATATCGGAAAAGCGAAGGAGGTAAGGAAGCGTCAGGCCCCGTTCCTTGAGGTCGCGCGTGAGCTCGTAAAGGTCGATGGCCCGCTCGTCGCCGGGCGTGGGCCGGACCTCGACGTGTCCCTGGTCGTTGACCTTGAAGTAGGGGTTCCCCCAGGCGTTGGTCTGGTACAGCTGGGCGCTCTCGCCCACGCTCCAGGTCGGTCGGTCTCCGTCGGGCACTCGCGATCCTCCGCCGGCCATGATGGAGCGCTTTTCTGTTGCGCGCAATCGGCCGGATGCACCATCCGACCCGCTCACTCGGAATGGCAGAAGACAGCGCGTTATGCGTTCTTCGGCTCAAGACCTTCGGCCTTCACATCGGAAGGTTCTCGGACCCGCTCGAGCACCACGAAGGAGTAGCCGCGCTCTTCGCCGGGACGCCGCTCCGTTTCGGTCCATCGCCCGGTGAGCTCGGGAAAGAAGGTGTCGCCGTCGACGTCCCGATCGACCTCGGTGAGGTAGATGCGGGTGGTGAGAGGCAACGCGGCTTCGTAGATCCCTGCTCCCCCGATCACCAGGGGCGCATCGTCGAGTTCGTAGGCTCGTTCAAGGGCCCGCTCGACGCTGGGGCACACCTCGGCGCCATCGATGGTCAGGTCGGGCTGGCGGCTCACTACCAGGTTGTGTCGCCGCTGGAGCGGCTTTCCGATCGAGTCAAAGGTCTTTCTTCCCATGATGACCGCGTGCCCGAGGGTCACCCGTCGAAAGTACCGGAGGTCTTCGGGAATTCGCCAGGGAAGGGTCCCGTCCTTCCCGATGCAGCGATTGCGGGCCATCGCCACGATGAGCCCCAGCGGCTTCACACGGAGACCTCGGCCTTGATGTGCGGATGCGGATCGTAGCCTTCGAGGCGAAAGTCCTCGTAGACGTAGTCCTCGATTCGAACCCGGGGCCGAATGTGCATGGTGGGGAGCGGCCGGGGAGCTCGCGTGAGCTGACGCTGAGCTTGTTCCACATGGTTGCGGTAGAGGTGCGCATCCCCGAAGGTGTGGACAAACTCTCCCGGCTTAAGGTCCGTGACCGAGGCAACGATCATCGTGAGCAGCGCATAGCTCGCGATATTGAAGGGTACGCCGAGGAATACGTCGGCGCTTCGTTGATAGAGCTGGCAGCTCAGGTGCCCGTTCTGTACGTAGAACTGAAAGAGGGTATGGCACGGGGGGAGGGCAACCTGATCGGCTTCCTTCGGGTTCCACCCGGTCACGATGAGGCGCCGGCTGTGGGGGCGGGTTCGGATGGTGTCGATCACGCGGGCGAGTTGGTCCACCCCGTCGGCTTCGTAGCTCCCGTCGGGCTTGGCGGTCGCCCCGAAGTTCCGCCACTGATGGCCATAGACCGGGCCAAGGTCGCCCTCGGCGCGGCCGAAGCGGGCGGTTTGTTCGGCGGTCGCCCACTCGTTCCAGATCCGGACCCCCGCGTCCTGGAGCGGTCCGACATGCGTCTCGCCCCGAAGAAACCAGAGGAGCTCATGAATGATCGACTTCAGGTGGAGCTTCTTCGTCGTGATGAGGGGAAAGCCGTCGGCCAGGTCGAAGCGCATCTGATGGCCGAAAATGCCAATGGTTCCCGTGCCAGTTCGGTCCTCCCGGGGTGAGCCGCGGTCGAGGATCTGCTGCAGAAGATCGAGATAGGCTTTCACACGAACGGTGGTAGCCGGCTCCCGCGCGATGAGCAACCGCCCCGCGGAGAAGCACGCGAAAGAACACAGGCCTGACCGCACGCCACCCGACGAACGTGGCCGCCCGGTGGAGACTCCAAAGCTTGCGGCTGACCCCAGTTGAAAAAGGCCGCAGCAACTCTTCCTCCGGAAGCGGGCGCCTCGTGTTCGACCGTTCCGACTCGATCCCGGATCGAGAGATCAGATGCCGATCGCCTCGGCGAGCAGCTGAAAGAAGAGGGTTGCTTGAGATGGGTCGCCCTCCAAGACCTGAAGATGGCGTTTGGCAAACTCTTCTGGGGCGAGGGCTCCATCGACAAGCTCGACGAGGGGCTCGTAAGGGACCGCCACCGTGACCTGTGGGGCATCGGCTGGGCCGTAGAGCACCGATACATGCTCGCCGTCGATGTCGACACGGAATGCCTCTCCATCCACGCGGAGTTCAAGGTTCAATCGATGCCCGTCGGCCACGGTGGAGAGTGCGGCCTTGAGCGTTACCGCGATGAGTCGCAGGTTTCCGGGTCGTTTGATGTCGTCGTCGGGCGGAAACTGTGCACCGAACTGCGCGAGAGAGAAGAGCAACGGTGCGGTGGATTCGCCAAGCGGCGTCAGTTGGTAGAGGGAGACACCATGCGCTCCCTGGACATGTTCAACGAGGGCCGCATCCTGAAGCTGGGCCAGCCGGCTCGTGAGAAGGTTCGACGCAATCCCCGGAAGACCCTGTGCCAGGTCCACAAAGCGTGCGGGGCCCGCGTGGAGATCGCGGAGGACGAGCAGCGTCCACCGGTCTCCCACGCGGTCCAGGGCACGGGCGATCGGGCACAAGAGTTTGTAGCTTCGAGCCATATCGGGCCTACGGTAGCTCAGTGGGTGGCAACCCCCTGTCGTAGCGCATCCTGCGCGCGATGTGCGCCAACGTCGGCATTTTCGACGGGCTCGTGGGCCCCTTGGTCACCGTCGTTGGGTCACGCGGGCCTTAGCGTCTCCGCGATCAGGATATTGAAGGAGAGAAATGCCTTCTCCCGGATGGGTTTGAGTACTTGATACGCCTCGCTGCTGAAGAAGCCCTCGATCGATTCGGGTGACGGCCAGTCGGCGATCGCGACGAGCGCATGCTGCGCATCACCGAAGAGCGTTTTGGACACCTGCATTCTCCGAACCGTCTTACCACCGGCGGCCTCGATGAGAGGGACGACTCTCGACGTGTATTCGGCGACCGCCTCTGGGTGGTTGGGGTTGGGGGTGACGGCGGCAATCATTGTCGCGGTCATCCGGCTTCTCCGGTCGCTGAGCGAAGTGGAGTGATTTGAGGTCGTCGTCCATCATCGTGGCGGAGCCTCGGCGTAGCGTCCGGCTGCGGCTCATGGGTGGCGCGCCATGTCGACAGGTCCATGGCACGCCGCATCGGATCGATCATGGGGTGGTCGCGCAAGTGCTCGATGGCCTGCACGTCGGGCGTTCTAGTGAAAAGAATCTTGCTCATCAGCAGCCACGCTCCGATGCGATTCGCCACGGTCCGTTTGGCTTCCGGTTGGTTGACGTATGAGGCGGCGATCGTCTTCAGATCGTCCGGAGGCCGACCTGTCGCCGTCTCAAAGTCCGTGTTCGGTGCGCCGACCGCGAACGCCCCGTCGCGGTAGTCCCGGGTGTATGTCAGGAGTTGAGTCATGATGAACTCGCCTCGGCGTTCGGCCCTCAGGGCTCTCAGAAACATCCACTCCGGAATGTTCATGTAGCGGACCCTTCGGCCGAGAGCGTCGCCAATTGCGCGAGCGATTTCTTCATTTGAGACGAGCCGGGGACCGGTGGGCCGATAGGTTTGACCGGCATGCTGGGCCGGATCGGCGAGCGCCGCCGCATTGACCGCGCCAATATCCCGGTTTGACGGAGGCGCGTTGCCCCGGAAGTCGGGCGGGCCAAGCGGCATGGGAAGCACCCCAAGCTGGGCGGCGGCCTTTAGAACCAAGAAGTAGTTGTCCGCAAACCATCCGACGTTGTTGATGGTCCACGTAGTGTCCGGCAGGTCGGTGAGCAGCCGCTCGACAAGCCATGTTTCACGCGTGGCCATCGACGTGTGACCCGGGTCGGCCAACCATTGGCCAAGAGTGACGATGTGCTCCAGTCGCGCTTCTCGCGCGGCCACGAGGAATACCGCGCCAAAGTGCGTCGCGTACGGGGCGGCGGGTGCACAGTGATACGCTCGTTGAGCCCCCGTCATTGCGCGGCGCATGTCGCTCAGAGAGAACTGGTTTCCGACGAATACCTCGGCCCCCGCGTCGGCAAGGAGTCGCGAACGAGCGTCCTGTCTTCGCACGAAGGCGCGCACGTTCAGTCCGTGCCGAAGCAGTTGAAGCGCGGTTTCCCGCCCGGTTTTGCCACTCGCGCTGGTCACGAGAATCGTAGGCTTTCCAATCTTCCGAGACATCATGCCACTCCTGGTCGAACCACCTGGGTCACGAACCCACCCACGTTCTCTCGGATGTTCCGAAATAGGCGATTCATCAACCAGCTCATCGCGTAGGGCGCGAAGCGACCGAACCAGCGGTCCCGAGTCCAGTAATGGCGCATGGTCATGACCGTGTCGCCGTCGGAGATGGGTTCGAAGGTGAACACCACCACGTGATCCGTAATGCCTAGCCGTTTGCTCTCTGCCCGAAACGCATGGCCGTGGTTTGGACTCCACCACAATACCGTTTCACGCACGGTCCCGAGACCGGGGACATCACAGGCTCGCACCGAACCGACTCCGCAGGTTGCTCCGGC
>JBCCZL010000465.1:0-8107 GCA_039187775.1 Myxococcota bacterium
CCCTACCAAGCGGGCGGTCGAAAACACGCATGGCTCAAGCTCAAAAAGGCACACACGCTGGATCTCGTGGTCCTCGCCGTCGAGTGGGGAAGCGGGCGGCGCAAAGGGTTCCTAAGCAACCTTCATCTCGGGGCCCGCGACGAGGAGAGCGGCGAATACGTGATGCTCGGAAAGACGTTCAAGGGCATGACCGACGAAATCCTCGCCTGGCAGACCGAAAAGCTCCTTGGACTGGAAGTGCAACGGGATGGCGGGGTGGTTTACGTTGAACCGAAGCTCGTGGTGGAAATCGCGTTTAATGACGTCCAGTCGAGTCGCACCTACCCCGGGGGCTACGCGCTTCGCTTCGCCCGGCTCAAACGCTACCGGGAGGACAAAACGGCGGAAGCCGTGGATACGATGTCCACGGTCGCGGCGATCTTCGAGGCCTCCGGCGGCCGGAGTGCCGCGCCACGCCCTCAGGGAGGCCGCGCGAACCCTCGAAACCGGACAACCGGAACCAAGAAAACCCCCGACAATCAGGGGCCAGTCGAGGAGCGACAGCTGAGTCTGGACTGGGACTAGGCGCTCTCCCTGGCGCGTCCACCTTTGAGGACACCCTTGCGCAGCGAATCCGAGGTCCTACAGACCCGACGATGCGCCCGAGCGGGACGAGGACACAAAGAGGTCGAGGATAGGGTGCGGCGCGTTCTGGTGGTGGACGACGAGCCGGATATCCGACTCATCGTTCGAATGGCGTTTGAAGAGTGGGGGGACTACGAAGTGAAAGAAGCAGAATCGGGGCCGGTTGCGCTCGCTCTCCTCGGGAGCCAGAAATTTCAGGTAGTGCTCCTGGACGTCATGATGCCCGACGTGGACGGCCTGACCGTGCTCCAGGCGATCCGGTCCGACCCGCGCCTTCGCGACCTCCCGGTGGTGGTCCTCACCGCCAAAGTTCAGCCCCCGGACATCGCCCGATTTCGGCAGCTCAAAGCCTCTGGGGTCATCCACAAGCCGTTCGACCCCGTGACGTTGCCCGAGGAAGTCGAAGCGATCCTTTCGACGCAAAGCCATGCCGCCCCGGAGTGAAGCCGCCCGCCTCGCGGCGGTAGAGGCGACGGGCCTCCTCGACACGCCGCCCGAACAGGATTTCGAAGACATCGCTCAACTGCTTGCACGGGTCTTCGAGACCCCGATCGCCCTCGTGACCCTCGTAGATTCGGATCGGCTGTGGTTCAAAGCGGCGGTCGGCCTCGCCGAGCACGAAGTGCCCCGCGCCACTTCGTTCTGCACGCACGCGGTGGCCGCAGGCAAATCCCTCATCGTGCCCGACACCACGAAGGATCCGCGTTTCGTCAACAACCCTTGGGTCACCGGTGACGCGCACATCCGGTTCTATGCGGGAACGCCCCTCCTCGACGCGAGCGGTCAAGCCATCGGGACGCTCTGCGCCATTGACCGACGCCCAAGGCAGCCGGGCCGGGAGCTGATCGAAATCCTCACGTCGCTGGGGCGGCAGGTGCAAACCCAGATCGAGCTCCGGAACCGGGTCCGAGACATGGAGCGCATGGAGCGCCAGCACGACACGTTTTTCGACCTCAGCATCGATATGCTGGCGATCACCGACCGGCGCGGCTACTTCACCGACATCAATCCGCACTGGACGCGCGTCCTCGGGTGGAGCGCCGAGGAACTCAAGAGCCGACCGGCCATCGAGTTCGTCCACCCCGACGACCGGGAGCGCACCCTCAAAGAGGTGGAACGGCAGCGCCGGGGCCCTCACGAGACCCGGGGCTTCGTGAATCGCTACCGCTGTCGAGACGGATCGTACCGATGGCTGAGTTGGAACGCAGCGCTCGAACCTCATGGCCAGCTCGTGCATGCGGTCGCACGGGATGTCACCGAACGAAGGCAGGCCGAGGCCCTCAAGCAGGAGTTCGTGTCGATGGTTTCCCACGAGCTTCGTACCCCGCTCACGTCGATCCTCGGCTCGCTTCGGCTCCTTCAGGTGGGCGTTGGAATCACGAGTGACCCGAAGGGCTCGGAGCTCCTGCGCATCGCTGACGCCAACGCGAAGCGGCTGCTCAGTCTTGTGAACGACATTCTCGACCTCGAGAAGTACGAGGCCGGAAAAATGGACGTCCGAACGCTGCCCGTCGACGCGGCGGTCCTGCTCCGTCGAGCGAAGGATGCGGTGCAGTCGATGGCCACCGAATCGGAAGTGTGCTTGGACCTCGCCCACGGATCCGGTCGTGCCACGGTGCTCGCGGACGCGGACCGGCTCGAGCAGGTCCTTACGAACTTGCTGTCAAATGCGATCAAGTTTTCGCACGAAGGGGGCACCGTGACCCTCAACGCGAGCGTTCGGGGCGCGATGCTTCGCTTCGAGGTCGCTGACCAGGGACCGGGGATTCCACAGGCCGAACTGCCGAAGCTCTTCGAACGGTTTCAGCAGCTCGACTCGTCGGACGTGCGGAGGAAAGGCGGCACGGGTCTTGGGCTCGCGATCGCCAAGAAGATCGTCGAGGCGCACGGCGGAACGATCGGCGCAGAGAGCACCCCCGGATCGGGCTCGCGGTTCTGGTTCGAGATCCCAACCGCACCGTGATCCGCCCCGGAGACCCTCCGGAAGCCCCGCTCCCCGCGCAGCCGTCCTTTGAGGGCCGGAAATCCCGGCCGGTCTCTTCTGGTAGACGCGGGAAACGGCCGACTAGCCCGCATCGGTCACCCGTCGGCGTGTCTCGCGCCCGAAAGCGCCACCTTCCCCGGGCCTTCCCCACGGTCTTCTCCCTCCAGCCGTCCTCGCGGTACGTCGAGTACAGCTGCGGCGTCTTCCAGTCCGAGGTCCGCGGGAATCCAGCACTTTCGAACGCGACCCATCACCTCTGGTGACCGATGCGGGCTAGAATTGCCAAGTACGTCCTGGAGCCCTACTCCTGTGGTCGTGCGGCTCGTCTCCACCGCTCCACGTTTCGTCGCGCTACTTTTTCCTGCGCTACTTTTCTCTGCGCTACTTTTCCCTGCTGTGCGTTTCCCTGCTGTGGTCTCTGCTGCGATGTTTCCGCGTGCTCTGCTTTCCGCTTCGATCGCGTTGATGTGCCTCGGCGGGTGCGCGAGCTTCGAAAAACGCCTCGACTATTACAACTACCGGAGCCCAACCATGGGCATCCGCGTGAACTACGCGGTGTATGCCCCGCCGGATCACTCGCCAGAGGAAGAGCTCCCGCTGATGGTGTTCCTCCACGGCGGAAGCGATGATCACCAGAGCTTCGACCGCTGGGAAATCGGCCAGCGGCTCGATCGGGCGGTCGCTGCCGGCACGGTTCCTCGAACCGTCGTAGTCGCCCCGGAAGGGCATCTCGGATTCTGGGCCAACTGGGCCGACGGTTCGCGGCATTACGAAGACTGGATCGTCGACGAGCTGATCGATCGAGTTCGCGGCGACTATCGCACCGGAGAGTGCCCCGAGCACTGCCACCTCGCCGGCGTGTCGATGGGCGGCGCGGGATCGCTCCGAATCGCGCTCCACCGCCCCGACACGTTCTCCACCGTTGGAATCTTGAGCGGTCCGGTGTTCGACACCCAGCAGATGGTCAGCTTCTCGCACAACCGGCTTATCCAGATCATCATTCCGACCCACCGGATTTGGGGTCCCACCGAACCTCGATCGCGTGTCGCTCGCGACGACCCATACATCCAGTGGGCGACGCCCGATCAGGTGAGCCTTCGCATCTATCTTGCGTGGGCGACCCACGATCGATCGGGCATTGATGCGACAAGCCAACGCTTCGCGAACCACCTGCGCGATTCAGAGATTCCCCACGCCACCGAGGTCTTCGAGGGCTATCACAACTGGGTCAGCTGGGCGCCGGTCATCGAGCGAGCCATTCGCTACCAAGTCGCAGGAGAACCGGTTAATCAAGTAATTCCAAACACTTCACATCAAGAAACGGCATCCAACCGCTCGCGTCCGAAGGCGCGATGAAGGTGTGAGGCGTGCGAGCGATGGGGCGCGCAAACTGGTATACTTATCGTGCGGCGGAAACTTCGCAGTGAGAGGCCGCGCGGCAAAGCATTGAAGCGAGTCTGGAATATCGCTATCACCGAGGGGATGCGTTGTGTCGCTGTGGGCATCGCCCTTTTGATCGTGGGGTGCGGGGGAACCCGAATCGACCCGTTCCGGGGCATCGAGATCCTGGAAGACAACGAGGCCCCGCTTCCCGAGCCGGTGGATGGCGACATCTACCCCGAGGTCTTGAGCGTCGTCTCCGGGAAACGAGGCTTCGACTGGGGACACGGACGAGCGTTCATCAAGGCGCCGGCGGCCGATGTGTGGGCCGCGATCGAAGACCCCGAAGTGGTGATGGATCGGGGCCGGAACAACGACCGTCAGAGTTTCGAGCTCGGCGTGATGCCGGAATGGGACCTGAGCTACAATATCCACTACGAGGTGACGGGAATCATCTCCGTCGAGTGGACCGAGCTCTGGGGCGGCATCCTCACGATCATCGAAGACTGCCGATCGAACGGCGATGAGAACTGCGATTCGCTTCCCTGGGCACTCGTGAAGTATCAGAAGGTGGAAGGCACCACCTTCATTCCGCTCATCGAGGGAACGATTCTCCT
This sequence comes from Myxococcota bacterium, assembly GCA_039187775.1. Taxonomy (GTDB): domain Bacteria; phylum Myxococcota_A; class Polyangia; order Polyangiales; family JBCCZL01; genus JBCCZL01. The sequence goes on from JBCCZL010000465.1 coordinate 4,606, forward strand.
CTTCGAAACCGAGGAAAACGTCACCGAGATTCAGTTGATTCAGCATCTCGATGCGGCATCGAGCGACGCGTCGGACATTCGACAGACTTTCCGAGACCAATACTCGTCGATCCTCGCCCGGGTCCGCGGGGAACCGCTTCCCCGGTTCTGAGCGACGATTTCAGCGCGAGACGCGGGTCATCCACGATTGCGCAGGCGCTCGCCAGCAAACGTTCTTTCCCGTCGCCCCGGATGACCGCTGCGCTCCCCGGGCGGGCGCGTACATTCCGGCGCATGAACGACGACCGGGTCTTTATGGTGACCGGAGCCAACACCGGCATCGGTCGCGTCACCGCCCTCGAGCTTGCCCGCCAAGGCGGTCACGTGATCATGGCATGCCGGTCCGAAGAGCGAACACTTCCCGTTCGCGACGAGATTCGATCATCCACGGGCAACCCCAACGTCGAGTTTCTGAAGCTCGACCTCGCGTCCCTCGCCTCCGTCCGGGAAGCTGCCGCGGCGTTTCTTGGGAGGGATCTTCCACTCCACGTCCTGGTGAACAACGCAGGCCTCGCCGGAGCGAGAGGCCAAACCGCGGATGGCTTTGAACTCGCGTTTGGAGTGAATCACCTCGGGCACTTTCTTCTCACCCTGCTCCTCATGGAGCGCCTCACCGCCAGCGCGCCGGCTCGGGTGGTGCACGTGGCCAGCCGGGCACATACCCGCTTGCGCCGCCCGATCGACTTTGACGTCCTCCGAGGACCCACGCGCACCCGGGTCGGTCTTCGCGAGTACGCCGTGTCCAAGCTCGCGAATGTGCTCTTCTCGCGAGAACTCGCGGAGCGGGTTCGGTCGCGTAGAGTTCACAGCTACGCGCTTCACCCCGGCGTCGTCGCCTCGGATGTGTGGCGGAAGGTGCCGTGGCCTGCGAGAGCGCTCATGAAACGTCTCATGCTCACCAACGAAGAAGGTGCCGCAACCACGCTATTCTGCGCGACGTCCGCCGAAGTCGCGCACGAGACCGGACTGTACTACTCCGATTGCCGCCGGAAAGAGCCATCGGAGTTCGCGACAAACGACGCCCTCGCAAAAGAGCTCTGGATGCGGTCGGCGGCCTGGGCCAACGTTGACTTGGCCGGAGGGTAGCGTTCCAGCTACCGATTCCGACCGGGATGCGCGGTGCACATTTGCCGAGGCAATCGAATCTCGAGCGCGTATCTTGAGCGCGTATCTTGGGCGCGCATCCTGAACCCAGCCTCGATCGGGCCGCGCTCGGAAAGAGGCGCGTTCAGCGGCTGGCGCTATACGGGCACCCGCCGGAGCGTGCCGGGCAGCTCGAGGAGCTCAGCATGCACTTGCCCATCGAGAGGGCCACCAAGCCACCGGCCACGACCAAAATCAGCAGGCCCATCTTGACGGGACTTCCGGAAACGTTGGGCGAAGCGGACTTCAGGTCTTCGAGCTTGAGGGACACAAGGCGGCGCATCATGCCGAAAATGCTGGTAGGACGTCGCATTCAGGAAGCATAGGGCCCCATTGGGGCATGACCAGGAAAAAACCTCGGGTTCATGCTTCTTAATCCCCGCCCGAAGCGAGCCTTCGGTGGGGACTTCCACTTGTGTTACGGCCTCGACCTCGGGATCCTTGCTGCGGGCGGGCCAACACGGTGGCGAAGGACACGAAATTCGGAGTGTTTGGCGGAGTCTTCACCCCGTCCATTCTCACCATCCTCGGCGTCATCATGTATCTGCGGCTCCCGTGGGTCGTGGGGAATGCGGGGCTCTACTCGGCGCTCGGCATTATCGCGGTGGCGCATCTGGTATCGGTGAGCACCGGCCTCAGCATCTCCTCGATCGCGACCGACAAGAAGGTCGGCGCGGGTGGGCCGTACTACATCGTCAGTCGAAGCCTGGGACTGCCGATCGGCGGGACCCTGGGGCTCGCTCTCTTCCTGGGCCTAAGCTTCAGCATCAGCCTGTACGTCATCGGATTCTCCGAGAGCTTTCTCGCGACCATCGGAGTGGAGCCGACCGCCGCCGCGATTCGGATCTGCGGCACCATCACCCTCGTCCTCCTCACGGTGGTCACGTTCATCAGCACGGCCCTCGCGATCAAGACTCAGTACCTGATTCTCGGCCTGATCGTCCTTTCGCTCCTTTCGATCGGCGCGGGTCTCTTCGGAGTGGAGTCCGCCGAAGCGGTCCTCGAACCGGCGAGCGACGCCGACGCACCCTCCCTCGCCACGCTCTTCGGCGTGTTCTTTCCGGCAGTCACGGGATTCACCGCGGGCGTCAACATGTCCGGCGACCTTCGCGATCCAAAGCGGGCGATCCCCCAAGGCACGATGATGGCGATCTTTGTCGGCGCGATCGTCTACATCGGGCTCGCGATCGCCCTCGCCCTCTTCGTTTCCCGAGAGGCGCTCCGAACCGACAGTGAGCTTCTTCTGACCATTTCGGCGGTCCCATCGGCGGTCGTCGCCGGCATCTGGGGCGCGACGATCTCCTCGGCGCTCGGAAGCATCCTCGGCGCACCGCGGATCCTTCAGGCCATCTCCGTCGACCGGATCACTCCAAAGTTCTTCGGCAAGGGCTACGGCAAAGCCAATGAGCCGCGCCACGCGCTCATGCTCGCCTGCGGCATTGGCGAAGCGGGCATTCTCATCGCCGAGCTTGACGTGATCGCGGCGATCGTCTCGATGGTCTTCCTGACGACCTACGGCGTCTTGAACCTGAGCTGCGCCATCGAGAGCTCGGTGAGTCCCGACTTTCGACCGAGCTTCCGGATTCCTCGCACCGTCAGCTTGCTCGGCGCCGGCGCATGCCTCCTCCTCATGATCCAGCTCAATATCGTCGCGATGTTCGGGGCAACCGCCCTCATGGCGGTGCTGTTCGTCTATCTCCAGCGCCGACAGCTCACCCTGGAGGCGGGAGACGCCTGGGAGGGCGTGTGGAGCAATCTGGTGCGAACCGGCCTTTATCGTCTTCGCAACCAGGAACATCATCAGCGCAACTGGAAGCCCAACATCCTCCTCTTCGCCGAACCCGATTCCGAGGGGCCGGGGCCCGCGCGGCGTCTCGCCCGCGAACTCGTCGCCGGGGCCGGGCTCCTCACGGACTTTGCCCTGATTCCTCGAGTCGCCGACCGGCCGGCTGCAAAACACACATCCGACGACTCGCGCTCGCCCTCCGAAGCCGCCAAACCCAAGCAGCCCGCCGAAGCAGACTCCTCGGAGGATGAATCGGAAGAAGAAACCATCGGAGAACCCGAAGAGGAATCGAACGAGGAGTCGACGAAACCGAAAGCAGACGACGACAAGACGACTGACCAAGAGTCCACTGCCAAGCAGGCATCCGCCCCCAAGAAGCTGACAGCCAAGGGAGCTGCCGCCGGGAAGACTGCCGCCAAGAAGACCGCCGCCAAGAAGACCGCCGCCAAGAAGACCGCCGCCAAGAAGACCGGCACCAAGAAGACCGCCGCCAAGAAGACCGCCGCCAAGAAGACCGCCGCCAAGAAGACCGGC
>JBCCZL010000466.1:0-8091 GCA_039187775.1 Myxococcota bacterium
CCCGCCGCCGCCCCGCGCGGCCGGTAGATACGAACCGAGAGGTGTCGATCGGGGAGATCGATGCGATGGTCTTCGATCGTGCAGCGCGGGCCCGGCCGGTCAACGAGCGCGATGCCGCGCTCGAGGTTGATCCGCGCTTGCTCCGGCGCGAGTTCGTAGGAACGTTGTGGCGCAACGAAGGGCTCCAGTCGCTCGAGGACCGCGACCTGCGGGTCGAGACGGGATCCTCGGTCCGAACGACCGCCTCGACCAAGGAAGCCTCGAAGCGGAGGGGGACTCTGAAGGAGCGGACGGGAGAGGGCGCGAAGGAACGGGATCGACGACATCTCCGTCATCTTCGCACGTCTCCGGGCGCGGTTCAGCCGGGGTGCGTGCCCCCACAGTTGCTACAGGCGACGAGATTCAGCCCCGAACCGGAGGCCAAACTCGCGTTCGCCTGGGCCGCGGGCGTCGACGCGGCGTAGGCCTGAGCGCCCCGCGTGGCCTGCCGAACCCCCGCTTCCCGCCGAATGCCGTCGAGGCCAGGGCTCCCATCGACCGGCGCTGGGCGACCGGCACCCGAGGCGCCTTCGGGGCTCGGAGGCCCCAGACGGGTCGAGGCGCCGATGTCTCGGGCCACCTGTTCGGCCGCGCGAGGCGCGTTGCCCACCTGGGAAGCACTGCCAGCTTCGGAAATACTGCCAGCTTCGGAAATACTGCCAGCTGCGGAGATACTGCTGGCTGCGGAGGCACCGCGAGTCTCGGGGACGGTGGCAGCCTCGGCACCCGAGATCCCGCGGGACGTTCCGCCTTCCGCGCGCTGCGACGCAAGCTCACGGCGCGCTTCGGAGGCACGCTGGGCCGCGCGGGCCGCCACCTGACGGTCTTTGGATGAAGGGCTGGAAGGCGCGTGAGCCGCGCGCTGCACCTGCTCCATCTTTTGAATCGTCGCCTGCGGATCACCGGAGACTTTGCTGACATCGATCGAAACCTGGCCCTCGACGGCGTACTGACGACCATCGGGACCTCGCTCATACGAGTACTGGGGAGACCCTGCGTGGGCGCCTCCAGCCGCGGCGTGGGCTTGCTCATGGCGACGCACTTCGGCGTCACGTTCCTGAAGCTTCCGCACCTCTTGCTGCTCGGCCTCGGTGAGCTGAGTTCCGCTCGGAGGGCCGCCGTTGGACGAGCGCACTTCGGAATCGGTGGTGCCGGAGCTGGCGGCGGCGGAGCTGCTGGCGTTTCCAACCGAACTGCCAGCCAACGGGTTGCCCGCGGAGGGGTCGGTCGATCGCCCCTCGGAGGGCCGCGCTCGGTTGGCGGCCTCCGATTCGCCGGCGCCGCGCACCTGCCGAAAGCCCTCGGGTCCGCGCTGGTCGGGCTGGGCCACGCGTTGACTCTCGGCCGCCTGGGCCCGGGCATCCTGAAGCGAGGGCACCCGCCGCATGGTGGTGTCAATGTGCTGGATTCGGTCGAGCATGGTTTGGCCAGACGGGGGTTTTGATCGGTTTGATCACAGCTGGGCGATCAGAGCTGCGTCGAAACTTCGGTCGATCAGAACTTCGGGCGATCCGAACCCGACCTTTAGATTTTTTTTCGAATTCTCGAAGGCACCCGGAATCACGCGGGTTCTCCGCTGCGTTGGGCCCCTGTGACGTGGCTTTCCCTGAGGCCACGCTCCCCTGCAGACAACTTGACCCTTCTGGTCCAGCAGGCTACCGGAAGGGGTCTTTCCTGAACGGGCACCCAGCGATATGACCGAATCCCACTCCGACCCCGCGTCCAAGGCTTCGTCGTCCGAAACCCCCTCCTCCGAGGCTCCCCCGTCGGAGGCGTCGGCGCCTGTCGGCGGGCCACCGAAGAAGGCCTGGAACGAAAAGCGGATCACCCTCCTCGTGCTCAAGGTCGGGTTTACCCTCCTCGCCCTCGGCTACGTGATTCGAAAGGTCGCATCGCGGGACGGCTTTGACGAAGTGCTGAGCCGCCTCGGCGACCTCCACTGGGGCTGGTGGTTTGCGGCGGTCGGGATGCAGCTCTGTGCGATCGGCATGGCGACCACCCGCTGGCGTCTCCTTCTCGGTGGGCAGGGCATTCGCGCCGGCTGGCGGTTTCTGATCGGTTCGTTCTTCATCGGTCGCTTTTGGGGGGCGTTCACTCCCGGCGGCCTCGGCCTCGACGGCTGGCGCCTCTACGACGTGGCGAGCCGAACCAAGAAGGTGGCGCGCACCGCCGCGATCACCGGCGTGGAGAAGATCCTCGGCCAGCTCGCGTTCGGCATCGTGGTGATGGCCTCCTCGGTATTTGGCGCTGCCCTCATCGGCATGGAAGGCGTCATCATCATCAATCTGTTCTTCGTGGCCCTCGTGTCGGTGGGCCTCACGCTGCTCGCCAAGCCGCAGCTCTTCCAGGTGGTGAGCCGGGTCCTCCCAAAGGCACTCCGCCTTCGGATCCAGACCCTCGTCGATGCGGTGTGCGCCTACCACGGCAAGTTTGGCCTGCTCATCAAGGCGGTGCTCCTCGGCGTCGGCGTGCACGCGTTCAACAACCTCATCTACGTGTGCGCGGCCCAGGCGGTCGGCATCGAGCTCAGCCCCCTGATCGTGTTCTTCGGCTCGTCGCTCACCATCATGAGCACGCTCATTCCCGCGTCGATCAACGGGATCGGGCTTCGCGAAGCGACGTCTCTCGCGCTCTACACCTCGGCGGCGGTTGGCCTCTCGGAAGCCGAGGCGGTCCTTATTCCGGTGGTGGGCATTGCGGCGGAGTACGCGGTGTCGGTGTTCGGCATCTTCCCCTACCTCCTTCGCCGCGGGGGATACCGCGCCGACCTGGTGGTCGAAGACCCGGATCGCGAGCGGCCGATTCACGCCGCGCTGAAAGAAGAAGATGTCAACGAAGGGATCTTCGCCTGGCTCTTTGGCGTCCCCGCAAAGACCTTTCAGAGCTTCCTTGGCGCGAAGGCCGAAGGGCCGCTTCCGAAGCGCCTTCGCTGGATGACCATCGGCGCCGGCGCAGGCCTCCTCGGGGGCATGCTCGTCGGCCTCGCCGAAGCGAGCGTGATCATCGTTTCGGGGGGCGGAAGGGTCGGCTACCGCGTTCTTTCCTACGGCGCGATCAGCTACGCGCTGCTTGGCGCAGTCCTCGGGATCGGGGCCGGCTTCGCCCTCGTGCAGACCAGCCGGATTCTCTCGCGCGAAGGCATGCGAGAGGCGACCGGCTACGCGCGGATCACCGGCGGCATCGTCGCGGTCCTCGCCCTTGGGCTCGGAGCGTTTCGGGTGCGCCGCGATGTGTTTCACGAGGAGCTCGTGTGGAAAAGCCTCGAAGGCGCGGCGGTCGGCCTCGGATGCCTACTTGCGGCGGGACTCCTCTATCTCGGGCTGAGCTCGCTCCTCGGCTGGCTCCTCGCGCGGCGTCCGGGAAAGCTCATGCTCAAAGCCTGGGGTTCGCCGGCGCTGGTGTCGGTCCTCGTGGCCTGCGCGGCCGCGGTGACGCTGCTGAACGGACAGCCGGCCGAAGCCGCACCCGGGCGTGAGCGCGCGACCCCCCCCGAGGACGCCGGCAATGTGATGGTCATTGTCATCGACACCCTTCGCGCCGACCATCTTCCCGGCTACGGCTACGAGAACGGCTCGACGCCTCACCTCGACGCCTTTGCCGAGGACTCGATTCGCTTCGACCAGGCGTTCGCCAACGCGTCGTGGACGCGACCGAGCTTCGCGTCGATTCTGACCGGACGCTACGCGTCGAGCCACGGCGTGATGAGCAAGGCGGATCAACTTCCCGACACGCTGGTCACGCTTCCCGAAGCGCTCGCCGATGCGGGTTACTACAACGTGGGCTTCGTGACGAACTACAACGTCGCGCCGTACTTCAACTTTCAGCAGGGCTTCGATCGCTATCGCTATCTCGAGCCAGAGTTCGTGCTCTGGGCGGATGACGCGTCGGCCAAGCTGCTCTTCGTGCAGTTTCTTCGGCAGCGAATCGAGCGTTACCGCGCGGTCAGTGGAACCGTCCTACCGGGCACGGCATACCGGGATGCGGAGACGGTAAACCAGGCGGTCTTCGGTGCCCTCGACAATATGCCGCAGGACCCGTGGTTCATGTTCGTCGGCTACATGGATCCGCACGACCCTTACTTCGTCCATCCGTACTCCGGCTACGGCTACGCGCGCGCCGCCCACCAGGAGCCAGACATCGAAGAGGCCCCGCGGCTTCGCGAGCTCTACGACGGGGAGATCACCTACTGGGATGAGCACTTCGGGACGCTGATCGAGGATCTCAAGCGACGGGGAGTCTACGACGACATGACCCTCATCGTGACGTCGGACCACGGCGAAGAGTTCGCCGATCACGGTGGGTTCTGGCACGGAACCACGCTCTACGATGAGCAGGTCCGAGTTCCGTTGTTCGTCAAGCTTCCCGGCGCACGACGCGCCGGCACCGTCGTCCGACACTGGGTGCAGAGCATCGACATTATGCCCACGCTCCTTGCGGAAGCGGGCATCGAAGGGCCGGAGGGCCTTCAGGGCGGAAGCCTGTTCGAAGGCACCGACACGGTGTTCGCGGAGGAAAGCCACGAGAGCAACGTGCTCGAAGCGGTGCGGGAGCGGCGGGGCACCGACGAGTACAAGCTCATCACCGCAAACCCCGGCAATCCGCGGGGGCTCGATACCGTCGAGCTCTACCGGGTCGATGACGATCCTGGCGAGACCGAAAACCTCGCCGATAGCTCACCCGACGACGTGCACCAAATGACCGAGGCGCTGATCGCGGCCGAGCAGCGCGCACGCGAAGGGGCGGTGGAACGGCAGACGGTGGAGCTCGACGACGACGCGGCACAGCGTCTCGAAGCGATCGGCTACGGCGAGCGCAACCACGACGACTGAGCGGTGTTCTCGGCGGGCTCTCGAACGAGAGCTCGCAGTCCAGGCCCGAGCAAGCCGAGAGAAACGGCGGGCCTGATGACTATCGGCCGGCGCTCTCGTTCCTTCCGGCCGGCGCTCTCCTGCCTTCCGGCCGTCGCACCTCCGGACTATCGATTGGCCCGAGGGTTCTCGATAAGACAGTCATTCATGGGGCACGTATCGACCACCTGGCCGTCGGGCCGAAGAAAGAGGTCGAGCTGTCGCAACATCGGTTCGGTAAAGCGAAGGTCGCCGTGGGCGCGATTGTCTTCCATCGCCACCGCTGTCCCCATCGGAATCGGCTCGACTCCCATCAACTGGAAGATCACGTAGGCGGAGTCTTCGGGCCCATCGGTGCCCTGCAGGTTCCACGGCTCGTAGACCGACGAGTTCATAAACGGCAGGCCCATCGTCCGCGCTCCGATATCGCTCGCGAGATTGGATACCTCCGTGTCGTAGCGAGACACCTGATAGAGAATGCGCTTTACCGTGGTGTTGGGAAGCGGATCTTGCAGGAGGTGCGGCGCGTAGGTGGCCGGGTCCGTTTGGTCCCATGCATTCGCGCTCGCGACGAGAAGAAAATCTCGGTCGAGCTTGTTCCGGTAAAAGAGATTGAGCGAGAACTCGAAGATCTCAAAGTCGATCGAGCGGCGAATCATGATCGGATAGCTGATGGCCCCCACCTGAAGCACGTAGGCGTCGATATCGTTCGATAGACCTGCGACCGTCGCTCCGAAGATTCCGCCCTGCGAGATGCCGTAGTAGTAGATCTGGTCGGTATCGATCGCTGGGGTTCCGTTGATCTGAAGCTCGGGAAGCTCGGAACAGACCCCCTTCATCGAACGGGCCAGCACGATCGAGTTGATCGTGCCTTGGGTGATTCGCTCCGCCATGATCGAGAAGTTTCCAAAGTCGTCGGCCGCGTTCTCGATAAACCAGGTTCGATCGTCGCTCGCCATCCCCCAGTACGCCGTGCCGAAGCCGACCATCTCGCTGTTCTGGAGCGCGGCGACCGTTCCCCCGCTCGACACCTGGCCTTCGCTCCCGAGCAGACCGTGGCCGTACATCAGCGCGCGGACGGGGCCGCCGCCCTCGGCGATCGATTCGCTGGCGCTTGTAGGAATCACAAGCTCGAACGGCGCCTCCCCCATCCGGTTGAACATCACGGCACCGTTCCCATCCCGCACCAGGCGCGCACCTGCCGACTCGTTCTCGACATAGAGCGGAACCGTGAACGTGCCTCGAACCCGCCGGAACACCTGGGAGGACGGATTGTCCTCCACCGAGTCGACCTTGCAGCCGATCCCGCGAGCGCCAACCCGATCTTGCGCGTCGTCGCGCATCCACAACATCTCACCCCACGCGCTCTCGCCGCTCGCCGTGCGGAACTCCCACGCTTCAATGAGGTTGTCTCTCGGTATCTCGGCGGACCCAAGCGTAGTGAACAGTGCTTCGAACGCAGGGCGCCGATCCTCGAGGTCGGCAAACTCCGGATTTGGAACATCGTCCCGAAGGGCCGCAAAGTACTCGCTCGGTTCGATCGCTCCCCCGTCGACTCGCTTCAGGTCGCGGATCGCAACAATGTATCGGTGATTCTCCTTCAGGCGCTGCGCCGGACGAATATAGAACGTCGGTTGCTCAGGGTTTGCCTGCCGCCACATGTCGATCTCCGAAAAGTGCGCGACCCGTTCCCCCGTCTCTGCGTCGAGCAGAACCGTGGGCGAATTCGGAAGCAGGCTATCCCCGATCCGAGTCTCGTCCGGGAGATTCGAAGTGTCGAGTTCGCCTCGAAACGTCGTGATCATCGACGTCATCGGACTGAACCCATCGAAGCGCGTCCAAGCATCCACCATATCCACGCTCTCCCCATCGACATTTTGCGGGAGCGCTTCCGCGGTGAGATCAAGCCGGAACCCACTCGCCGTCGTCTCGTCGGTTCTCAGAAAACGATTCGAAGGCCACGGCAACATGCAGTGGAGGGGGTTGAGATTCTCGCACTCTGCACGAAACGCGGGAGCATCGGCATCCGCAGCCCCGTCATTCGTCGAAGCATCGTTGGACGAAGCACCATCGGTCGAAGCATCGACCGCGGAAGGGTCATCATCCCCGCAGCCAAACAGACTAACCGCCAAAACAAGACCCGATACGCGAACCACCATTCAAACAGGATAATCGAGCGCCAGCCCAACCCGAGGCCACACCGTGCGTTCGATCAGCCTCCTCGCTGCCGTCCCACCCGCAAACCTTCGCACCGCGCAGCACTCCGCCACACCATTTCCGACTCAGGCTGCGAGATAGGCCTCGAGAATTTCCCGAGCGGTGAGATTCGATGGCGCAGCCGACATCACGACAAATGGAACCGCACCCCGGAACTCGTTCGAGGAGGGGCTGGGTTCGTCTGTGGAACCGCATCAAGTTGCGGTGACCATGATCGGCGGCCACTAGCGCGGGGCTGGCGGCCGTCACGTTTATCGAACGCTACCGTCACCACTCCCCGTCTGCGTACCACGGACGGTCCGTCCGTCTTGGGGTCACCCCACCAACGAAGACCGACGTCAGAGGTCTTGATGCCTGAGACGCACCACACCGTCGACCTGCTCTAGTGCGTCGCGCAGTTCGGCAGAACGGTCTGTTTCGTTGACGTACAGCAGAAGCGGTTGATCTTGGTTGGCGGGCTCGGTCCATTCTCCTTCGAGGTCGTCGAAGTTTCTCTGCAAGATGAAGTGCTCTTCGCCGACGTCTTTGTATCGGTAGTAATCGCCGCAGTGATATCCACTCTCATGCGCGATCAGCGTCACGCCCAGGGCCGGCTCCACGCGTGCTTTTGCTTCTTCTAGGTTGCGGCACGATAGGCCGTAGAGGTCATAGGTTTTCATGTCATGGCACCAAGATGCTGGGAGCTCGTCCGGCTGCAGCAGCGGCGTCACCGAAGATCATGAAGTTCACGGGGCGGCCTGTCATCTGACTGACGGAGTACCCAGGAACGTCCGAATACTCGCCGACGGCGTACCCCGCCGACGGCGTACCCCGGAACGTCCGTCCCGTCCGTCCCGTCCACTCGTGAAGCTTTAGGACTGGCTCAGGGCGTCGATATCGGCGTCGCCAAACAACACCTCGATGGATATCAACTGTCCATCAGCTGAAAGAGTCACAATGACATCCGGGCCAATATACGGCGGAGAAATCGCCGTCGATAGAATCTCAC
>JBCCZL010000467.1:0-8073 GCA_039187775.1 Myxococcota bacterium
CGAGAGCCTCCTGGAGAAAGTGATGGAGCTTGGTGGGAAATCCCGCGGAGCGTTTGACCGCCCAGAACGTTCCGAGGCGACGCGCCTGCTCCTCGAGATCGTTCTCTGAAGATAGAAGCAAGATCGGCAGGTCTCTCCCGCGACGCCGAAGCTCTTCGACCACCGCGACACCGGCCTGCGGGTCGAGTTTGCCGCCGTGGGGAAAGCGAAGGTCGGTGATCACGGCGAGAATGTGATCTCCAAATTCGTCGATTCGCGCCTTTGCCCCCTCGAAGTCGTTCTCGAGGAGAATCTTCGTACGCCCTCGCATGCGAAGCACCCGGTGAAGGTCGTTCGTCCCTTCGCGGATGAGCGAGTGCGAATGACTCATCAGTTCGGGATAAAGAAGGGTGAGGAAGGTCGAATAGGCGCGGAGCTCATCTTCAACCACGAGGATCACCGGCACCCGAGCCGCCTTGACGTCGTGCCGAACGTTGTACCGGTCTTCGATCAGCTTGTTGACGGCGATCAGGCTGTTCGCGTGGCCGGTCCAGAGAAACGCGAGTTCGATGCCTTTCGGGACCTTGCCGCGAAAGAGCTGGAGGTCGATCTCGTCGAAGAGCAGGAGCACGATCGGAATGTGGCCGGCCATCCCGCGCCCCCGCGCGCCGTACTTCTGCTCCGCGGTGAGTGCCGCGGCAAGAGCCGCCGCATCGCCGTCCTCAAGGCGCGGGACCGTCACCACGAGGTCGAAGGGGCGCTCGGAGAGCGTGGCGCGGGCCGTCGCGATCGACGACACGTGGGTGATCCGAGGTGCTGCGCTCAGTTTGAGCTCGGAGTAGCTCGTAAAGATCCGCTCGGTGAGCGGGCCATCTTCTTCGAGGACAAACGCGTCGTAGGCGGAGGAAACCAGGAGCACCTCCTGCACCCGGAAGGGCATCAGCGTTTGAAACTGCCGATACCAGGGCTCCCGCGGCGGAGGCAGGGAGGGGTGGGACACGACGCTAGACGACGCCCTGGTCGAGCATCGAATCGGCGACCTTGATGAAGCCAGCGATATTGGCTCCGTCGACGTAGTTCACGAAGTCACCGTCTTTTCCGTACTCCACGCAGGCGCCGTGAATCGACTTCATGATGTGGTGGAGTCGGCTGTCGACTTCCTCCCGCGACCAGTTGATGTGCCCGGCGTTCTGCGACATCTCGAGCCCGGAGGTCGCGACGCCGCCCGCGTTGGCTGCCTTGCCGGGTCCATAAAGAAGCTTGGCATTAAGAAACACGTGCACGCCGTCAGGAACCGTCGGCATGTTTGCCCCTTCGGCGACGCACTGACAGCCGTTCTTCACGAGGGTCTCCGCGTCTTCCTTCGAGATCTCGTTCTCGATGGCGCAGGGCATCGCAAGATCGCACTCCACGCCCCAGGGACGCTTTCCTTCGAGGTAGCTCGCCCCGGAGAACTGGTCGACGTATTCGCGCATGCGGCCTCGGCGCTCGTTCTTGAGCGCCATTACCCAGGCGAGCTTCTCGGGGTTGATCCCGTCGGTGTCGATGACGGCGCCGCTCGAGTCGCTCATGCTGATCACCGTCGCGCCGAGCTCGTTGAGCTTCTGTACCGCGTACTGCGCCACATTGCCGGATCCCGACACCGCGACACGCTTGCCTTCGAGAGCCTCTCCCCGAGTGCCGAGCATCTCTTGGGCGAAGTACACCGCCCCGTAGCCGGTGGCTTCCGGTCGAATGAGCGAGCCGCCCCAGTTGAGGCCTTTGCCGGTGAGCACTCCTGCAAACTCGTTGCGGAGCTTCTTGTACATGCCAAAGAGGTAGCCGATCTCTCGTGCTCCCACCCCGATGTCGCCCGCGGGCACATCGGTTCGCGGCCCGATGTGACGCTGAAGCTCCGCCATGAAAGACTGGCAGAAGCGCATCACCTCCATGTCGCTCCGGCCTTTCGGATCGAAGTCCGAGCCGCCCTTGCCGCCACCGAGCGGGAGCGTGGTGAGGCTATTTTTGAACACCTGTTCGAAGGCGAGGAATTTCAAGACGCCCAAGTTGACGCTGGAGTGGAAGCGAAGGCCTCCCTTGTAGGGACCGATCGCGCTATTCATCTCCACGCGGAAGCCGCGGTTCACGTGCACGTCGCCGCGATCGTCGACCCACGGAACGCGAAACATGACCACGCGCTCGGGCTCGACCATGCGCTCCAGGATCTTTGCCTGCCGGTAGGCAGGCGTGCTTTCGATCACCGGCCACACCGACTCCACCACTTCGTGAACCGCTTGGTGGAACTTCTCTTGGCTCGGATTCTTCTCGACTACCTGCTCGATGAACTTCTCGACCGACATCGGGACCTCCGCGAGCCCGATGGTAGCGAGACCGGAGCGCACCCTCCTCATTTTGTGGTGATGTTCGTGAGAAAAATTCCCTGGCGTCGGAAGGCTGGTGTTGTCGTTCGAGGCGAAGGACGAGATGATGCGGTGCGTCAGAATCACTCTTCCGAGGTTGTACTCCCGATGGTCTCACTCGATCCGCTGTTCACTCCGTTCTCCTACGGCGACGTTTCGCTTCGCAATCGCTTCGTGATGGCGCCGATGACGCGTTCCCGGTCCCCCGGTGGGGTCCCCACCGATGATGTGGTCGCGTATTACCGGCGCCGCGCGGAGAGTGAGGTTGGTCTCATCACCAGCGAAGGCACACTTCCCGGTCACCCCGCGGCGAGCGCGTATCCGGATGTGCCCGAGTTTCACGGCGACGGTCTCGCGGGGTGGCGAAAGGTGATCGCGGCGGTGCGCGAAGCCGGCGGGGTGATGGTGCCGCAGCTCTGGCACGTCGGAAGCTATCGCCAGCCGGGGCTTCCGCCCGACCCGTCGGTCAACGGCTATGGGCCGTCTGCGATTCCGCATCCGGGAGGCGGCCGAAAAGACAAGCCCGCCGTGCCTGCGCACGAAATGAGCGTGGAGGATATCGAGCAAGTGATCGGTGCCTTCCGCGACAGCGCCGCCGCCGCGAAGGAGCTTGGCTTTCACGGCGTCGAGATCCACGGGGCCCACGGATACCTCATCGATCAGTTCTTTTGGGAGCGCACGAACCAGCGGACCGATGCGTTTGGCGGTTCGCTGCAAGCGCGCACCAAGTTTGCGTGCGAGCTCATCAAGGCGGTGCGCTCGGCGGTCGGCCCCGACTTTCCCGTGACCCTTCGCTACAGCCAGTGGAAGCTCGGCGACTACGAGGCTCAGCTCGTGGCCTCGCCGGCAGAGCTCGAGGCCTTTCTCCTGCCGCTCTCTGAGGCGGGGGTGGATATCTTCCACTGCAGCACCCGGCGCTACTGGGAGCCGGAGTTCGATGATCTGCCGCTGAATCTCGCCGGATGGACGAAGAAGATCACCGGCAAGCCGGTGATCACCGTGGGGAGCGTGGGATTCGACCGGGCGTTCATCGAGCGAGGTCAGCCGGAGGCTCGGCCGCTGGACCGACTCGTGGAGATGGTGGCCGAGGGCGAGGTCGACCTCGTGGCGCTCGGGCGTGCGCTTCTTGCCGACCCGGGCTGGGTGAAGAAGGCGAAGGAAGGTCGGCTCGAAGATGTCGACCTCTACACCCACCAGGCCCTCAAGGTGCTCCACTGATGCCGTGCCGAATCTGCGGAGCGGAGATGGCGTACATCCACGGCCACGCCGCGTGCGTTCGGAACGGCTGTCCGATGTATGGTCAAAACCAGGCCGAGTGCTGCGATGGAGAAACCATCAGCAACTGCCCGGCGCCCACCAGCGTGGTCGCGCGCGGACCCCAACGCCGGGAGTCTCCAAGGGAAGATTAGCCCTCGGCGTTCGTAAGGTTGGGTCATGCGCGGCCACCACCACGATTTTACCCATCGATTTCTTGCCGAATTCGCTCACCGGGACCCACAAACGCTTCTTGCGGGCCTGAGCGGAGTCGACGGCAACGCGTTCCTCGCTCGCCTCTGGGCCGAGCATGGCGAGGGTCAGGCCGAGACGGTGGCGGTCGACGGTCTCCGGGTGGTGGGGGTCGACCAGCAGGCGGGGGATCGATATGCGATCATCGCCCTTCCCGAAGTGCTTCACCCGGGCGAGTCCGTGTACGCCGCGCTGGTTCATCGCCCGGGAGCGACGCGGTACTACGTGTTCGACCGGGCGGAGACCAACCCGACGCAAGCCACGCTGTCGCGGATCGAACCGCACGGGGCGATCGTCAAGATCGAAACCTACGCGGCAACCCAAGAAGCCCTCCTCGGAGCCCTCGTGTCCCAGCCGTCGGCGGCTTCCTACGGTGCGCCCGGCTCGTCTCCCTACGGAGCGCCGGGCTCGTCTCCATATGGGAGCCCGGGTTCGCTCGCGCCGACCGCGATGGCGGCTCGACCCTCGGGCGGAGGCGGAGGAGGCGGAAAGACATTTCTTGCGATCGGCGGAGGTTGCCTCGGCCTCATTGTACTCTTCTGCGTTGGAACCAGCTTTCTCGCCTACGACGGCGGATCCGACTTCGCGGCGGAGCCGTTTTCGGTGCAGACCGAATCGTTCATCAACGAAGCCGGGGAAGAGGCGGTTCGCATTCAGGTCGCCGGGGGCCCGGAGTTTGCGAACTATCGGATCACCGGGCCCAATACCGAGCTTGCCGAGTGCCGCTACATCCGCGAGGGGCGGCCTTGTGAGGTTGCGCTTACCAACGCGCCCGAGAGCGACCTGACCTACGAGGTCACGGGGACCGGAGCTCCCTCGCGGTTCTTCGATATTCCAACCGGCGACATGCCGGAGAGCACCCAGTCCGCGGTGGTGAGCCGGCCCTACGGGTTTGCCTGGTCCGAGCCTCGGGGGGCAACGATCTGTACCGGCGCCACCTGCGCGATCGTGCTGGAGGGACGGCAGCTGCGGCTTGAGGGAGCGGCCCCGGGGTCACAGCTCGAGTTTGGCGGAGCGGTAGGAAGTGCGGTGAGCGTCAACGCGTTTCAGCTCGCCGACCAGGCCGGCGTTGGACAGGTGCTCACGGGGACGCCGACCCAGCGAACCGAGCTCCGGGATCTTCGGGTCGTGCTCCCCTCCGGTGGCGCGGTGACGGGAACCGCGGAAGTTCCGTTGGGGCGGCTTCGCGCCGCGCTGATCAGTGAGCTTCAAGAGATGAGCGAAGGGCGGAGCACCGACTCTCTCTCGGAAGGCGCGGGCATCGTCTGGCTCAACAACGGGCAGGTCCAGGAAGTGCGAGGGGAGCCCGCGACGGTTGCCGACCTCGGAAAGATCTTTGTGGTGACGCGGGAACGGATGTCCGCCGGTCGCTGCGGTCCCTACGTTGGCGGCATCTATGGCTACCGCCGGATTCGCCGCTATCGCGATGACCAGATGGTGGCCATCGTCGATCGCTCGACCGGCCGGATCGAGCGGCGTCGCTTCCGCGGGGACCTCGCTCGGTGTCCCGAGTTCATCTCGGACACCCAGCAGCACGTGATCGGGGCGGCGGCGACCGGCGCCGACGAGTTCATCCGCGAGCGGCTTCAGTCCGAGATCTGAACGCCGCCTGAGGCGGTCCGGCCGACGCTCTTTCGTGCTATGGCTAGAGGATGTGTTGGTGTGGCCAGAGGTCTCAGGTTGCGTTCGTCTGCCTCTTGACGACGACGCTGTCATTCGGCTGCGGAAACGACCGGCGCGGAGGCGCGGCTTCCCCGGATGGTTCGGTCTCAAGTGCGGACGCGTCCGATCGCGACGCCGATGGAAGTGCCGATGGGATGCAGCCGGTGTTCTGCGGAACGGGCTTCGAGTGGTCCGGGTTTCGAGGCTGCCGCACCACCGTCGAAAGCCTCGACGTAAAGTTCTTCCCTCTCGAGGCCGGCCGACCGGTCGAGCGGCTGGTGCTTCACTTTCATGGCGATGGCGCGAACACCTGGGACAGCAATCAGGCCTTTGACCCGGAGATCCTTCAGTGGGCAGCGGAGCGAAACTACCTCGTACTGGGTTTTCTCGCGACCTCGATGCGGGAGGCGGGAGACGGCCTTCGACCCGCCTATGGAACCGCACAGCCGGAGAATGCGGAAGAAGTGGTCGTCGGAGTGGAGACCTTTCTCGACCGATATGCGGTCGTGAATCGCCAGTCGCTGTATTGGGGCGTCTCGGGCGGCTCTTGGTTCTTTACGAGCTCGTACATACCCGCCGTGGGGCATCGAGTGCCGGGCATCTTCGTGGCCAACTGCGGAGGCTCGGGTACTTCGTTTGGTTGGAACTGGGTGCCCACCGGTCGACCCGACGTCGTCGAGCAGATCGCGCTCTATGCGAACTATGGGGACCAGGATTTCCTTGCGGAGCGATCCCGCGAAAGCATCGAGGAATACGACTCCATGGGCTTCGTGACCGACGAGCTCGTTCACGAAGGAGCAACCCACTGCGCCCATCCGATCGCTGGGCCCACGCTCGCGTTCTGGGAACGGCACCTTTAGCCCACGACGCAGAGTGGGCTAGCGCCGCTGGCGGTAGAGTCGTTCGTTGGCCACGATGAAGAGGCCGCTCTCCGAATCGCCAGCCAAGCCGTCGAGCCGCTCCACCGCAAAGCCAAGATCGATTTCCTCCCACCCGCTTCCGTCAAACCGATGAAGCGTGTTTCGGTCGGTGGCGGCCCAGGCTTCGGTCGGGGAGAAGAGCCGGAGATGCTGAACCGGCCGGTCGGGTCCTCCGATGTTCGTCCAGCTCGTCCCGTCGAAGAGCTGAACTCCCTCGTTGGTTGCCGCAGCAATGGTTCCGTCGGGACCCTGGTGAGCCGAGCCGATGCTGGATGAAATGCTTGGCAGGGTCTCGCCCGAAAGCGTTCGGAAGTCGCCGTTCGTGTAGAGAATCGCGCCGGACGATTCAGTTCCACTAAAGAAGGCATGGCGCATCGTCGACCGGCCGGCGCCCGGACCTGGGCATCCCACAATCGTCGGGCTTGCCCCGTCCATTCGAGCGACGCAGATTTCAAAGCTCTCGTTTTCAAGTGCGATGTAGAGCTGCCCCTCGAGCCGCCCGAGGAAGCCTCGGTGGCGAAGGAAGACCTCGTTCTCCACCGTCGAGCGAACGAACTGGATCCGTTCTTGACGGCCGTCGGTGAACGCCGCCGCCGTGGGACTCAGGGCGAGCAAGATGTTTGGGTTGCTGAAAGTCTGGCCGAGCGGTTCGGGTGCCGCGGCTCCGAGTCGGTAGACGGTACCCGACCGGTCGAAGGCGCCACCGCCAAGCGCGGCAAAGTGCGTGATCCCACCGAGCGTATCGGCGTCGTAGATGTCGCCCGGAACGTCGACGCGGACGAAGGGATCGTTCGCGCCGAGCTCCGTTTCGGAGAGTGCGGTTCGAGGCACGCTGAGCCGGTAAATGCCCCGTTCCCCCTCTGTGGTCGCTTCGATGATCGCGACCAGTTCGGTCGGCGAAGCGGCGAACGCCTTCGCGCGGCCGAGGTCGGTGAGCGACTGAAAGGCGTCGAGCGGGCCGTCGGTGATCCGCGCCGCTTCGAGCGTGGGCTCGAATGGGTTTCCGCCGACGCGGACATCGCGAAACGTGGTCGCGTAGAGCACGTCGCGAAACTCACGGAGCACAACTACGTCGGATCCGAGCACCGCGTGTGCCTTGGCGCCGCCCGCGGGGGCCGCGAGCGCGACCGGCCAGAGCTGATCGAATTCGTTCTCCACCCAAGTTCCGTAGCTCAGCTCCTCGGACCCGATCGCAAGGACGGATGGCTGGCCGGTATCGGTTGCCGCGAGGTGGCAGCTGGTGGCCCGAATCGGAGAACTGCCTTCGAGGCCGTTGCCCTTCACGGTCGCCCGATCGCTCGCGCTGATCATGCAGGCATACCCTTGCCCGTCGAGGACGAGGGCGTCGCGAAAGTAGGAGATCGACGACTCGAAGAGCTCCTGTTCGCGGAATCCGGTGCCGTCGAGGATCAGCGCATCGGCAGAGGCACCGGACTGATACCAGAGCGTCGTCGACCGGGCGCCCACCGTCAGCTGATAGCCGTCGCCGTCGGACGCGCGGGTGGCGGTCACGTTGAAGTCGGGGGCACAACCGAAGCGGAGCTCATCGTCGGCAACCCATGCCGCGCAGATCGGTCCATCGCTCGGGTGCGGAGATGACGCGCGAG
>JBCCZL010000468.1:0-8073 GCA_039187775.1 Myxococcota bacterium
GCAGCTCGAAGACCTCACCCGAGACCTCATCGACCGGACGGTGCAGATCTGCGAGATGACGCTTCAGGAGGCGGGCCTCGAGAAGGAAGAAATCGAAGACGTCATCCTCGTGGGTGGCATGACTCGAATGCCCCGCGTTCAGGCCTCGGTTTCTGAGTTCTTCGAGCGCCCGCCTCCTGAAGCGTCATCTCGCAGATCTGCACCGTCCGGTCGATGAGGTCTCGGGTGAGGTCTTCGAGCTGCACCCGCGTCAGAATACGCTGCAAGTGAAGGGCTTCGTTTCGGGCGCTCGAGATGATGAACGGAAGATTCACCTCTGTCTCGACCACGCCACTGAGCTCGCACTTGGCCTTCTCCGCCGCGTCCTTCAGACGCTGAAGCGCCATCCGGTCCTGTCGAAGGTCGATGTCGTGCTCTTCTTTAAATCCGGCCACCAGCCAATCCATGATCCGCTGGTCGAAGTCCTCGCCGCCAAGGAACGTGTCGCCCGCGGTACTGATCACCCGGAAGACCCCCTCGCTCGAGATCTCGAGGATCGAAATATCGAAGGTTCCGCCGCCGAGGTCGTAGACGGCCACCGTCCGGTCGATGTTCTTGCCGAAGCCATACGCGAGGGCCGCCGCGGTGGGCTCGTTGATGATGCGAATCACGTCGAGGCCGCTGATCGCACCGGCATCCTTCGTCGCCTGGCGCTGGCCGTCGTTGAAGTACGCGGGAACGGTGACCACGGCCCGATTGACCTCGGTACCCATGTAGTCTTCGGCGATCATCTTCATCTCTTGAAGGATCATCGCGCTGATCTCGGGGACGCTGTAGGTCTTGTCACGGAGTTGAACCCGAACGTCGGCGTGGGGACCCTCAACGATCGAGTACGGCACCGTCGCCGTCGCGTTCTTGACCTGCGGGCTGTCGAACTTTCGGCCGATCAGTCGCTTTGCGGCGTAGACGGTGTTCTCTGCGTTGGTCACCGCCTGACGCTTCGCGATGTGCCCCACGAGCCGCTTGCCCGCTTCGGTGACCGCGACCATCGAGGGGGTGACCTTGTACCCGCCCCGATTGGCAATGACGACCGGCGTGCCCCCCTCCAGCACTGCGACGCACGAGTTGAACGTCCCTAGGTCGATCCCGATAACAGGCTCCATGCAGACTCCTCAACCGCTGGCCGAAACCAGCGAGACTCCCAAAATCCCTCGGCATTTGTGCCGCGGAGGAGAGCATACTATTTCCTACACACTCGTGGCGAGCTTTGGGATCGGCGGAACGATGGGAACCAGCAATTTCCGGCCGCCCGACCGCTGCCCAAGGTTCGCGCAAGGATCCCCGGCCGAACTTCCGGCGGGCGCCCGGACAGCCGGTCCTACAGCTCCTTTAGGAGCGTACGAACGAACTCATCGGAAGGATCCAGCTTGAGGACCTTCTCCAGCTCGCGCTTCGCGTTCAGCTTCATGCCGGCGGCGGCGTAGACCCTGCCCAGCGCACGGTGGGCCAGGACGTGATCGGGAAGGAGTTCGACCGCTCGAAGCGCATACTGCCGGGCTTGGCCGATGTCGCCCCCCGCCTCGAGGAGCGTCACCGCCGCCTGAACGTGTGCGATGCCCGACGTGGGCCGGCCTTCGCACACACGGGACCAGCTCACCGCCGCGTCATTCCAGTTTCCAAGCCGAGTCTCGTACTCCGCTTGCTTTTCGTACGACTCCGCCATCGACGCGGCGTAGAGCTGGCGCACTCGCTCGTACTCCGCTACCACGTCCTCGCGCTCTTGGGTCATCGCCACCGCGAGACGAAGCGAGTTCACCGCCGATACCAGGTTTCCCGCTTCCTCAGCGTCTCGCGCCTCCTCGATATGAATGACCGACCGGTCCACGCCACCGGTATGTGCCGCGGCTTGGCGAAGCGATCCGGCGAGCCCACGCAGCAGCGCGTCCCGGCTCTGCGGCGCCGGCTCTTCCGCCGGAGGCTTGCTGCTCACCCGGCGACGACGACGCGCCGGAAATCGTCCGGTCGCCGCTTCGAGTTTTCGGCGAACCAGTTCACGAGTCCGACGCTTGTCTTCTTCGCTTCGCTCGCGGGGAGGCTCGGACTCGACGGGCGGGGCGTCGCCGGAAGTGGACTCGGGCGGACTTGAACTCGCTTCCCCATCCGGACTTGTATCCGAAGGTCGCTCCACGCCCTGGGGTGGAGTGCTCGGCCGTCGCTCGGTCGAAGGATGGACCACCGCTTGTTCGGCCACCCGTTGAGCCGCCTTTTCGATCCGTTCGGCCTCCCGGTCGATCTTCTCGACCTGATCATGTGCAGCCCGGGTCTTCCTCCGGAGCTGCATGTAGTTGTCGTATTCGAGGCGCGTCCGCTTCTTGCCGAGGATGTCGTAGGCTTCGGTCAGACGCTTGAACACCGCCTCCATCTTCTGCTTGTAGCTGCCAAGCTCCTTGCCGAACTTCGTGTCGGGATGAAAGACCTTGGAGAGCTCGAAGTACCCTTTTCGGATCTCGGTCTTCGTGGCGTCCGGGTCAACGCCCAGAAGCTCGTAGAAGTTCAGATCGTCCATCCGATAGAACGTGTCTAGGATCCGCCGCCGCGCGTCGACGTCGATCTCGACCCCCGGCTCTTCAAGCTCCTGCGGATCGTAAAGCACCCGCGAGGTGCCGGGCGGAGCGGGTTTGGTATGGATCTGCCCGGCCGCGGAGCTCATGGAGACTCGACTTGGAGTCCGGCGCGGGGAGGGTTCGCTCGGATCGACCCACTCGAGCGCGTCGTGCTGGGTCAGTAGATGCATGACTTCGCGGACGCGCATTTCACTGAGCGCGGTTCCCTGAGCGATCTCCTCGACCGAGGCCTGTCCATCGATCCGTGACACGACGAACCCTTCCACCGGTCCCAGCGGGAGTGCCTTGGGATCGAACTCGGGCCGGAGCCTCGGCACCTTCTCCTTTTCGGCGTGGGGTTGGCTGCTCATCGGGATGGGTTCCCCCCAGCCTACGCCATGAGCTCCCAGAGCAAAGCCTTTTGCGCGTGGAGTCGGTTCTCTGCCTCGTCCCACACCCGGGATCGGGGGCCGTCGATAACCGCCGCGGCGACCTCCTCGCCCCGATGAGCGGGAAGACAGTGAAGGAAAATCGCATCCGACGCCGCACTCTCCATCAGCGCCTCGGTCACTTGATAGCCAGCGAACGCCATCTCGCGCTCCCGGGCCTCCTCTTCCTGGCCCATGCTGGCCCAGACGTCGGTGGTTACCACCCCGGCTCCCCTACAGGCCGCCTTCGGGTCGCGAACCACGCTGACCGACGCCCCGCGACCCCGGGCCGCGTCAAGGGCAGGCGGGTGCGGGTCGAACCCTTCCGGGCAGGCGAGCCGAAGCTCGAACCCGAGGAGGCCCGAGGCGAGGATCCACGAGTTGGCCATATTGTTCCCGTCGCCCACCCAGGCCACCGAACGCCCTTCGATCCCGCCGTGCTCTTCCATGGTCAGCAGATCGGCAAGAAGCTGGCAGGGATGGTAGAGATCCGAGAGGCCGTTGATCACCGGAATTGTTGCCGCGGCCGCAAGCTCTTCGATCCGATCGTGGCCGAACGTCCTGTACACGACCCCGTGGGCATAACCGGAGAGCATGCGACCGGTGTCAGCCAGCGGTTCACCGCGTCCAAGGTGCGTGTCCTTCGCGATCAGCGTGATCGGTTGGGCTCCAAGCTCGGAGATACCCACTTCGAAACTCACTCGAGTCCGGGTCGAAGCCTTTTCCAGAATGACCACCACCGAACGACGCCGGAGCGGCATGTCGTGGGTCGCCCGGTTGGCCTTGAGCTCTTGGGCACGGCGAAGTACCGCCCAAAGCCCCTCCGGACCGAGGTCGAGAAGCGTTCGAAAATGCTCGGGCATCACTCGGCCGCCGCGGCGGTTTTTCGCGGCGCATTTGCGAGCACCCGTCGCGCAGCCGCGACCCCTTCGGCAAGGGCATCTTCGCTGACCGTCAGCGGAGGCGCGAACCGAAGGACGTTGCCCCCCGCGAGCGTCAGAAGCACCCGCTCGGCGCGAAGCGCGGCCAGGGTTTCCCGCGGGTCGACCCAGTCGGCGAGGGCGACTCCGCGAAGGAGGCCTCGGCCGCGGGCCTCTTCCACCCCGGCAAGCGCGGTGAGCTTCTCGAGCTCGGTGCCGAGAAACGCCCCCACCGTGTCGGCTCGCTCGACCAAGCCTTCCTCGTCGAAGATTTCGAGGATCGCGAGCCCTGCCGCGCAGGCGAGCGCGTTGCCACCGAAGGTGCTCGCGTGGCTGCCTGGCGGAAGAGATGACGCGAACGCCTCGCGGACCGCGATGGCCGCCAGCGGAAAGCCGCCTCCGATGCCCTTTGCCAGGGAGCAACCGTCGGGGACGACCCCACTCCATTCGCGGCAGAGGAATCGTCCGGTCCGCCCGTAGCCCGTCTGTACTTCGTCGAAGAGGAGGAGTGCACCACGCTCATCGCACAGGCGGCGAAGGCCCTGAAGGTATTCATCGCTGGGAACGAAGATGCCGCCCTCGGCCTGCACCGGTTCCACGATCACCGCGGCGGTGCGGTCGCTGACCACCTTGTCCATGGCCGAGAGATCGTTGTACGGGACGAAGTGCACGCCGGGGACCAGGGGCTCCATTCCCACGTGGTACTTTGGCTGACCGGTGATGCTGAGGGCTCCCATCGAACGACCGTGAAAGCTCTTCTCCGTCGCCACGAACTCGATGCGCGCTTCGTCCCCAAGGCTGTGGTGATGTTTGCGCGCGAGCTTGAGGAGCGCTTCGTTGGCCTCGGTGCCGCTGTTCGCAAAGTAGACGCGATCGAACACCGTCCGTTCGGCGATCTGCTCGGCGAGAAGAATCGCCTTGTCATTGTAGAAGAGGTTCGAGACGTGCATCAGCCGGCCCGCCTGCTCGGCGATGGCGCGCTGCAGCTTGGGGTGGCAGTGACCGACGGATAGGACGGCGATCCCGCCGGACAGATCGAGGTAGCGGTTCCCCTCGACGTCTTCCACGTGGTGGCCCTCACCTCGGCTCAGAACAAATGGAGCCGGTCGGTAGTTGAGGAGCTGGGTTCGCTTCGCCTTCGCGAGGAGCGCCTCGTTGCCTGGTTCGTCCGCCATAGCCCCGGTGTAGCACAGCTATCGGGTGATTTGGGTGCCGATGCCCTGGTCGGTGAACAGCTCGAGAAGGATTGCGTGCTGAATTCGGCCATCGATAATATGGGCCTTTCGCACGCCGCCCTCGAGGGCCGAGAGCGCACAGTCGACCTTCGGAATCATGCCGCCATCGATCACCGAGGCGGCTTTGAGCTCATCGATCTCTGCCTTGGTCAGCGACGAAACGACCGCGCCGTCTCCGTTTCGTACCCCCGGAGTGTCCGTCATCAGCACAAGTTTGCGGGCGCCGATGCTCTCGGCGATGGCACCCGCGGCGGTGTCCGCATTCACGTTGAGGGCTCGCCCATGCGCATCCACCGCCACCGGCGCGACCACCGGAATGAATCCGGAATCCACGAGCCGGCGCGCGACGTCGGGATTGACGTGACGCAACCGCCCCACCCGGCCAGGATCCACCGCACCGTCCCCGGTCTCGATCGGTCCGAGCGCCTCTGCCCGCAGAAACCCATCGTCCCGACCGGTAAGGCCGACCGCGCGTCCCCCGTGGTTGCACACCAAAGAGACGATCTCCTGGTTGATCGTCCCACCGAGCACCATTTCGACGACTTCCATCGTGCGATCGTCGGTGACCCGGAGCCCGTTCACCTTTGTGGTCTCCACCCCGAGCTGAGCGAGGCGTTCATTGATCTGCGGTCCGCCACCGTGGACGACTACCGGGTTCAGGCCCACGTACTTCATCAGCACGACATCGCGGGCAAAGCTCTCGCGCAACGCGGGGTCCACCATCGCGTGGCCCCCGTACTTGATGACAAAAATTTCCCCGTGAAACGTGCGGATGTACGGCAACGCCTCGAGGAGCACGGCGGCCTTCTTGATCAGCTCTTCCATATCGGTCTCATCGAGGCTTCGCCCGTAGCACGCGGTGCTTCAGAGGATGTATTTGGCGAGGTCCCCGTCGTCCATGATCGGACTCAGTGTATTGACCACAACGTCCCGATCGATGCGAACCACCCGCTCGGTTCGCTCCGATGCATCGAAGGAAAGCTCCTCGAGAAGCGCCTCCATGATCGTGTGGAGGCGGCGCGCGCCGATGTTCTCGGCTCGAGTGTTCGCGGTCTCCGCATAGCCCGCGATCGCATCGACTGCGTCTTCAGTGAACTCGAGCTCGATGCCTTCGGTCGCCATCAGCGCCGCGTACTGCTTCGTCAACGAGTTCTTGGGTTCGGTGAGGATCCGCGCGAACTCCGCCTTGGCCAGCGACTCGAGTTCGACCCGAATCGGAAAGCGACCCTGAAGCTCGGGAATCAGGTCCGCGACTTTGGCCACGTGAAAGGCGCCGGCGGCGATAAACAGAATGTGGTCCGTCTTGAGCGGGCCATACTTGGTGCTCACGGTCGAGCCTTCGACGATCGGCAGTAGGTCGCGCTGCACTCCTTCGCGAGAGACATCCGGACCGTGCATGCTGGTCTGCCGTCCGGCGACCTTGTCGATCTCATCGAGGAACACGATTCCCGACTGCTCGGTGCGCCGGATCGCCTCTCGCTGCACCGCATCGAGGTCGATCAGCTTGTCGGATTCCTCGGCGCGAAGGACATTGCGGGCGTCTCGAACTTTCATCCGACGCCGTTTGGTTCGCCCCTGAAAGCCGGGGATCGAACCGAGCATGTCCTTGAGGTTGAGCTCCTCCATCCCATGCTGCCCAAAGATCGTCATGAACGGATTGCCGGTGTCGGCGACGTTCATCTCGACCTCTTCGTCCTCGAGCTCGCCGGCGCGAAGCTTCTTCCGAGTCTCCTCGAGTTCGGTGGAGGGGAGCTGCGGTTCCGCCCGCTTTCCCCCAGGCGGCGGAGGAACGATGATCGGCCCGAACTGCCCCTGCGGTGGCGGCGGCGGCGGGACATCCTTTTGCACGAGCATTTTCGCGAGACGTTCATCCGCCGCTTCTTCGGCCCGGACCTGCACCGACTCGACCTGTTCTTCTCGAACGAGCTTGATCGCGATTTCCACGAGGTCCCGAACCATCGACTCGACGTCCCGGCCGACGTAGCCCACCTCGGTAAACTTGGAGGCCTCCACCTTTACGAACGGGGCCCGCGCAAGCTTGGCAAGTCGGCGGGCGATCTCGGTTTTCCCGACGCCAGTCGGACCGATCATGATGATGTTCTTTGGCGAAATCTCGTCGCGAAGGTCCTCCCCCACCTGCTGCCGACGCCACCGGTTTCGAAGCGCGACGGCCACCGCCCGCTTCGCCTTGTCCTGACCGATGATGTAGCGGTCGAGTTCCCCGACGGTCTCCCGGGGTGTGAAGGTGGCTGCTAGGTCGGTCATATCTCTTCGAACACAATCTCGCTGTTGGTGTAGACGCAAATCTCGGAGGCGATCGTGAGCGCCTGGGTCGCAATGTCCTTGGCGCCGAGCTCGGTGTGACGGAGGAGCGCCCGCGCCGCGGCAAGCGCATAGGATCCGCCCGAACCGATCGCCACGACCCCCTCGTCGGGCTCGATGACGTCGCCCGTACCGCTGATGAGGAGCGTCGTTTCTTTATCCATGACCACGAGCATCGCTTCCAGCCGTCGCAGGTAACGGTCGGTCCGCCAGTCCTTCGCGAGTTCCACCGCGGCGCGAGGAAGACTGTTCCGGTGCTCCTTGAGCTTGTTTTCGAAGCGGTCGAGCAGGGTAAACGCATCCGCGCTTGCACCGGCGAACCCGGCGACGACCTGACTTTCCGCAAGCCGGCGAACCTTCCGAGCACGCCCTTTCATGATCGTTTGGCCGAGCGAGACCTGGCCGTCGCCAGCCATCGCCGCCCGGCCGTCCCTGCGAACCGCGACGATCGTCGTGGAGCGAAACAACTGATCGGAGCTCATCTTAATCTCGCGCACTTTCCCGAGGTATTGAATCACCCCGTCGGGAGTGGCGAAGCTAAGAACGGGGTTCGTCGCTGTCAAGCAGGCGTCCCGCCAATTTTTCA
>JBCCZL010000469.1:0-8067 GCA_039187775.1 Myxococcota bacterium
CCGCCCGAGCCGCCGCCTCGACCTCTTCGCGGGTCGCTTCCGGCCGACCAAGCCGGATGTTCTCGAGAATGGTGTCCTGAAAGAGCACCACCTCTTGGAACACGGTCGCCGTGTGTCGATGGAGTGCGGCAAGCGACAGGTCGCGAACGTCGGCGCCCCCGAGCGTCACCCGTCCGCGGTCCACGTCCCAGAGTCGCGTAAGGAGGTGGGCCAGCGTGGATTTACCTGAACCAGACGGGCCCACCAGCGCGGTCACGGTGCCAGGAACGAAGCGAGCGCTGACGGCACGGAGGGTCGGCTGGTCCTCGTACGCAAAGGAGACATCTTCCACCGCGAGGCTCGCTCCTTCCTGCTCGGGGGTCTGTTTGCCCTCCGTCTGCTGCGCCGTTTCAAAGAGCTCACGCATTCGCTCGAGGGTGCGCGCAGCATGCCGCGACATCGCGAGATAGATCACGAGCTCCGCGAGGGTCCGCGCGAAGTGAAGCGCCACCACGATGACCACAAAGAACCGAGCCGCCGAGAGGCTCTCGCTCGTCAGCCACACCGAGCCCGCCGCGAACGCGATGACGAACCCACTGAATACAAGCAGCGAGTACGTCATGATCGCAGGGGCCGGCAGGAGCTCCGCACGCATCATCTCGCGCTCGAGGATCTTGAGTTGGGATTCGACGCGCTCCCGATAACGGTCGTCTGCATCGAGGTCCCGAAGCGTTTCGATGCCGTGCACGTACTCGACGATGAGATCGAGAGCCTTTTGCTTCTCGACGCGGACCTTGTCCGACGCACGGTTGACGAGCCGAAAACTCCAGGGGATCGCGAGGAGCGCGAGCGGTACCGGGAGAAGCGCAAGGAGCCCCAGCCGCCAATCCGACAGAAAGAGCACGATCGCGATCGCGCCAGGGAGGGCGATGTTCGCCACCACCAGGCTCCACGAGTGAGTGACGACCTCGGTGTAAAGGGAGAACTCATCGGTGAGCACGCTGGCCGTACTCCCGAGGCGTCGTTGATTCCAGAACCCCATCGGGAGGCGCCGGAGGTGCTCGGTGAGACGGAGCCTCGTCTGACACACCAGGTGGTAGGTCGCGCTAAAGTTCAGCCGGCTTCCCATCAGTTTGAATACGAAGGCGCCGACGAGCGCCGCCGCCATCAGTCCCGCGATTGCCCAAGCTCCGAGCGGTGAGGGCTCATCTTGGAGAAGCTGATCGACAACAAAGAACGCGACGAGGAGCGGCGAGGCCTCGAGCATCGCGCCGAGGGACGCCAACACAAGACCCGCTTTGAGGCGGGGTTCGCGCACGCCCGCAAGGTCGAAGCCAAAATCCATCATGATGCAAGCCCTTCGGTCTCTTGGTCGGTCGGCGGCGTTCCGAGCGTCCACTCCGCGGCTTCTTCCTGGGCCTGCCACATGCGTCGGTACACGTGACAGCGCTGGAGCAACTCCTGATGGGTGCCGCTATCCACGAGCGCACCCTGGTCAAGCACGACGATTCGGTCTGCGTCGGCGACCGCCCGCAGCCGGTGCGCCACCACGATGAGCGTGCGCCCCTTCGCAAGCGCTTCGATTCCCTGCTGCACGGCCCGCTCATTGTCCGGATCCAAGTGGGACGTCACCTCGTCGAGGACCACCACCGGGGCATCGCGAAGGAGCGCGCGGGCAACCGTCACCCGCTGGGCTTCGCCCCCGCTCAAATGCGCGCCACGCTCGCCGACCTCGGTGTCCCAACCGTTGGGGAGGCGTTGGAGTACCTCCTCTAAACCTGCCGCGCGCGCCGCCGTCGCGAGGTCTTCGTCGCTGGCTTGAGGACGCGCCATGAGAAGATTCTCTCGCAGGCTTCCAAAGAAGAGCTGGGCCTGCTGTCCGACAAGGCTGACCGAGCCCCGCGGCGCAAATCGCTCGTCATCCGCAAGCAGGGCAACCTCGCCGGTGGAGGGGTCGCGCGCTCCGGCAAGGAGCTGCGCCAGCGTGCTCTTTCCCGCACCGGAAGGACCGACGAGCGCCACGCGTTGACCGGGCTCGATCGAGAGCGTCACGTTGGAAAGCGCCGGTCCCCGCGCTTCGTCGTAGGTGAAGGACACTTGCTCGACCGTGATCCCCGCGGCACGCCCCTTCACCGGAGCTCGCGCCACCGATGATTGCTCCTCGGCATGGAGGATATTGCCGATGCGCCGCAGCCGAACCTGGTTCATCTGCACATCGCCAAAGAGGAACATCAGTTTCATGAGCGGCGAGGTGAGGCCATATCCGAGCGCTAGAAACAGCACGAGCACCGGCTTATCGATCGCACCCGCGGTGTAGAGCGCGACCCCGACGGGAAGCACCACTACAAGGTTCGAGCTCACGAGGAGAATGAACAAGTTGTAGGCTGGGGCCGAACGCTTGTTGAGCCCGTCGGCAAAGTCCCGCACCCCGAAGACGCCTTCCCGTACCCGCTTCATCTTCGTGGCGTCTCGGCCGTACGCTTTGAGGACCACGATTCCCCGCAGGAGCTCGAGCACCACCTCGTTGGCGCGACGCTCGGCCGCGTGCCAGTCCTTCATCATCTCGTCAAAGTTGCGCATGGCGAACGCCATCGCGGCGAACCCGACGGGCACCAGCGCAAGGCTCACCAGCGCAAGCCGCCAGTCGACAAAGAGGAGGACAAAAAAAGCGATCAGCGGAGTGACCACTCCAGAGGCGCCATCGGGGATGTGATGGGCGAACGAAGCCTCGAGCGCATCGACATCCTCGACCATCGCCTTTTTGAGCTCGCCCGGCGAGCGCGCGTCGAAGAACGCACGCGGTACGCGACCTAGCTTCGCGGCGAGCGTTTCCCGAAGCTCTCGCAGCAATCGGAAGGCTGCCGCATGCGAAAGGATGAGGGAGCTACCAAAGCAGACGTAGCGCAGGAGGACGAGTCCAAAGACCGTCGCGGCGATCGCAGGCACGGACCATGTAGCGGGACCGGGCTCGTAGACGCTCTTCGCAGCGAAGAACACGCCGGCCGCCGGGGCCAATTCCAAGGTCGCGGCCACTACCGCGAGGAGACCAGACGCGGCGAGTCGAGGCCGCTGAGGTCGGACCAACGTCGAGATGGCGCTCACGACCGAACTCCAGCTTTTGCGCTGCCCACGACCGTTGAAACCCCCGGTGAGAGAACTGTCGCGCGCCGTGTTTCATCGACTCGCGCTTGGCCGCCCCCTCCCAGTGCCCTTTCCGACCGCCAAAGCAACGATCCGATGCCGCGTTCATGCCCTACTCCGCCCACCGGACAGATGTCCTCGTCGGGAACCGGGCCTGGCGAATGATCGCTAGCGGGTTGGTGTCGCAAACCCTTGAGGTCACGTGGCGACCATCGTCCGCCACCGCCTTCATCGAGGTCGGAATTCATCTTTCGCTACTCGGATGTGTTGAAACTGAAAATCAGTATCGTTTATAGTTTGATAAATGGCCCCGGTCAACAACCCATATGGCCTCTCTTTCAGCCCTCGGCTAGAGCCACTATCAGGGCGTGTGATCTCGCCAAGCGCCCGCGCTACGCAACACCGGATCCTCGACGCGGCGCAGTCTTGTTTTGCTCAGCGAGGCTATGCGGGGACGTCACTCCGGTGGGTGGCCGAGAACGCCGGCGTGACCCAGCCGCTCGTGTCTCACTATTTCGGCACCAAAGAGCGCCTCTTTGAGGCGGTGCTCGAGCGCTCGATGGCCGACTACGAAGTGGTGCAGGCGGCGCAGTTCGCCCGCGACCTCGGCGATCCGGACTTCGTCCCCGTCGGCCTCACGGTGCTCTTTCGTTGGCTCAAGCATCAGCGCGAGGTCATGCGCCTTCTCCAGTGGGCCCGGCTCGAGGATCGAATGCCGGCCCTTGGCGCGAGCGCTGAGATCTGGAGTCGAGTCCGGGCTCGACTCGGGGCGCTCGTCAAACAAGGGGTGCTGCGCGACGACGTCGACCTCGACAGTGTCATGCTGTTTATCGATGCCGCGATGAAGGGATTCTGGGACCGGCGCGACGAGTATGCGGCGCTAGCCCACACTATCGATGCCGATATCGCTCACGAGCTGGAGCGAGAATGCGAACGCACCTTTCTTCTGTCCCTGATTCGCGCGTTCTTCACGCCGGCCCACCAGCAGGACGCCGAAGCGAGGGTTCTGTCCATGCTCCAACCCTCCGAAGGGTGACGCCCGTGAGAAGGTCACCCATCGCGCAAACCATGGCCACTAGCAGGCACCGCAGTGCTCGCACCGCGGTCGGGAAGCGCGAGCACTCAACCGTTGCGCTAGACGCTCGCGTAGAGGTCGACGCTACCCGCCCGGATTCATGACGATCTTCGGTGAAGTTGTGGAGTCGCTCGCGAAAGGGGGCGGCGGTTGCCCGGTGGCGTAGGTTTCGAACGATGACGAAGCCAGACGAGCTGCCGCGGATCCCGTACTTCGGCTATCTGTTTTTGGGAGGTGGCGCGTTGACAGTGTTGCTGGGGTTCGCGATGCCGATGCGCTCCCGTGCGTTTGAAGGCACGATGAGTGGCTACGGGATCATCACGCTTCAGGGGGATGTCTTTCGAAGCGCAGACGTTTTCGTGATGGGGGCGTTCGTGGCCAGCCTCTTGTGCTTGGGGTTGGCGCTGTCGAGCCGACTCCGGGGGTTCACAGTCTCCTTCACCGTGATCGGAGCCATCTGCCTCATCCTCGGTGTCCCGGTGCGGCAGTGGGGTGAGGACATGTCCCTAGGCTCGTGGTTGATCTTGGCAGGTTTCTCCGTTGCGGGAGTCGCCGCAGTGTGGCTTGGCCGCAGTTCTCGCCAGACGGTTCGGCTTGGGGGCCGTTCGCCGGTGCCGCTTCGGATCGGAGCCTACGTCGTGGCCCTCGGCTTGCTGATGACCGAGCTTGCGTACTGGCTACTACGGAACATTGATTTGAACCTTGGCTTGCTCGCAACGTTGGGGCTGACGGCGCTTTCAGCGTTGACGATGGCCGGGTTGGTCTTGTTTGCGGTTGGCACGACGTCTCGGCGTTGGCTGGTTGGGTTGGCGGTTGCGACGACCGCGACCAGCACCGCGACGAACTACATCGAGCTCGCGCCAAACCTCGAGTACCTGGTGCTCGTTGCGGCTTTGGTGGTTCTGACGGTCACCGCGGTGGCGCAACTGCGCCGTGGTCGCCTTCTGTTGCAGCTTTGCCTGTTGACGGGGTTCTTTCTGGTGGTCGTGCTGGGAGCTGTGCTGTTTCTTGGCGAGGGCTGGGACATTGGAGTCGCGGGGTTGAGTGGGGTGGCCGCGGTCGCGTTTGTGGCGGCAGCGCATGCGCCGAGGGGCGAGAGCATTCGGCCTGAGCCGACTGAGTTTGACGCTGCGGCATTGTGCAAGCGCGTTGCGGCCGAGCACCGGTAGGTTCCGAGTCGATTTGGTAACGCGCGAATCGGAGGGATCGCTCAGCCGAATCCCCCAGGGCCGCATCCTTCGGCGAAGGTGTCGCGAGTCATCACGCCCTAGTCCCGTCAGCTAGAAGGTCACGAGCGGGACCCAGCCGTGCACCGCGAAGATACCCCAACTCGAAACGGCCACGAGGCCGACCGCGATCGCTCCAGGCGCGCGGTGCTCCGACGGGACGGTGAGGGCGAGGGAACCAACCGCCACGATCGGACCGAGTATCGACGCCACCAGCAGTGAAACGGCGACCCACCCCGGCGCCCCGAGGACCGCCGCGGTGTTCGGTGGCCCGAACGCAAACCCGGCATAGGTCACAAGCACAAGCAGCCAGAGGACGAGGGCGAGGCGGGCCACGAGCTGTCCACGGTTGTTTTCCTTCCACGGATGCTTGCGGCGCACGAGAGCGGCGATTCCTCGGATGGCGAGTTCGAGCAATACAAGGACTGCCAACACGACGGATCCCAGGACCGCGACCAGCTCGGAAAAGAGAGCGAGGGCTCCGGCGGGCCGATAGGCGTCTCCCTCGATAAGGATCGTCTCTCCTTCCGGTCCGCGCGCAAAGATCAACGTAGCCACGGGCGAGTCCTCCGCGCGGTACGCGGCCCCTGAACGTAGGAACCGTCGTCCACTCCCAGGAAGAAGGGTCGAGAGCTCGAGGTCCTCCGGACCGACGTCGACGCGCCGAGCCCCAAACAGACCGAGAAGCCAGCCGCGCTGAGGAATGCGATGCGTGAACGGGCGATACCAGCCGGACACGGGCGGAAGAGGGGCCTCTTCCCTCGCTTCGACCTCGGCAAGTTCACGAGGTGCAAGATCCAAGTGGGACACGATGACTTCGTGCATCTCTTCGAGCACCGCGCGCCGATCGCTATTGATGGCGAGCACGAACCCATCGCCCGTCTCGCGGTCATATCCGAGGGTGACGTGAAACCCATCGATGCGACCCCAATGCCCGGCGAGCACCCGGTCTCCCGCAATGAAATCGAATAGCCCAAGCGCGTATCCCCCTTCGCGAAGACCCGCCCGCGCCGCCGCGGAGGTCCGAGGTTCTTCCATTCGGCGGACCGAGGACTCAGAGAGCACTTGGCGCCCGCGGTGCTTGCCCCGGCTGGCGAGAAGTTCCACCACCTGAGCCAGGTCCGTCACCGGACTGATCAGCCCGCCCGCCGGCCGCACCGCGGGGCGCCAGGGCTCCACCCGTTCACCGTTCGCTTGATAGCTTTCCGCTGCCTCGTTCGCGGCCATTCGGTCATGACGAAACGTCGAACGATCCATCCTTAGTGGCCCGAGCACGTGCTGCTCCATCAAAGAATCGAAGTCGTGACCGGTCGCCGCCTCGAGCCGCTCAGCCGCGTAGCTCGCTCCGAAACTCGAATAGGCATGAAAATATCCCGGGGGCCAACGAATGGTGCGCGGCGTGGCGGTGACCGGAGGCGGGTCGACCTGCGAGCGATAATCGGCGTAGCCCAAGTCTTCGAGCCCGGCGGTGTGCTCCAGCAGGTGAGCGAGCGTAATGTCCCTTTCCGGCCAGGGATTGGTCACCCGCGAGAGCTCAAGCGGTCCATCAAGCTCTACGCGTCCCCCCTCGGTGAGGATTACCGCGAGCAAGCTGGTCACGAGCTTGCTGACGGAGCCGGCCCGGATCGGAGTCGTAGCGCTCATCGCTCGGGCGTCCTCGACCGAAGCCACTCCGTGGGCGCCCGCAAACGAGAACCGACCCGCCCGAACGATCGCAAGCGACACCCCGGCGATCCCGGATCGGTCAGCGACCTCGGCCACCGCGTCGAGCATTGCTTGGTCGCGCTCCTCGAGGGCCGAATGGACGTGCGTCTGGGCGGTTTCCAATGCCACGATCCCCAAGACGCGGGCCGGCGATTCCCCCTCCGCAGTGTTCGAAAGGTTTGCAAGCGCCACCACCGTGGTGGACGTGGTGGGATCGTGCGCAAAGAAGGCACTAAAGCCGGGAACGTCTCCGGCATGGCCCCACGCATAGCCAAAGCGGGTCAGGCCAAAGCCGTAGCCTTCGTCCGTGTCCTCGTCCGCGTCGCGAACATCGCGCCAGAGCAGGTCGCGAAGTGACGCATCGACGAGCGCCCCCGAAGCCAACGGTTCAGCCAGGCGCTCGAGGTCGTCGAGGGTGGACACCGCGTCCCCCGCCGCCCCCGCCCAGGACGGACTGAAGTCCGTGGCATCAAAAAACACGCGACCGTATTCGATCACACGTTCCCGTTCTCCGAAGCGGTATCCACGCGGGTGGTGGTCGCAGAGCGGCACGCCGATGCCCGTTCGGGTGGCGCCAAGGGGCAAAAGCACTTGTTCCCGAACGATCTCATCGATCGACTTTCCCTCGACCTGTTCGAGCACTCCAGCCAGAAGCTCGGTATTGATATTGGCGTAGTCGTAGCGCCCGAGCTGGCCTTGTGCGTTATGACCAAAGGACGCCGCGAAGATCTGCTCCCGCGTCATCATCGCCCCCGGCGCAGCGTTGATCGCCGCTCGAAAGGAAGGGATTCGAATGGGGTCGAAGAGGCCGCTCGTATGGTTCGCCAGCATCCGCACGGTGATCCGGTCCCCGTCGGGAACACCGGGAACGATCGATCCAATGGGCGCATCGAGCGACAAACGTCCGTCAGCGGCCAAGCGCAACGCAGCCGTCGTCACCAG
>JBCCZL010000470.1:0-8050 GCA_039187775.1 Myxococcota bacterium
CGCGAAGATCAACACCGGAAAGGTCTGCACCGTGGAGGGTGGCTCCGCCAAAGTCGGTATGGTTCACCGTGGCGTCGGCGAGGATTGCGCCCGAAAGCGAGGCCCCCGAGAACACCGCGCCGGCCAGGTTGGCGCCGCGAAGTGACGCGCCGTCGATTCGGGCTCCGGTGAGATCGGATTGGACCAGGATAGCGCCATCGAGCGTGGCCCCTTCGAGGTCGGCCCGGAGAAGCCGAGAGAGCCCGAGGGCGGCGCCGGAGAGGTGCGCGTTTCGGAGGACCGCTTCGGTGAGGTCGGCGTGCTCGAGGGAGAGGCCGTCGGCGCGCGCGTCGGTCAGATCGACGTGGGCCGCTCGGATCGGACCGTCGGCGCGGAGCTGCGTTTCGACGAGCTCTGCCTGACGCAGTTCGGTTCCTTCGAGAATGACATCTTCGCACTCCGTCCCGACCCAAAAGGAGCGGTCGAAGCGGGCCTGTCGGAGATCGACGGATCGAAGGCGGCACTGCTCGAAGCGAATTCCGCGCCCGTCAGCTTCGCTGAGATGAACGTCTCGAAGCTCTGTGCTCAGTGCGTGAAGTCCGCGAAGTCGACCCTTACGAAGGTCGACGTTCGTCAGCGTGACCCCCTGCCAGGTGCCTCCGGAAAGATCGGCCCGAGTGAGGTCGACCTGGTGGAGGGACACGCCCACCCAACTGGTTCCCGAAAGGTCGGCGTCGCGGAGCGCCACATGATGAAGCTCGACGTTTCGAAAGTGCGGCGCATCGAGGTCGAGCTCCGAAAGGTCCACGCCTTCGATGCGCAAGTCCGACAAAAAGCCGTGTTGAGTGGTCAGCGCGTCGAGGACCGCGTCTTTGTGTTCGAGCGTCTTCATGACTCCTGCTTGGTTCGTCGGAGATCGGCGGCGGTGAGCTGTGCACCCTCGAAGCGGGCTTCGAAGAGTTCCGCGCCAAAGAGGTTGGCGAGTCGAAGGTCGGCGTCTCGAAGATCGGCACCCTCGAGCCGGCTCTCGAAGAGATCGGCGCCGCGAAGGGTGGCCCGCCGGAGGGTCGCTTGGTCGAGGCGCGCCCGTCGGAGCGTCGCGGCATCGAGTTCGGCGTCCGAAAAGTCGGCCCCTGCGAGATACGCCTCGGCAAGGTTGGCCTGAACCAGATTGGCGCGAGCGAAGCGGGCGCCATCGAAGGTGCCTCCTGCGGCGTTTGCTGCGCCAAGGAGCCCGTTTTCGAGGCAGAGGCCGTCGGCTCGAACGCCCTGAAGCGCCGCGCCGTGAAACCGGGCGCTCCGGAAGTTCGCGTTCGACAGAAGGGCCTCCCGGAGGTCCGCCTCTTCGAGTCGGGCCCGAAGGCCCTGGGCGCGATCGAGATCGGCGTGTTTGAGACAGGCCCTTCGAAGGTCGGCTTCGCCGAGCTCGGCCGCGACGAGTCGCGCGTGTTGCAGGTCGGCGCGCTGAAAGCTTGCCGAGGCAAGGGTCGACTCCGAGAGATCGGCGCGTTGCAGGTCCGCACGGTCGAAGCGGGTTCCTTCCGCGTCGACGCCCTGAAGGTCCGCAGACCGAAGGTTGGCTCCCGAAAGATCGGCCTTTCGAAGGACCGCGTTTCCTAGTGTCGCGTCGGCGAGCACCGCCTCGGCGAGAATGCTCCCCTCGAACGAAGCGTGGGCGAGGATCGCGCCGCGAAAGGACATGCGCGAGAGATCGAGGCCGGAGAGGTTCGCACCAGTGAGGTCGAATCCGTCGAGCGACGTTCCTTCGTCGCGCGCCACAATGACCCGGTCTCGAAGCGTGGGTTCCGCGGGAGCCTCGGTGGGGGCTTCGGGTTCGACCGGGGGAGTCGGCGCCGGAGTTGAAAAAAGGTGCCTCCGGAGATCCTCAGGCACCGCTAGTCCCGTGCTTTCCAGTGCCGCGAGGATGTCTTCGGGGCTTCGCTCGGGGCGGCTCGGCGGGTCGATGAGGGGCAGCTCGAGCTCGGCGAGGGCTTCGTCGAGGCGCTTCATCGCTCGGTCGACCGCGTCGTCGGAGCCCGGGGGCTGTTCAGAGACTTTTTCACTGGGCTCATCGGGCGTGGCGCCTTCGATCGGTGCGATCACCCGCCCCGGGGGAAGGGTCGTCGGCCTTTTGGCGTTGCGAATGAACCGCGTGGTGGTGGCATCCCAGTTTTCGACGGGAAGTCCATCGGGCCCGAGCTTCATCGTCGATTCGGACCAGTGCATCAGAGCGTTGGGTATCGGAGCGTTGGGCATTGGAGGCGTTGGTGAACTCGAAATCGGAGGCGACGGAGGCAGCGGCCCTCCGGTTTCTGGGACCGCGCTTGGCCGAAGCGAGCTTCGGGGGAGGAGCGACGTTGCCGGGAGCACGCGAAGCTCGTTTGCGGTTTCGCCGAGCTCGAGTTCGACGAGGGCGCGCCATACGAGAATGACCTCTTCGGCGTCGGTGTCGACGGTGACCGTATCGAGGTTCAGCCGCAGCGGCGATTCCCCGCGAGACGTCCGAAGAACCGCCTCGGGGGAGGCCTCGGGGAGCGTTGTGCGAACGATCGTGTGATGACGGTGCAGGTGGCGAAGCGTGAGCGCTTCGCTGGCCTCGAAGTAGCCGCGCCTTCGCTGCATTGCCGGACCGGAAAGAAAACACTCCCAGGACAAGTCTTCGGGAAACCAGGGGAACCGTTCGGCCTGCCAGCGGGCGTCGTAGGTCCCCGCGAGGGCCTGACGTCGAGGGTCGGCCAGGGGAACGGGAAACGCGCTCACCGGATCAGGCCGCGCGCTTGGCCCGTGCATGGAGCGGTCGGGAGCTTCGAGATTGGGGAGCGGATGGCTGCCGTTCGCCACAGTTTCGAGCCCGCGGCCCCAGGGGTTCGTCTTGTGGCCCGGTCCGCCGAAGCTCCGTTCGAGGCAGAGCGGCATCTCGGAAAACGGGACTGGCTGACTCGGCTGTTTTCGAAGGCGGCCTTCCCACACGCGGTCTCCGTGAACCAGAAACTCGTTTCGAATGTCGCCGAGCGAGAGGCCAACCGCGAGCTGAGTGGTCTCTCGTCCGCCGGGCACGAACGCAGAGCCGGCGAGGAGAAGTTCGGCGGAGGGCTTGAATGGCGCTAGATCCGTGTCCAAGCGGAGGCTCCGGTCCGGGTCCTGGTCGTGCCGCTCCTCGCCGTGGCAGGGGCGCTGGACCTTCGAGAGCCGGAGCGACTCCTTGTGAACGAGGTCGAAGGTGCCCTTGACGACGACGGTCAGCGCCGGTCGGGGCGGGCGCGCTTTCCACGCAAAGGAGGCGACCGAAAGTGTGCTCTCGTTGACGGTGTCCATGGGGCTACTCGAGTGGGCGTGAGAAGTGGGGTGCCGCCACCAGGACGGCACCCCGGGCGATCAACACCCGGTCATCGTCGAGCTCTGGTCGTCGAGGATGAACGACATGCCCGCAGACGCCGCACTAAGGTCGGACTGGCAAACCGCGAGCGTGGCTTCCTGGTTGAGAAACGCGCCGTACCCCCCGCCGCTCTCCAGCGTTACGTTCTCGAGGCGAAGCGACCCACTGCTCACGAAGAAGGTGGCGGTCGACTGTGCGTTTCCGTTCCAGGTCGAGCTTCCCGCACCCGCAATGACCGCGTGCTGGATCACGTTGTCGACCGACACGGTTTCGATCCCGAAGCCGTACCAGAACGGAACCATCGGGTCGCTGCCCTCGAAGCGAACCGGCGCGGCCTCTGTTCCGCGGATGCTAAGCGTTCCACCCATCCGGGTACGGATTCGGACGTCTTCGGCGACCTGCACGGTCGCACCTGCTTCGATGGTCAACGCCGCTTCGATCAGGGCATCGCCGGCAAGCCGATAGGGGACGGTGAGCGCGCGCCAGGTTTGCGGAGTCGCGATCGTTCCCTGCGATCCTACACTGGGTCCTGAGATCAGCGCGTAGTCTGCGTCGTTGCCAGTGAGCATGCTGGCGCCATCGAGTTCGCCGACCAAGTCGTGCGCCACCGAGAGCGTGAGCGCGTTGGAGCGGAAGGTGTTGCGGGCAAAGGTCCCGATCTGCGAGCTCTCCTCCGCCCGGAAGGCGTAGCCGCCGGATTCTTCAACCTCGGAGTCTTCGATGCTCGCTCCACCGCCATTGTCGAGATTGATCGCAGCGACGGAGTCGGCGTTGCCGTTCCACACGCCCCGGCCGGCGTGAAGGACTCGTGCGTAGCGGAGCCGGTTTTCCGGGTTGGCCGACGAGAACTGGATGCCCTGCCAGTGGCCGCGGGTAGCCTCGATGCCACGAAATACGACCGGCGCCGTCATCGTGCCGTCCACGCTGAGTGAACCGTCCACCGCGACTTCGATCCGTCCGTTTTCGCCAAACTCGAACGAGGCACCCGCCTCCACCATGAGCGTGGCGTCGACGATGATCCGTTCTTCAAGGCGGTAGGGGACCGGAAGCGCCGGCCAGCTCTGGTCGATCGACACGGTTTCCTGGCCTACGGTGCCGAGCGCCTCGGTGTCGTTGCCGCTAAAGGTGCTCGTGCCTTCGAGAATCCCGAGCTGGTTCGCGCTGACTCGACCGGGAGAGCCGTTGTCTTCGAAGCGGTTTTCTCCGAACGTCCCAAGGGCGGCCTCGTCGTCGATGTAGATGCCGTGGAGTCCGGCTCGACGAAACGTGACGTTGTTCAAAGAGACCGAGGAATCCGCATCCGCGAAGAGCGCGGCCTGCGTTTCCACGTTTCCGTTCCAGGCGTTCGACGCCGCATCGGAGATGATCGCGTGCTCAAGGCGATTGTCCTGCGAGTCGGTGGCGATGCGAATGCCCTGCCAGTGTCCGCGGCGCGTTTCGGTTCCGGCCAGGAGCACCGGGGCATCCGCGGTGCCCGCAATGGTAAGGCGACCAAGATCGGTGATCGAAAGATTGCCGCGGTTCGTGAACTGGACGTCGACGCCCGCCTCCACCACGAGCACGTTGGCCTCGACCCCGAGCGGCTCATCCACGAGCCAACAGCTACCGGCGGCAAGCGTCGTACCATTGCTTACATCGTCGTCGGTCAGGGGCATCCGCGTGCAGTCGGCCATGGCCGGCGGTTCTTTGGTGTCGTTGGTGCACGCGGCAAGCGAGAGAAGCAGTGAGATAAAAAGCGCTGAGTTAAGTGTCTTCATCGAATCCCTCCATCAAAGGACGGCCTAAGCGTGCGGAGGGGGCGTCAACGAAGCGTCAAAACGAATCTTCGCCTGTTTGTCGGGAAGAATTCGGGAGTCTGCGCCGTAGCGAGGAGAGCGAGGGCTCTACTGGGTGTCGCTGCCGGCGAAAAGCACCGGTTCGTAGGTCAGATTGCGACGCGCAGTGGTCCCGGTGCCGAGCTGTCCGTCCTGGTCCAGGCCGACGCAGTGGAGGATGCTGTCGTCGCTTCTCGCGCAGGTGTGGAGCCGCCCCACGGAAAAGTCGACGACAGTCGCCGGGAGACCCACCGTGGCGCGGGGGGTGGGGAACGTCATCACCGTCTCGGGGCCGACTCCGACGTTGCCGTCGATGTTCTGGCCCCAGCAGTCAAGGCGGCCGTCGGGGGTGAGGCCGCACGCTCCGAAGGACTCGGCGTCGAGGGCGACATAGTCGGTGCCGACGACGGTCGGCATGGAGGTCACCCCCTCCTCGAGTCCCAGACCTGTCCGGCCGCTGTTGTTGAGCCCCCAACACAAGGTTTGGCCCGAGGTGCTGAGCCCGCAGCCATGCTCCTGTCCGGAAGCGAGTTGAGCGAACGTCTCGTCGGTGGCGGCGGGCTCCGGCGTAGAAAACAATCCCATGCCGAAGGAGCTCCGTGCGAGCATGCCGTTCATGTTGCAGCCCCAGCACCAAAGCTCTCCGGCTCCCCGCAACGCGCACACAAAGTTCCCGCCAACCGCGACGTCGGCCCAGTCGTCCTCGCCGTCGTAGACGATCGCGGTTGGGGAGTTGAGCGGTGTGCCGTCGAATGTTCCTGTACCGAGAAGGCCACAGCTATCGCTCCCCCAGCACGCCACGATGCCGTCGCGAACCCCGCAGGTGGTACTCGAACGCGTGGACACCCGATCCCAGTTGCCGAAGCTCGTCACGATCGTGGGAACGAAGCTCAAGCGCTCGTCACTCCCCGTTCCGAGTTGGCCGAGGTCGTTTCGACCCCAACAGTACGTGTCTTTCTGGTCGTCGATGGCGCAGACGTGGTCGTAGCCCACGGCCACTGCTGCCCAATCGTTTCGAAGCCCGACCCGCACGGGAGACTCCGAGCCCGCGAAGCCGAAGATCTCATCGTCGCCACCCGCGGGGTTGGGCCGCCGGTCCGGGTCCTGGGCCAGTTGGCCCCAGCTGTTGTCGCCCCAGCAGTAGAGCGCGCCGCATTCGACCGCGCAGGTGACGGTGTCGCCGGCGCTTATGTCATAGACCCCACCCTCATCGCACGAGGGATAGCCCGCCAGCGGCTGAACGCAGCGCGCTTCGAAGCATCGCCATCCTGGTTCGGGGCACGGGCAAGCCTTTCCGGTCAGGTCGAGGTCGGGAACGCTGCACCCCGCCACCGCGAGGAGCATGCACGGAAGAATGACGCGCACTCTTTCCATCTTACCGCCTGCTTAGGTAGCTGTCGTGGCTAGCCGCTATCGGTTTTGCGTCGCGCGCATTCGTGCTCTGGGTAGGGATTCGCCGCACATAAGACCGGGTCAACCGGTCCAGGTCATGTCGACGACCCGGGAGTTCTCGATTGGCGCGAGGATGACCTCGCAGTCGTCTTCTAATCCGATGCGCACCAGCGCGCGACCTTCGTCGGTCCGGCAGCTGGTGAACCATCGGTTTCCCGAGAAGTCCGAGTCGTAGGCGAGCCCTTCGAAGTCGTCGCACTGCTCCGGAATGACATCGCTGACGAAGCGACTCCATCGGCACTGGCGCGGGCCGAGGAACGCGTTCGTGGATGTCGACCAGTGAAAGATCCCGTTCGAGGAAAGGCCGGCGATCGTGGCCGACTCGGCTTCGATGTAGTTGAGCGATCGAAAGCCTACGAGGGGTACGTCGAGAAGCCCGACTCCACCGAGTGACTCGGCGTTGAGATCGACCAGCACTTCGTAGACCCGGTCGTTCCCGTCGGACAAGTAAAGGTGCGACGGATTGGGTGAGCTGGCGATGGTCATCGTGTCCGATCGGACCCCCTCGTCGAAGGTTTTTACGAGATCGCCGTCTTCGGCGCTTCGGAGCTCGATGCGGTCGCCGAAGCTGCTGTTGAACCCTCCCACCAGCACCGCCACCAAGGTTTGGCCGCCGCTGACCACCTCGGCCATGTCGAGGGTCGAGCCGCGGTGCTCCGCTTTCCACTGGATTCGGGTGCCGAGGATTCGCGCGACATGTCCCTCGCGCCCGATCACTTCCGAGCCGTCGCTGAGCCCGGCCACTCGGGCGATGTTGGGCCAGTCCATGTCGTCGATCGTGGCCCCCTGACAGCGGCGGAGATCCGGCTCGAAGCGAACGAGGGTGGGATCGTCATCGAATTGGTTGCCCGTCATCGCGACGGTGAAGTGCCGTGCCGAACATGGAGCTCCAGTGTTCGGTCGGACGTCTCGGATTTCGGTCCCTGAACTCGTGGGGTCGGACTCCTGGAGACAGCCCACGAGTGATAGGGCGCCGAGCGCGAACACGAGCCAACGAAGTCCGGAAGTCTTCGGACCGAGACGCGTATCAAACATCGACTGAGAGGTAGCGCGAAGCACGACGAGCTGCCAGATTCTACGTGGCGTCACAGGAAATGTACCTCCTCACCGAAAGAAACAGTGACCATCCGCCGGATGTCTGGCGGGGCCGTTTTTTCCGGAATGGGCGACTTCGGGGGGCTTTTTTCGGGGCGTTGTTCCTGACGCTGCCGTCGACGGGGTGTTTGCCTGCCCTCGATGACTGGGAAGTGGTGGACGTCGACACGCCGCTGCCCGATGCCGGCGTTCGCCCTGAGGGTGGCGTCGACGGGTCGACGAAGACCCCAGGTTCGCGCCCCGTCGGAGTGCCGTGTGGGGACACGTACCTTGCGGCGATCTACTCCTCCACGAGCTCGGGCGGCTCTGGGGCGGTGTTTCGGTTCCGTTACCC
>JBCCZL010000471.1:0-8045 GCA_039187775.1 Myxococcota bacterium
AACCACGAACCCCTCCCGCCGTCCGACGAGGTGGACGTCCGGGACCTGTCCGACCCGGCCCCTTCGCGGGCTCGAAAGGGCACGCCCCCACCTCGAAGGCAGGTCGTCCTCCGCACGCGCCGACGGCGCTCCCGCAAAGGGGGCTCCGAGCCACCCTCCTGACCTCAGGTCTGTCTTCGAGACGGGGCGCGGCGCGGTCTCTGGCCCGAGCCGCGCATCCGTCCGTCTGTCGCTCGACAATTTCGCGCGCATCCCGGCTTGTCTGCCTCTCCGACACGGGTCCACGATCCCAATCGTCTCCACCCAGGCCACTTCCAGACTCTCCAGCCCCTGCCGTGGCTCCCGGTAGGAGCGTTGGCGGACGAGTGCATCGGACGGATCGTTCTCGTTCCTGGATTTCCTGCCTCTCCGACATAGGTCCACGACCCAATCGTCTCCACCCAGGCCACTTCCAGACTCTCCAGCCCCTGCCGTGGCTCCCGGTAGAAGCGTTGGCGGACAAGTGCATCGGACGGATCGTTCGGACGGATCGTTCCGGACGGATCGTTCGAGGACGACAACGGCGGGCCAGGCTCCGGGGGCCTCTGACCCCCATTCGTTCCATGAAGACATAGCTCCATCGAAGATGGGGAGGCTGAGGCTGGGTGAAGCCCGGTCACGAATAGGCGTACTTTGTGAGCGGCGCTTGAAAGTGGGCTACCACCGCGGCCACCTTCCCTTCTTGCCGGCCTAGGCCTCGCGTCTCCGTGGTTTTCAGCGCTCGGCTGGCAAACTCTGGGCTCTTCTCGAAGATCTCGTGCGGGGTCTTCGTCCGGGTGAATAGCTTACCCTCGGTCGGTGTGACGTGGTGTCGCCTCGGGGGGCCTCGCGAG
The DNA here is from genome assembly GCA_039187775.1 of Myxococcota bacterium. Taxonomy (GTDB): domain Bacteria; phylum Myxococcota_A; class Polyangia; order Polyangiales; family JBCCZL01; genus JBCCZL01. Next base: position 873 of record JBCCZL010000471.1, read on the forward strand.
GCCCCCGAGCAGCGTTAGGAAACGGAACCGACACCGGCCACCGAGACTCCTCAACCGCCGCTATCGGTCACACAAGATGGACAACGCGAAATTCGAGGCCCCTCGGTTGCCACTCGAGATTACTATCGTCCGCGCGGCTGCTCACGTCCCAGACCACTGAGGGTTTCAGACCTCCAGATCTTCAAAGACTGCGGCAAACGGCTGCATCCTTCGGGGAAGCGGCGCCGTCGGGCTTTTTCGTTGTTTCCTCCGGGACTACCGTCCGGACGTATGACCGACCCCACCCTGGATGAGATCCTTGAAGACCTACGTACGCATGGAGCGGCGCTTCTCTCGGATCGGCGGTTGCCGGAGCCCGGACTCATCGAAGCGATGGCCGAAGCTCACTCGCTTCGTGTTCTTTCGTCGGTACTTGCCGCCCGACTTCCAGAGCCGGCTCGCTGGCAAGGGATTCTCGCCGATGTGGATCTCGACCAAGACGAGCTGATCGAAGACCTGCAATGTTACCGGCAGCGCGATTTCTCGGCAGCGAGCTACTTCGACATCGCGTGCTACTCCAACGGGTTCTACGCGCGACTCAGCCATCATCTGTCCCACGCGCTCCTGGCTGCTGGAGAACGGCACTGTGCGCTTCTTCTGCAGAGCGTGTCCACCCGAGTATTCGGCGCGGATCTTCACCCCTCGGCAGCGCTCGGCCGACGGCTATTTCTCGACCACGGCGTCGGCGTCGTGATCGGAGAGACCGCCACCGTCGGCAACGACTGCTCTATCTTCCACGGGGTCACCCTTGGAAGCACGGCTCGCCATTCCGGTCAACGCCATCCCACCGTCGGCAACCACGTCGTCCTCGGGGCCGGGGCGACGATCATCGGAGCGATCTCGATCGGAGATGACGCTCAGATCGCGGCCGGCGCGGTGGTCACCTTCGACGTTCCCTCCGGCGGAAGGGTAACGAGCCAAGGTCTGCTGCGTGAAACGGACGCCGCGCGATAACCGCCAGCCTCTAGCCCTACTGGATCGTGAGCGGCCGCCAGCTGAGTTCGATGACGCCGTAGCCGAGAGTTAAGCGGCAACCCTCGTCGAGCCGAAGGCAGCGAATCCGTTCCAGCGATCCCTCGCTGGTGCGTCGATACACCCCCGCAAGGCTTCCCACATCCACCAAGTAAAGCGCCCCGGCAAGCTCCAGCGCAAAGGACACTCTCCCTACGGGTCTGCGGTGGCGAAAATTCCCTCCGAATCTTCATAAGTTGGAGACGCATCAATCCTTACCTGTGGGTTCTTCGTACCCCTCTCATGGGAAAACCGAGCCTCTACGCCATTGCGGTGGTCACGGCACTGTTGGCGGCCTGCGCGCCCGCCAATCCATCCACCCCGGTGGATTCAGTCGAAGCTCTGGACGAGGCGGAGTTTCTGAGCGCCCCACCTACCTTTGCGGTCCCGGGAGCTCACTACGAATACGCGACGTTGGCCGAACTCCCGGGGCGGGGCGCGCTGACCTACCACCTGTTGCAGGCTCCCGAAGGGATGATGGTGAACTCCGACGGCGTCATTCGCTGGACTCCCACCGACGCGCACGTCGGTGCTCATCCTGTCGCCGTCGAACTTCGGCGGGGACGAGAGACGATTCGCCAATCCTTTGATCTTCGCGTGCTCGCACGCCGTCTTCTCGGTGAGCTCCGGGCGGGCACGATGGCCGATCCGGAGAGTCGTGCGCCGGTGGTTGACATCGATGTCCCCGAAGAAGCCGGGCCGGGAACTGTCATGGTCTACGCGGTGGACGCTCAGCTCCCGGACGGTCCTCGCGAGCTTTCGCCGGTGGGCTCCGCCCTCGCAGTCGAGACCGACCTCGCGCCCGGGACCGCCATCACCCTCCGCTTTCAGGTGCCGACGGAACTCGTGGGAGAAACGAAGGCGTTCCTCACGGCGTATCCCCAGCGACAGGTGCGCCGCGGGCCAGGCGGCGCGTTCGGGCTCTCTCCGCATCCCTCGGTGAGGGCCCCCGGAGCATTGACCGTGACCACCCGAGCCCGGCCGGCCGAAGCCATGGTGTTTCAAATCAACGAAGGGCGGAGCACCGAACTCCACGCCGACGAGTTCCACATCCAGTACTTCCTCGAGCCGGACGAAGATCCGGGAGCAAGCGAGGGGATTCTCCGAGCGATCGCCAACGATCTACAAGTGTCTCGAGACTATCTCCTCGCCCTCGGCTGCGAGTTTGCCGAGACCCAGGATGTCTACATTCACGATCTTGGCGGCGATCGGGGTCGGGTCACCGAAGGGACCCGCTCATTGGAGATCGACCGGATCCACATCGACGAAGACCCGAGGAGCTCGGTGCAGGCCACCGTCGCGCACGAGCTCATTCACGTCTTTCAGCTGATCGTGCTCGGCGCGTTTCCGCTCGACCGCGGTGAGGACTTCTGGATCGAAGGGAACGCGGAGTACGGAGCGGACGAAGTGTTCAACGGCAATGACTATCTCTCCGCAGTGTTCGAGCCGTACGACGGGTCGGTGACCGGGAAGGGGCTTTACGACTGGCAGGGCATCCATAGCTACCAGCTCGTGGCCTTCTGGAAGTCGGTCAAGGCACAGCACGGAGGGTTCAATGTGTGCGAGATGATCGACGCATACATGGCCGAAGGCGAGAACGGACTCGCCGCGCTGTCGTCGATTCTGGGTGGGGACGAAACGCGGGTCGATACCTACGCAAACTTTGTGGCCGCGTGGAACCATGTTCGCTCGCCGGAACTCCTCGAGGACGCCGACCAGTGGTTTGGCGATGGGAGTCGCCCCGAATTTGTCACTGCGATCGCGCCCGGAGAAGCCGGCGCTTTCCGCTGGGAAGACTCGATGCACCACATCCCCGGCGGTCAGTCTGCGCGCTTCGATATCGCGTCGGCAGGCCCGGTAACGATTCGTGTCGAATCTCCGGTACAGGGGTTTCTCGGCCTCGTCTTCGACGAGATGCACATGCCGCTCGGGCGGCTCGAGCCGGGCGGCGCTCCGCTCGAACTCGCGGTGGAGGGCCCAATCTACGTGGATCTCGCCGCGCGACAGGATGGGACGGTCGAGTTCGGGCCGGACCAGCAGATCGTCGTCGTGGTGGAGCCGGGCGACGGCGGGTCGGCATGCGAGCCGGTGGGGGCGCCCTGCGGCGGATCGGGATCCACGTTCGACGATGAGTGCTGCGGCGATGCGATCTGCGTCGTCGGGGCCTGCCAAGCCCCGAACCGACGAGAGGGTGAGAGCTGCGAAGCGCCTGACCACTGCGCTCGCGGCCTGGCATGTGGACCGGTCGGAAGCGCCGAGGCGGAGCGCACCTGCTGCGCACGGGACACGGACTATTGTAAGGAAAAAGCGGACTGCTGTGGGTTGATGGACTGCGTCTCAAACCGCTGCGTGGGCCGAGAGAGCGGAGAGCAGTGCGTCCTCGGCGACTGCACGGGCGGTAGCTTCTGCGATCCCGAAGCCGCGCTCTGTCTGTGAGCCGACTACCAGTACCAGATCAGCGACCCGAGGGCTTTGTCCACCGCGCCCGGAGCGAGGTTGCCCGCCCCGGCTTCACAGGAGTCGGCCCCACCGCCGAAGTTGACCGACTGCACCGCGCATGGGTTGACCACTTGCAGCATCCCGCCTTCGTCGCCCGTCGCAAGCATCGCATGACCGGCTTGCCCTCCAATGATGGTGAAGATCACCGGCGAAAAGTGAAGCGCGTGGTGCACGTTCGCGATGTTGGGGGAGCCCAACGAACGCATGCCCAGCGTGCGGTAGAACTTGTCCATCTGAAGCTCGGTGAGCCCGGTGCGACGCGTGGCCCAAGCGCCTGCCTTGGTGCGGTACCGGGCAAGGCCCTGATGCTTCCAGCCCCACATCATGCGAGCGCACGCCTCCCAGCAGAGCGCGAGTGAATCCTGAGAGTAGATCGGCGGGTTGTGGCTTGCCATGGTCGAAACCTCCGGCGATAGCCTGCGCGAAAATCTGTGTTTGCGCGACTCGTGATCCGGGAGCCCGTCGCACGCGGACTTCGCATCGCGGGAAAGTGAGCTGGACGCCGAGCCACCCGTGCGCGAATCCCAAGTCATAACCAAGAGTCACTGGATCACGAACCGTCGCGACAAACTTCGCCGTGACGCTTGTGTGCAATTTTGGGGTGGGGCCTCGTACAGTGCGGGAAATGACTCGAAGCCATCTCTACGCCATCCACTACTCGCCGTGGAGCGAGCGAGCCCGCTGGGCCCTCGACTACCACGGCGTGCGCTATCGCTACCACGAGCACGTACCGTTTCTTGGTGAGCGCCTGCTTCGCTTCCGAGCTCGCCGCGCCAAGAACGACAAGGCGACAGCGCCGCTCTACGTGAAGGGAACGGAGGCCATCAGCGACTCGTACGACATCTTGCTCCACGCGGATGCGGTGGGAGCGAACCGTCCTTTGCTCGCGGATCCAGAGGCCACCCTCGCCCTTCGACGCGACGTCGACCGCGCCCTCGATAGCGCTCGGTCACGCGCAACCGCGCGGGTGCTCGCGGATGCCGAGGCGCTTCGAGAGTCGGCGATGGCGGTAAGCCCCGCATTTCTCGCGGGGGCGTTTCGCCCACTCGCCGCTCATGGGGCTCGGTATCTCGGCCGGAAGCACGGAATGGACCTGTCGAATGAGTCGAAGCACGTCGAAGCCCTCCGCATCGCGCTTGCGAGGATCCGCGATGCCCTCAACGGGGAGCGCTATCTCATGGCGAAGCGATTTTCGGCGGCGGACATCTTGGCGAGCAACGTGATTCAGGGCGTGGCTCCGGTGGACGCGCCCCATATGAAGCTTCAGCCCGCGAGTCACCGGGCGTGGGCCTGCCCTGAACTCGCCGACGAGTTTTCCGACCTCGTGACCTGGCGCGACGAGCTCTACACCGCGCACCGTTTCTGAACCGCACCAGTTCTGAACCGCACCGTTTCCGAACCGCACCAGTTCTGAACCGCACCGTTTCCGAACCGCACCGTTTCTGAATCGCGCGGATCTCAGCGGCATGGTTCTGAATGGTGGAGTTCCGTGCTAGTTCTTGGCCGTGCGATCGCTTGGAAACGCTGGCCTCTGCCTTCTCTTGGGTCTCGTTGTCGCTTGTGGAAATGAAGAGGCGAACGACGGGTCGATGTGCATCGCCCTCCGCTGGGACCCGGCCGATGGAGCGCTCACCCGCTGGCCCGAACCCGACATGCTCGTGGAGGACGCGAGTCGCCCCACGGGGTTTCGTTTCGAGTACCAACCGAGTGCATACCCGGCGATTCGGGAAACCCTCGCCGCATTCGAGACGACCTTCAGCGAAGACCTCACTGGGCTCGACGGCTTTGGCGTGAACTCGGAGCTCTTTTTCCGATTCGACGGACCGCTCACGCTCCGGTCCGACACCGTCGGATCGGCGAGCGACGGCGTGGGCATCGTGGTGCTCTCTCCCGGGCCGGTGCGCTTTCTTGCCGCCGACCTCGAGCTCGCCGATGAAAGCGAGACCGTGTTCTTGATGCCTCGAGAACCGCTCCCCGAAGGCGGTCTCGCCGCGGCGTACATTACCCAGAGCGCGTTCGACGGCTGCGTCGCGCCGAGCGGAGCGATGGCGATGGAACTCGCCGCGAACGACCAACTTCGCGCAGCGATCAACGAGCTAAGCGCCGCGGGAACGATCGGTTCGGAGGAAGACCTCGCGGCACTTACCGTGTTTCCTGTGCAGACGATCGCCGCGCCATCGGTGGCGGTTGCCGAAGCGATCGCCCAGGCGCCCCTCGCCTTTGCGGGGCCCGCGACGTGCGGTCCGGAAGGCGATCTCCTCCGATGCGAGACGACACTGGAAGTGGGCGATTATCGAACCGCCGAGGGGCGCGTTCCGGAAGGCCCGCCGATTCGCTCTCGAACGTATGACCTGCCGGTTTCGGTATGGCTGCCCTCCGACGGCACTCGTCCGTTCCCCACCATTGTGTTTGGCCACGGCCTCGGTTCGAGTCGGGAGGAAGCGGCGGAGTTCGCCGCCGTCGCGGCTCCCGAGGGGTTCGCGGTGGTCGCGGTGGATGCACTTCGCCACGGAGAGCACCCCGACCGAAACCCCGATGCGGCGCGCCTGGCGACGGTCACCGAGTTCTTTGCCCTCGGAGATCTCCAAACCCGTCCGCTCGATGCGGGAAAGGCCCGCGATCATTTTCGTCAGTCGACCTTCGACAAGCTTCAGCTCACCGAAGCGCTCCGTGCGGGAGCGGATCTCGACGGAGACGGGCAGGTCGATCTGGACCCGGAGCGCCTGAGCTACCTCGGGGTGTCGCTCGGCGGGATCATGGGACCGGAGCTTCTCGCATTGACCGATGCCTACCCGTCGGCCGCGCTCGTCGTCGCTGGAGGGAGGCTCACCTCGGTCCTCACCGGAAGCGAAACCTACGGTGCGCTGCTCAGCCTGTTTCGTCCGCCGGGCGCCACCGACGGCGACCTTCGACGCTACTTTACGGTGCTCCAAACCGCGATCGACCGCGGGGACGCGGCCAGCTACACACCGAGGATCCTCCGCGATCGCCCTCGCGGAGACCGCGCTCCCTCGGTCCTCCTCACGGTCGTACTCGACGACGACACGGTACCGAACGTTGCCACATACGCTCTCGCGCGGGCACTTCGCACGCCGCTCGTGGCGTCGGTGCTTCGGCCGGTGCAGGGAGTCGAAGTGCTCGAACCGGTACCGGTGATGGGCAACGCCGCCGAAGGATTGGCGACCACCGGTCTCCTTCAGTTCGACGTCATCGCCGACGGCCGGGCCGCCACCCACGGCAATATGCCGCAAAGCCCAGTGGGAGCACGAGCATGGCTCGAGTTCTTTCGAAGCCAGAACGAGGATGGGCTCGCCCAGGTGGTCGACCCGTACGCGGTCGAAGGGTTGGCTCACGCCGAATAAGCCGACCGGGTTGCCGGTCGTTCCGAGTGACTCCTCGGAGAGTGCTCTCGAGCATTCGAGCGGTGAACCACCGGCCCCGAAGCGCCGTTTCAGAGATTGCGCGGCCTTGGTTCGAAACGCTCGTCACGGGGCCGGTGGTTCACCTCTCGAATGCTCGAGAGCACTCTCCGAGGAGTCACTCGGAACGACCGGCAACCCGGTCGGCTTATTCGGCGTGAGCCAACCCTTCGACCGCGTACGGGTCGACCACCTGGGCGTGCCC
>JBCCZL010000472.1:0-8034 GCA_039187775.1 Myxococcota bacterium
CTGCAATCCATCGTAGCGAACCACGCAGGGGTATGGTGAGTCATCTGGCACCATCCCAAAAAACCGACTTGGAGCGATGGCGGTAGGAGCCGCGTCTTTGTCGACCAGCCCCGCAAGGCCATCGAGCTCCTGGGTTAAGAAACGAAACCTCGCGACATCCTCGCCGAGCAAACTATGCGCCCGAATGTTGCCCCGTTGCCATTCATCCAGGCGGAACGAAAGCCCAACCGAGCCCTGTCGTGACCCCGACAGAGCCGCTTCCACGCCCCAAAGAGGCCTCCAGCCGGCGGGCAAAAGAGGCGCAACCGCGCGAATGATGTGCCGGGACAAGTGGGGGCACCCTGAGAGGCGGCGAGCGCGCGCCAAAACCCAGCTTGCCAATAGTTCACTTAGGAGAATCGACTCCGTTCTCGCCATTCGCGCGCCGCGGCGCGCCCACTGAACGCCACGATCGACCGCTCCATCGGCGAGTGCGGTTAGTGCGCGAAGCGCCGCCAGCTCCACGACCAGCACGGAGTCGCCTGCGGCTTGGGCCGTTCGAAACGCGCCTTCGAGTACGCTGTCGGACAGCGGCTGGCCGTGACACAAGCCGCGCCACCCCTGAACCCATGGTGCCCACCGCTCGGCGTGCCTACTCGGGGCAGCGTCGAACGCATCGCACCAGCGATCCAGCCCAAAGCCCAGTGCAGCGATCTCGCGTCGGATCGAGAGAATCGAAATCCACGGGAGCATCTCACCGGTTGCGGCTTCGAGGTGGGTTGCCTGGCGCGATGCGCCGGGGACGAGCGTACCCACCGCGTTCGCCCACGGCGTTCCCGCGGGGGCCCGACCCTTCATGGCTTCGACGAATGTGCCAAACACCTCCACGCTCACCGCCTCAACCCTACCAAGGTGACCCTCGATGCCGTGATAATCTATCGGAGATGGGCTCCGAGCCTACCTATCGGCACCTCACATCGCTCGCCAAGGGAGGCATGGGGGAGGTGTCACTTTCCGTTCGAGAGGTCGGCCCCTACCGGCGACTGGTCGCCCTAAAACGTCTCCGCGGCGACCTCCAGACGACCGAGGACATTCGCGCGATGTTCATCGACGAGGCACGAATCGCGGGCATGATTCGGCACCCGAACGTCGTTCCCGTCATCGATGTCGGAGAGGACGCGGCCGGTCCGTTTCTCGTGATGGACTACGTCGAGGGCGTGGCGGTCTCGGCGATCGTGCGCTTCCTGACGCGGCAGCAAGCCCGAATCCCCGTTCAAGTAGCCGTTCGAATTGGTGCCGATGCGGCGCGGGGTCTTCATGCAGCCCACGAGCTTCGGGACTACCACGGCAAGAACGTCGAGCTAGTGCACCGCGACGTTTCTCCGCAGAACCTCCTCGTCGCGTTCTCTGGGCTGACGTTAGTGACGGATTTCGGCATCGCGCGTGCCGTCGGGCGGGAGACGCGGACCTCCACCGGAGTGTTGAAAGGCAAACTCAGCTACATGGCGCCCGAGGTGCTCCGAGTCACGGTACCGGGGCCCGCCGCGGATATCTTTTCGTTGGGAGTGGTACTTTACGAGCTCCTGACCTCGGAAAGGCTCTATCCAGCGCGCCACGGCGTGGAAGTTGTTGCGCAACAGATCTTGGAGGGCCCCATTCCCGACCTGGGAGCGGTCCGCGAGGACGCACCACCCGGACTTGTTGAGCTGCTATTCGAGATGTTGGCCAAGGCTCCGGCGGAGCGCCCTCCGAGCGCCCGCGAGGTTGCCGTACGTCTAGATGCGATTGCGCGTGCGCTCGCTGCGGAAGAAGGTGTGGCTTCGGTGGAAGCGTATCTTGCAGAGGAGTTCGCTCTCGAGCGCGCTCGAGTTCAAGCGCTCGCGGCCAAGGTCGACGACGCCGCCGACTCCGCTCGATCTCCGCGTCGCCACCGCGGGAGGTGGTTTGCCGGTGCCGCCGCGGCAGCATGCTTGGTACTCGCCCTCGGATGGGGTATCGGCCACATGCTGGCCGCATCCGACTCGAACGACGGCACAACCTCAACGAATGATGAAGTCGTTGTTGAGTCGTCCGGTGAGCCGGCGATCGAGGTCGAATCGGTCAGTGCGGCGGAGCTCAGCGTGGGGGAGCTCAGCGTGGGGGAGCTCGAGGCGGAGGACCTCGACGAGGCCGACGCACCTGCAGGCGACGAGCCGCCGGAGGTCGTGGAGGTTTCCGGGCCTGAGCCGACATCTCCGGCTACTACCGCTTCCAAGATGCGGCGCCGCAATCCGAGCGCTATGGAGTCTGGTTCGCGAGTGGGCTGGTCCTGGGGTCAGTAGTCTGTGGCATGATGCATGGCGTGTTCAGTCGGCTTGTCGCGGCGGCCCTGGTTGGGTGCGTCGCACCCACGGTTGTGTGGGCTCAGGAGGAGGCTTCCGCCGACGAAGAGGCGCGCGCACTGTTTGAACAAGCCAGCGCAGCGATGGACGAGGGTCGCTACCGTGAGGCGCGAGAGCTGTTTGAACGTTCGATGGAGCTTCTCCCTGCACCCGCGACCGCGTTCAACCTCTCGCTCACCTACGAGCGCCTTGGCGAGATTCGACGGGCGCTCGCGGTGGCCCAGCGGCTCCGGAGCGGCGAGCTGGGCGAACTCGGCTCGAGCGAACGTCACACCCTCGAGGAACTCAACGCGCGACTTCACTCGCTGTTGGGCTCGTTGGTGGTTCGCGCTCAGGGTCCACCGCAGACCGAAGTGTTGGTCGACGACACCGATGCGGGCGTGATTCCCAACGGTGGGGAAATCGTATTTCGTCTTGATCCGGGGCGGCACGATATTCGCGCACAGGCCGAGGGCTACGACTCAATCGACGAGCAAGTGTTCCTCGAACCGGGCGCCCGTCAGGAGCTCGCGCTAAGGCTCAGCCCCGTCGTAGCCCCAACGCCGTCCGACTCAGAGCCGCCCACCCGGGAAGCGAGGCCCGACCCGGAGCAGCCCGCGGACTCAGAATCCAGCGGGGTGTGGTGGCCGTGGGCGATCGGACTATCGGTGGTTGCGGCCGCGGCCGTCGGGGTGGTGATCGCGTTGTTCGCCGTACCCAGTGATGAATCGCCCACCTGCGTATCCCAGCCCGGATTTGGCTGTGGCATCGAGACGCTGAGGTCGCCTTGAGGTGGGCTCTTTGGGCTCTGCTGATCGCGGGGTGTGCCGGCGACCCGGAAACGCTCGCCCAGACATTCGTTGAGGTGGAGGCAGAGCCGGCGGTTCGAGCGGTATCGAATAGACTTCGCGTGCAGGTCTGTACCGCGAGTGGAACCGTATATGACGAGGCGTTGACCCTGGGCTCCGAGGTCTCGTTTCCGGTCACGATCCCGTTCACCCCGGCTGGGGGAGACACGACACGTCAGTTTGGCTGGGTGATCGAAACCTACGATTCTGAGGGCCGGCGTCGCACGGTGCTTCAGGGCGCCGGCGACTACGATGAGGGCCTCGGTGAAACCACCGTCGTGTCGTTGGCTGACGGGTGCCTAGACCAGATTCACTGCCCCAGCGGCCAGCAGTGCTCCGTCGTCGGAGGACTGCCCACGTGCGTTGACGCGGCGGTCCCGGTCGCGTGTCCTCGCGAACTCGCTGCGTGCGAGGTCTGCCGTGAAGGGAGCTGCTCGCCGGTCAGCCGTGCTCGGTGCTCGGGAGGGATTTGCGCCAACGGGCGGTGCCTGGATCCGCGTTCGTACTGGCCCTTGGATGCGGATACAGAAGGCATGGTGTTGGACCGGGTTGGCGCGACCGACCTTGAGCGCTTCGGAGACTCGGAAATCGTGCTCGATCCCGAGCGTGGTCGAACGCTGCGGTTGAGCGGAGACGCCGTCGGCGCCGGGGCTGCGGCTCACCCCAACGGGGTAAGCGATCGCGTGTTTACGTATGCATTTTGGTTTCGAGCCGACCCGCGACCACCGGCGACCACTGTGGAATGGCTCTTTGCGGAGAGCGCGGCTGCGTCGGGTGGGCGCTCGCTCAATGGAATCGTGCTCGGCGAAAGCCGCGAGATTCGAGCCGAAGTAAGGCTCGACGTCGACAAGACCGAGATGATCGCCACGCCGATCGATGGATTCGACATTCTAGAGTGGCATCATTACGCGCTTACTGCCGACGGCTCGCGGTGGCGTCTTTTCGTCGATGGCGTGGAGGTTTCTTCGTCCAACGTTGCAACGCCCGCCTCGCTCAGTGCGTTCGAGGCCACCGGTCTCGGGATTCTGAATCGACAGCCCCGAGAGAGCGGTGCGGTAGGACGTTTTGACGACGTGTTCGTCTTTGGTCGCCCGCTCTCTGCGGAAGATGTCTGTGCCCTCGCGCATCCCCGCTGCTCATGATCGTCGCCCTTCGATCTGGTCATTGCGGACCTACCGTTTGACCATCGAACCTCCGGTGCGGGAGACCCGATAGCGTGCCCCGAGATCTCGTGAATCGCGCCCTGGTCCTCGCCCAGGCGGCCCACGCATCGCAGTTCCGTAAACAAGGCAACGTACCGTATTTGTTCATCTAGAAGCGGCGGTGACTCTACTGTCCGACCACGGCGTGAGCGACGAAGTCACGCTCGCCGCGGCTTACCTCCACGATCTGCTGGAAGACCAGCCCGCCCATGAAGACCGCTTTCGGCGGGAGATGCCGCCCGACGTGGTGCACACGGTTGAAGCGCGTAGGGAGGGACGCTATTCGTTGTGCGGACGGAGAAGTGGACTGCCCACCGTCGTGATCGGAGAGGGTGCGGGCGACGCGAAGGGAAGCGGTAGCTGTTCAGCGAGCAGGGAACGTGTGCCGGAACCTATGGGCGGGGCCCGCGAGGGATGCGCCTCGAGGTAGCGACGGATGTCGTCGGTCTTGGTGACGAATGCGACGATCCTCATCGAGGCACCGCAGCGGGGGCACGTCTGGCAGTCGACGCGGAAGATCCGCGCGAGCATTTTTGCCCACGGGGTGCGGTTCGGGGTCTTGGCTTTGGACGCGGCAGCACCCCCACGAGAACGCTCGCCCACCCCCCGGCAAGACGAGCTATAGCGACGGCGGTTCTTTGGGTACGACGCGTGGCGGGGCCATGGCGTGGGGAGCGAGCAGGCCGGAGTAGCGGATGAGATGGAATCTCGGGGGCGGGACCATGGCGCACAGGCGTGCGATCAAGTACTCAGGGCGCATGACGACCGTAGAGGTACCGTCGCGAAACGCCGTTGGAGGCGGTAGCCGACGCGGCCATCGGACAGGCGCTCGAGGCGCTCGTTGGCGAGCGGAGGCCGGGTGAGGTAGCGGCACAGGGCGAACACGGCTTGCCGGTCGTTTTTGCGCGATGAGACTTGGAACCCTTCGGCTTCGGCGATCTTCCGGCCGGCGAGGGTCTGGCGTCTGTCGGCATCGATGCGCCGGATGACGGGCTTGCCTCGGTGGGGTCCGAACGCCTGCCGGCCCGTGACGGCGGCACCGTAGCAGTGGGCGAGCAACGGCTGCTCGAGGGCCAGCGGGTCCTCGTCCTCGCCATCGTCGAGCTCGAGAGCTCGCAGCACCTTGTGGGCGACCATGATCGCGATGTCGGCGACCTCGTCGGCACTCGGCTCGGACTGAGGATGGAACACGAGCTGTCCTTCGTCGTCCTGGACGTACACGCCGTCGAGCTGGATGACGTGCAGGTGAGTCCGAGCTGTCCCGCGCTACTGTCTCCCCAGCACGTGACCTCACCGCTGTTGCGGATTGCGCATCCGTGAGCAAGGCCCAGGGAAAGAGTGGAAAGATCGGTTAGTGCTGTGCGAACGGGGCGACCTTCCCCGCCAGACGCCGGCAGGGTGAGCTGGCCAAACGCGTTTGCGCCCCAGCACGCGATCTCGCCGCTCTCCATAAGGACACAGGCATTCGACCCGACTAACCTGAACGTTGGTCGGAGCATCACAGCTGCCGGTGCCTGATCCGCATGCGAGCTGGCAGCTCTCGTCGCAGCTGCCGCAGGTGGGGGGAGCATTCGCGTCGAAGCAGGCTTGTTGGCGCTCGATCTGTCCCGGAGCGCAGGTCTCTTGGCAGGTCCTGCCATCGCAGACGGGTGTGGGAAGCGCGCAGACCCGGTCACATTCACCGCAGTTCTGACGGGGGCGAGGTTGGTTTCGCACCCGGGAGCCGCGGCGCCTCTGCGTGCGTCCTGTTCGCCGGCGAGGTGCCCATTTCCCAGTCTGGTTAGTCTGTTTGCGCACGTCCACTGCTTTGCACCGTCATATCGTAGAGTTCGACGATGAACGGTCGGCCACGGTACCCTCTGTGTTTCCTCGCGGCGTTTTGCTGCATCGGATGCGACGCCTCGGTCTCGACCTTGCCAAGCAACCCTGCGGACGCAACGGTAGAGATTCCCGATGGGGCTGAGCCCGCCCTACCGGACGCCGAGCCGCTCAGCGATGCCGGAGCCCCGAGCGTGGACGCGGCGGTAGCCGAGCCGGACGCCGGCCCTCCGCCCGATGTCCTTACGGTACGAGACTGGGGTCGAACGATTCGACGATGCGGAGCCACCACGTCGCCGGACCCTCCTTGCAAACTCGATGAGCCGCGACTCCTGGTTGATCTACGAGTCTGGTTACCATTGGGAAGGGTATGTTTCGATGTACGAGGCGACGGGCGACACTCGATACCTCGACCGAATGCTGGAGTACACCGACAACTGGATCGAGACATCCCGTCCCTCGAACGAGCTTCCTGGCTCATACGGGGAGTCCAGATTCCGCGGCTGGATTTCGATGACCCACCCGAGAGCCAACAACAACGAGTACCCGTTGTTCGAGAGCTATGGGTGGCGATTCGTTGCCAAGCTGCTCTACCTCATGGATGGAGAGCCGGGATACGAAGAGCAGTTTCAAAAACTCCTCGAGTTCACGGAAACGCATATCTGGGACAAGTGGTATTCCCGGGGGACACGTCATCTGTATCGGCAGAATACCCACATGGCGAGTCACTGGGCCTACATTGGCATGTTTCTCGGCGAGGTGACGCGTTCCGCTACGCGACGCGAACAGTGCCGTGAGGTCGCCGCCAACATTAGCCACCAGGGGCTGCCGAACTTCGACGACCACAGTCTGCGATCGCAGATCGTCGACGGCGTCGCGCTCCCTGGAGCCGCGTTCTGGCACCCGAACTGGGGCTTATTTGATCTTCCCGGCTCCGATGTCAGCCATGGCGAGGCGGTGGTCACCTTTGTTGTCGAAGCATATGAGTTCGGCCTCGGACCATGGGATGCCGAGGACATGGGTGCGATGGTCGCGATGTTCGACATGCTTGTTTGGGCTGAGGGTGAACGCGCATCGGACTACATTGACGGCTCGGGCGTCGGCTCCGGGTGGATTCATGGGTACGTTCGGCTAGGCCGGTACGATGTCCCACTTCACAAGCGCCTCGAGTCGACCAATCGCAACAGCATTTGGCACTGCGGGAACATGGCGGCGAGCGCGAGAGTCTTGCGAGGGGGAATCGACTAGCGGCCCCATCGGACCGCGGATCGCCATCGGCCGGATGTCCGATCAGATTCCCTGCGAGGTGGCGCTGAGGATCGGCCGCACGAAGCAGTGGAAACTCTGGACGTGCAGACGTTCCTCGACCGTCCGATCGCGTTCGGATTCTCTGGGGGTGAGCTTGAGCGCTGGAAGGTCCTGAAGCTTATTCTTCAGCCACCTCGCCTCGTCCTGTTTGATGAACCCGAGGGCGGCGTCGACCTGGAACACGTCAACGCCATTTTCAGTTGGAGTGGGAAGCCGCGAACGGCATCCACGCGCTGCGGGATTGAATGGACGAGAATATCAAGATAAGCAGAAGGTGGTGGACCGGGCGAGACAGGATCTTGCGCGCCGCGAAGGGTCACATTAACTGGGCATGCCGCAGCCCGTAGCGCTAGAGAGCGCCAATCGGTTTGAATTCTACGGAAACACGGTCTCCTCTCACCGTGTGCGCGGCCTACCTCCTCACTTCTCGCCAGAAGTGCCTCAAACACTCCTCGCTCCGAGGCTGCGTGGGCACTCACGCACACGGCGAGATGCTTGGTTTCCCCTACGGATTCAAAC
>JBCCZL010000473.1:0-8032 GCA_039187775.1 Myxococcota bacterium
CCCGGGCATAAAGACCAGCAGTCGAAGCATGAGATCACCAAGGTCTTCTTCGGTGATCATCATCGGCTGCGCGTCGATCTGCTTCGGCTGAATCGCGATCAGGGTGTCGCGCTGGGTCAGCCATCCCGCCCAGCCGATCGCGAGGTCAAGATTCGCAAACCGCGGGTCCTGAAGCGGCTGGGACTGGAGCCAATCCGCGTCGCCCACCACGATCACCCGGGCCTCCTCCTCGCCGACCTCGACGGCGGTGGCGATCGATACGGGCCCGGCCTCGTCATCGGGGCCCGCGGCGGGTTCGACCGCAGGATCGAGGCCCCTCAGGTCCGTTTCCGCCCAGCTATCTGCGCTGGTAAGGAGCAGGTCGGTTCCTCCGGCGCCATCCACCGCCCGGACCGACTGCACCCGCGCGAATAGAGTCGGCGCTCCTGCGAGGGACAGTCCTCGCGTCGTGGGATGGTCCCCGTACGTGGCGACCACGAACGGTCCGCTCGGATCTCCCGGTGGAAGAACCCGAGACGCATCCACCTCGAGGACCACGGAGCGGCCAAGGCGAATCCCGATTTCACCGAGCAGGCCCTCGAGGCCAGTGGGCTGTACATCGAGGCGCTCGAGGATCGGGTCGAGAGCGAGGAGGAGATGTCCGCCGCGGCGAAGATGGGCATCGATCGCTGCGCTCTCTTCCGGGCCGAAGGCGCGTTGGGGCCCGACGACGAAGAGTGCGGTGCAGCGCTCCGGGACCTCCGCCGACACGAGGAGCTCGACCGTTTCCATCTCGATGTTGTCCCGCCCAAGCTCGTCCTTGAGGGTGTAAAGCGACCCTTCCGCAGCGCTACTCAGCGGCCACTCCCCGTGTCCCGAAGAGACGCAGACCCGGGTGGGTTCGCCGGTGGTGAGCTGAACGATCGCCCCGGTCAGCGCTTGCTCGGCCTTCACGTCGACCTTGGGCCCGGCGCCATCGTCAAAGGAGCCGTAGTCTAGGGAAAGCAAGTCGTCCCGGGTGATCGTCCAGCGCGCGTCCTGGCTGACCGCCACCGCAGCGATATCGGCCTGGCTCTCGCCGCTCTGGGTCATGCCGGTGCGCACGCCGAAACGCTCCGCCAGCACCTGGTACTGCGACGGATCGCGATCGGGGTCCACGAAAGTCACGTCGATGCGACTGCTCGCCGCCCGATAACGTTCGAGAAGCTCCTCGACCTCGGCGTAGTTTGGCTCCGACACCGAGAGAAACACGTAGAACTCGAGGTCGCGGTCGAGGCTCGAGAGTTCCTGGAGGGTCCGTTCGCTCAACGTGTACACCTGAGCTTCGGTCCAGTCCCATCGTTCGTAGTGCCGGAAGGAGAGGTAGTTCACCATCACGATGATCGCGACGAGAAAGGCGATGCCGAGGGCAGTCGTTGCGGTCTGCGAGTCGGCCTTCATACCTGCCTCCGGCGAGCCGACAGGGTCAGAATCGTCAACACCACTCCGAGGATGGCGACCGTGAAGTCGAAGATGAGGTACCGGCTATCGATGATCCCCTTGGAAAAATCCTCCATGTGAGACCAGACGCTCACGTAGCCGAAGATGTCGCTCGCCGTTCCCTCGAGGACAAAGGCGGCGACGCCGAGCAGAAACAGGGTGGCGATGACAAAGAAGGTAAGCGTCGCGGCAACGATCTGGGTCCGGCTGAGCGCGCTCATGAGGAGCCCGAGGGCCATGTAGTAGGAACCGAACGAAAAGACCCCCAAGTACGACGCGCCGACGACGCCCCAGTCGATCTCTCCGAAGTTCGAGAGGATCCAGACGTAGAGGAGGCTCGGAAGCCAGAGTGCCACCCAGAAAATCAGGGCTGCGAAGTACTTTCCGAGCACCACGTCGCGGACTTTGACGGGGGCGGTGAGAAGCGCTTCGAGGGTTCCGGTCGCGCGTTCGTGCGCCACGAGCCGCATGGTGAGGAGCGGAACCACCACCAGGAGCACCATGTAGAACAGGCTCGACGCCCCGAAGAACATCGTGAGCGGAGTCTGACTGGCCCCGCCCATTCCGTATTGGTTCGTCGCGAAGTGAGTAGAGAAGATGTAGAGAGACAGGCCCTGAAAGAAGAGCCAGACCGTGAGCACGACGTACGCGATCGGCGACACAAAAAACGAGAAGACCTCGCGCTGACAAACGGCCCATACGGTCTTCACGAGCGCTCCTCGTCGTGGTCGTCCTCGTCGTGGTCGTCCTCGTCGTCCTCGTCGTGGTCGTCCTCGTCGTGGTCGTCCTCTTCGCGGTCGTCCTCGTCGTGGTCTTGACCTGAATCTTCCGCCGGCTGATCGACATCTGATGCGGTGTCGACGCCTTCTTCCTCACCGTCTTCGTCTTCCCCACCGGCTTTCTCCCCGCCTTCGTCGCGGGCCGCTTCGGCTTCCGCCGTCGTCAGGTCGGCGAAGACGTCTTCCAATCGGGCGCTCGACTGGCTCAGCTCCCGGAGCACCATCCCGCCCGCCACTGCCGCGGACGAGATCGCTTCGAGCACCCCGTCGCCCTGAGCCGCTTTGAAGACGCAGCGGTAGACCCCCTCCCCCAGTCGAGCCACATCGCGGAGCGCCTCGACGCCCTCAAGATCTTGAAAGAGGCCCGACACCTTCGCGCGAGTGGTTTGCCCGGCCGGGAAGCGGCCCACCAAAGTAATCACTTGTGAACCCTCGGCCTGTCCCCGGAGGCTTTCCGGCGTGCCTTTGCCAACCAACCGTCCCTTGTGAATGATCACCACCCGGTCGCAGGTCGCCTCGACTTCGGGGAGAATGTGCGTGCTCAAGAACACGGTCTTTTCGCCGGAGAACGACTTGATCAGATCGCGGACCTGTCGGATCTGGTTCGGATCGAGGCCGCTCGTCGGTTCGTCGAGGATCAGCAGCGGAGGATCGGCGAGGAGCGCATCTGCGATCCCCACGCGCTGTCGATAGCCCTTCGAAAGCTGACCGACGATCCGGTCCGCCACGTCGGTGATCTTCGCGAGGGAGAGCGCCTTGTCGATCCGAGCCTTCACCTGATCGACCCGCTTCAACATCGCGCGATGCTTTAGATATTCTCGAACGCGAAGCTCGGGGTAGAGGGGCACCCCTTCCGGCAGGTACCCGATCCGCTGACGGGCGGTGATGGGGTCCTCGGAGACATCGATGCCGTCCACGGATACGGATCCCGCACTCGGGCTCAGATACCCCGTAATCATCCGGAGAGTGGTGGTCTTTCCAGCCCCATTGGGACCGAGAAAGCCAACGATTTCACCACGGTCTACCGAGAATGATACGTCGCGAACCGCCGTTCGCTCGCCGTAGGTCTTCGTTAGGCCCTCAACCTGAATCACTGCGGCCCCAGTACTGCGTCTTCGCAGCACATGCAATTCTCGCCGCGTTGTGTGGGCCGAACGTAGGAGATCGTTGCACTTTTTTGGACACATGCATCGCCCAAGGCGAACGTTTGTCCATGGAAATCATCGTGTTGGTGGTGTTGGTGGGGCTCGTCGGTTCGGATTGCGTCGCCTACCTCAACCGAAAACAAGCCTAAGCCCGACGATCATTGCGGGTTTTGTTGGTCGGTGGGCGTGCTTCATCGGAGCGCTCCGGCTCCTCCGTGAATGTCGTTGGAAGCGACGGCAACACACTTTCCATCACACGTTCGGTGAGGTGGCCGTGTTCTCGTCTGCGCTCGCGCCTCGTCTTCGCGAGGCCTGCCAAGTCCCATCCGCTGCCCCGGAGGCCACTCCGAGGTCGGCTGAACCGCGTTCGAGTCGACCGGACTTGCGCCCGGTGTACGATTCCGGAACCGTGGAGAGGCCCGCCGGACACTCTTCCGGGGGAACCGCGAGCCCAGACCTTGACCGACCGCCCCAGAATGCCCGCATGACGATGGATCCGATCGTCGAGCGAGCAAAAAAGGGAGACGCCCAAGCGTTTCACGAGCTCTTCCTCGCCAATCGAGATCAGGTGTCCCGCTTGGTGTTCCGCATGCTCGGCCCATCGCCGGACGTCGACGATGTCGTCCAAGACGTGTTTGTCCACGTGTACCGCTCGCTTCCGAAGTTCCGCGGCGATTCAAAGTTCTCGACTTGGCTCTACCGGCTCACCACCAACGTCACCCGGATGCATCTTCGGCGCGGTCGCTCACGCCCGCGCTTCGCCGATGTTCCCATGCCCGAGACCTCGCCCACACGCGAGCCGAGCGCGACTCCAGATCTCACCGCGGAGCGAAATCGTCGCGTCAACGCCCTCTACCGGCTCCTGTCGGGCCTCAGCGAAAAGAAGCGCACCGTGCTGATCCTCCATGACCTTGAGGGGATCTCGCCGAAGGAGATTTCCGAG
Source organism: Myxococcota bacterium (assembly GCA_039187775.1). Lineage (GTDB taxonomy): Bacteria > Myxococcota_A > Polyangia > Polyangiales > JBCCZL01 > JBCCZL01. The sequence continues at coordinate 4,326 of JBCCZL010000473.1, forward strand.
CGCGTCGACGCGCCGATCATGACCGTCCGCACGCGCTTGTTCTACGCGCGAAAAGAGCTCTACGCCGCGATCGCATCCGACCCGACCCTCGCCCACTCCGTGGAGGCGCTCCTTCCCAACCTGCCCGGCCGGCCAAAGGGCGAAAAGGAAAGCAAGACTCGACAACGCAAGATCTCGCAGGGTGCGCCGTGAGCCATCAGCCCAAATACGCGGCCCTTTGGGCGTACCACGCTGACCTGCTCAGCGAGGAGGGCACCGCGCGGCTCGAACGCCATCTGAAGGATTGCGAGATATGTCAGCGCGCGCTCGCGTCGATCCGAACCTACGAACAGCTGGCGCGGGAGGCTCGTCGAATTTCGATTCCGCCGCCCGACTACGGCCGCATGGAGCTTCGCCTCCGGCGCACCGCAAAGGAAGTCAGCGAGAAGATTCGCGCCGAAAAGCCGCCGCGGATGTGGCCTCTTCTGGCAGGCGGCGTCGCGGCGGTGGCGGCGGTCGGCCTCGCTTTCGCAGGGGCGACGGGATTCGAGCCCGAGTTTGGGGTGACCGAGGCGCCCGAACCCACCGCTGCGGCGAGCGCGGTGGCGGCCGAGCTCACCGCGGCCTCCGGCCATGTCGTGCGCCACACCGCCTACGGAGCGATTCCCGCGGATGTCGGTTCGTCGGTGGTCGAGGGGGATGAACTGCGGCTGATCGGCGACGCGTCGGCCCACCTTCGGCTCGACGAAGGCACCGGGGTGCGCCTCGAGGGCAATAGCCGAGTTCAGCTCGCCCGACTTCGGGACGGTGAAGTCTCACTCCGACTTCGGCGAGGGGCGATCGACAACGACGTTGCCTCGCTCGGCCTCTCCGAGCGTTATGAAATCCACGCCGGTGAGTTCACCGTTCGGGTCGTAGGCACACGCTTTCGGGTTCGCTACGTCGACGGCACGCTCGGAGTTCGGGTCGACGAAGGCGAAGTCCAGGTGCTGCATCGGGGGAGCCTCCTCGAGACCGTCGCGGCTCCCGGGGTATTCGGAGTTCCCGGCGACGCGCCGGTCCGTCCAGTCTTCGGGCATCGCTGGACGGAGGCGAGCGCGTTTCAGACCCTCCGCCTCGCGAACGACGCAGTCGAAAGCTGGTCCATCGAACACTTCGACTTCGACGTGAGCCAACTCGCGGTGCGGGTGCCCGAGGGGGACGTTCATGTGCGTGGTTTTGCAGAAGACAAGCTCGTCCTGGAACAGGTCGTCGCGGTACTGGACGACACTGCGTTCTCCGGCACCCCAGAGCTGACCCCGTCGGCGCCGGAAGTGCGCTACGGCTTCCTTCCCCCGGAGTTGATTCTCCACACCGTTCGCCGGTCGATGTCTCGACTCCGGGCGTGCCGCGACCGACTTGAACGGCAGACGGGAGTGGCGGTGTCGGGCCGCTTCACTCTCCGGGCGACGATCGGCCTGACTGGGGCCGTTCAACGCGCGCAGCTCGTGCCCATGGGTGAGCCCGCGCCGGCGAGCTTCAACGCTTGCGTTCTCGGTCAGGTACGAAACTGGAGTTTCCCCCCGCCGACCGGTGGTTTTGTCCGCATCGAGCAGCCTCTTCGTTTCTCGGCATCGATGTAGCCGACCCCAATTGAGGTCGGTAATTTCACTACATCCAACTACAAGATCTACCCTGGAGCGGTGCCGTCACTGCGTCAGTGGACCGTCGGACTTCTTTGCGCGTTCGCCCTCGCTGCGGGCGCGGTGACATCCTGGAGTCTGGGTCGGCCAGCCCCTCTTCCCGAACATCCGCCCTCCCCGTCGTTGGTGCGGACGGTCGCCCCGTCGGAACCTGTGCCTCACCGGTATGTGCCGCCGCACGCTCCTCCGATGGACCCGGGAGGCCGAGCCTTCGCCGAGGGCCAAATCATGACGGGGGCGACCGCGCACCGGTTGATTCTCTTTACCTTCGACGATGGCCCGAACCGGCACACCACTCCCGAGCTCCTCGATGTGCTCGACAGCTATGGGGTGCGCGCAGTGTTCTTTTTCACCGCGGAGCGGATTCTCGGCGAGACCCGACGCCAGGAGTACCAGCAAGAGATCGCGCGCGAAATCGTCCGTCGTGGGCACCTCGTGGCGAACCACACCGTCCATCACGTGTCGCTCCTCAATCTCAATCGTGCGGAAATTCGTCTTGAGCTAACCGAAGCGGAGCACATCTTCGAGCGAGTGGTCGGCGAACGGCCCTGGCTCTTTCGACCACCCGGGGGCAATCACACGCCCCGCATCGACGCCGTCATCGCGGAGCGTGGGTACACCACCATGCTCTGGAACCTCGGCACTGGCGACACCCAGGTGCGGACCCCCGAGGAGGTGTTTTCGACGTGGCGGAAGGTCCAGGCGCGGCGCGAACGCGAGTTCGGGGAGCGTGGCGGAATCATCTTGCTCCACGACATTCACGAATGGGCGGTCCAAGCCTTCTCGATGATCATGGATGAGCTCTTGGCTCGAAACTGTCGGCTCCTTGCGGACGGCGAAGAGCTCTACGATGTGGTGGACGACCCTGCGCCATTCTTCGCGGCGGCGAGCTCGGACCCGAGTTCCGAAGCTCCACCCGGGTCTTTCGAGCCCGAGGTTCAGGAAGCAAGACAAGCGATTCTTCGAGAAGAGACCGAGCAGCGTTGCTCCGCGATCGCCGAGATGGACCGCGACGCGCTCTCCCCGGTCGACACCGAAGTCCCGTTGTGAGTAGATCGCCGGATGGCGAGTTCGAACGCCGTCTGTCCGAGCTGCGGATTCAGTAACCCTCGCGTGTGGCGCGCATGCGCGCGCTGCGGCGTCTCGCTCAGGGCGGCCGCACTTCGGACCCCGCCTCCCGCAACGATGGTGACCGCGCCTCCGCGCTTCGACGACGAGGCCGGACCCACCCTTCCCTTCGACACCGCCGCGATCATCGAGGGGGTCGATTCACCGGTGATCACCGAAGACTACGGGTCAGAGGTCCCCGCATCGCTCGAGATCGAGCTCACGCAGCACGGCGGCGAGCGCGTTGGCTCTGTCCAGATCGAAATGACGAACGGCGGTGAGACCGCCCCCGAGCCTGCGGATGAGGAAGTCGAGCCGCCACTGGTCGGTCAAGCCGAAGCCTCCCAGGCGATACGGACAGGAATCGAGCGCGCGTTCAGTGTGGGATCGCCGACGCTGGTCTCGCTCGAGGGCGAGGCGGAGTCCGGAAAGACCCGGCTCCTCGTGTACGCGAGCGAAATCGCGGCGCGGCAGGAGCCAAACGTGCTGGTGCTCTATGGCGCGTGCCGAAAGGGCGGAGGCGACGGTCCCTACGCTCCGTTTTCGCGGATGCTTCTCGAGCGGTTTGGCGTGACTCCCGCTTCGTCCCCCGCCACCGTGCGAGGACAGATGGCGACCCACGTCTCTCGCGCGCTGATGACCAAAGACGCGATTCAGGTCGCCGAAACCACCCATCTGCTCGGCCACGTGGCGGGGATTCCGTTTCCGGATAGCCCATTTCTTGGGCCGCTTGCGGACAAGCCCGACGAGCTTCGGCGCCGAGCCGGCGGCGCGGTCCGTCGCTTCATCGAAGGGGAAGGCCAGCAGCACCCGGTCCTCGTGCTCCTCGACGACATGCATCACGTCGAATCCGACGGCTGGGAAATCGCCCAGGAGCTCACCCGCTCGGATGGGCATATCGCCATCGTGATGGCGGGAGACGCGCCGCTCGGCGAGCGA
>JBCCZL010000474.1:0-8029 GCA_039187775.1 Myxococcota bacterium
CTTTGAAGTCGAGCTGGTCGCGCAAGATCCGCATGAGCAGCGGGATTTCGAGCCCTACAAGGGTGCCGATGACCACGATCGTGGAATAGAGCGCGACGGCGAAGATTCCCGAGTACGCAAACGCCATGAACAGGAAGGGCGCGGAGAGACCACCGATCACCGCCGCGGCGAGCTCGACTTCGATGAACCGGGCGCTGACGTCACGCTCGATGAAGCGAGAGAGGTAGCTGCCGATGCCCATCGCGAAGAGGTACACGCCGATGGTGGTCGAAAACTGGGTGACCGAGTCCCCGAGGACGTAGCTCGCGAGGGTGCCGGAGATCAGTTCGTAGACCAGTCCGCTGGTCGCGATGATCAGAACCGTGACGTAGAGGAGCGGGGCGCGGCGACGCTCCTGGGCTGAAAGCACCCGGCGTCCGTCCGTCTCCGTCGGCGACGAATCGAGGTCTTGGGGACCGAGGTCTTCGGCGGTCACCGCCGACGGCTCGTCGGGGCGAGAAGCTGCCTCGGGAGCTACCGGCTCGTTCTCGCCCGTTTCGTTCTCAGAAACCGCCCGGCCTCAGAACAGATATCGCTGGCCTCAGCCGGGAGGTGCGTCGGGCAGCGGTGCGCCAAGGATCGCCGCGATGATCAGCGCGATGCCGATGATCACCGAACCGATGATGATCCCAAGGGATGTGTTCTGGTCTTCTTCGATCTCTTTCCGCATCGAAAACGGCACCATCTTGGTGATGATCAGGAATGAAACCCCGAAGAAGACCAACCCCAAGGTGGTGAAGATGGCGGTCGAGATGATGGCGTCAACGAGCTGGATCCAATCGATTCGCATCGGTACTCCCCTCGCAGCTATTACTCGGAATCGGACGCTTTTGTCCAGCGCCGATGCCGAAACCGGAAGAAGCGGGCCGTTTCAAACGCTGCCGGAGCCAAAATCAGAATGGCCGCAATCAGGAAGGCCCAGGGACTGCCACCCCCTTCGACCGCCTGCACCGACGCGGTCGGCGGGGGCGGAAGAGGGCTCGTCGCCCGGCCGGGGAGCGGGTCGGCGATCGGCCGCCAGGCGGGCTGAATGCGGAGAATGTAGCGACCGGTCGGCAACCGATCGATCAGGGCGGACGTTCGCTCCTGGGGATGATTGGGAGGGCGATGGTCGGTGTGAATCTCGAACTCGTAGAGGTTTCCGGTCTCTTCCTCGATCAGCGCGCAGGTCGCGCCGACCCACCCGGGCTCCGCGCTCCGGTGAAGCTCCACCCGAAGAGTTGTGGGTCCCTCGAGCTCAAATGGGGGACTGAGGACGATCGGAGGCGGGGTCTCGGTGGTGGCGGATGTTCCCATGGGATCGGACGGGAGGGCGAGCGGTGCGTCGTAGACAACCACTTCGCTTCGACCGAGGTCGGTCAGGGCGGCGATCGCCACGAGGGCCAGGAGGAGCACTCCAGCGGTCCCGAGAACGAAGCGAATGGGAACGGGGTTCGGCGATCCGTCCTTCGAGTCCGACGATTTCGAGATGGTCTCCGCTTCGACCACACTCGGGGCATTCGAGTCGTCCTCGGCCCCCGCATGTGGTGGAATCCCCGCCGCACTCGGATCAGCTTGCGCAGATTGCGCGGGGGACGTCACTTCCCGTAGCTGGAACCGCCATAGTAGTAGCCGCCGCCACCACCGTAGCTACTCCCGCTGCTGCTCGAGTACGAGGGCCGGTATGCCGACGGGCCATGAAACCCGGTTCGCCACACCACCGGAGCCGCGGCGAATCCCCCGGCAGCGCGATACTGGGCGGGAATCGTGCTCCGTTGAGTGTTCACCGAGCTGATGTCCGTCGCGCTGCTCGCGCTCATGGCATACCCACCGAGGACCGCGGTGCCGAAGATGGGATAGAAGAGATACTTGAGCATGGGCTACCGAAGAGAGGAGTTGCGCCAGCGCCGCCCCTCGAACATGCGACGCCGGATAAACGCGAGAGGCAAGGGTAGCAGAAGAATGAAGAGCGCAATGCAACAGCACCCGCTGCTGTCCCGGTTGTCGTAGGTCTGAACCCGTAGATTCGCGGCGGGCTTTGTCGTGGCTCCCGAGCTTCCGGTCTTCCGTGCCCAGCGGGGGTCCATGCGAAGCACATAGGAACCCGGCGCCAGTTTGCCGATCGTGGCACTGCTGCTCTCGCCAAGGCTCGAAACCGCGGGCCCTCCCGAGTGAAACTTGTCCTGCTCCAGGAGGAACTCGTGCATTTCGCCTGTGTTTTCATGGATGAGGGCGCAGGCGATGCCGATCCAGCCGTGGCCAAGGTCGCTGGTGACCGCGATATTGATCGTATCGACCTTGGCGGGCAGCGTGAACGACGGCGTCGTGGTGATGTTGACCGATGGTCCCGCCGTCGAAATGTTGGCGGTGGTCGTGGTCGTAGTTGTGGTGGTGGCCGACCCTCGAGTGACCATCGAAGCCTCGGGCACCTCCGGCATGGCGACGGGTTGCTCCGCCAGCGTTTCGATCGGGATCGACGTGTTGAAGATCAGATAGACGACGAAGAGGAGTGCCACCATCGCGGCGGTGGCGATCGCCGGGACCGCGAGGCTGACCGGGTTTGGCTGCGCGGGGGCGACATCGTAGGGGCGCGGAGGGTTGCCGGTCAGTCCGAACGCCGTCCACAGCTCCTCGCCCTTCACGTATTCGCCGGCCGACCAGTTGATCTCACCCCGGGTTCGCTCTTCGGAAACGATCTGGGGCGGGTTGATGTAGTCGGCGGCTTCGGTCTGCTCGCCGACTTCGACCTTCCAATAGAACTCCCCAATGACGAAGCGCACCATCGGCGCGGCCATATTGAAGAGCTTGAACTTCTTCCCCCCGTAGGTGGCCTGCCGTCCCGACACCGCGACATCCGCGGGGCTCACTGGCTTCAGATAGAGGAAGTGATTGTTTTCCTCCATGAGCCATCGGTAGCCGGCCGGGGTGTAGAAGAGGTATTCGCGCCAGGTGTAGGTGACGCCTTCGACCACCACCCCCCGCTCCATGAAGCCGATGCACATCGCCCGCTCGCCGCGGAAATCAGCCTCCGACCCGAGCGGGATGTACGGCTGGATCGCCGGCTGATTGAGCTGACCGAGAAACTGAAACGCGCCCTGATTGAAGTCGAGCAGCGCGTTGCAGTTTTGGCAGGCGGCGCGCTCGGTCTGCTCGGGCACCATGATCGGGCAAGGAGCTCCGCAGTTCGGGCACTTGAGCTGCTTGACGTCGACCATCTGCTCTGGACGGGGGCCCATGCCCCCCTCTTTCCAGGAGATCTGGTCGGCTCCGTACTGGGCCCCCACATAAAACTTCGGCGGTTCGCTCCCGTCGCCGTAGTCGATCGTCGCGAACTTACCGCCCGGGCCCGAGAGGTCGACGTACCGTCCTCGCTCGCCCGCGGTTGCCGGAAACGGAAGTTCGCCCTCGGCGGATACCGTGCTCGATTGGCCGCGTTCGTTCACCGTCCAGGGGTCCGGCCCGCCACCGGGAAGCTGACCCTGTTGCCCCGGAACCATTTGTTCCCACGTCGGAAGGCCCGACGCTTGGGTGGGAAACGTGAGGTACCAGTTGCCCTGGGCCTTGGCGAGCCATCCCCAGCGGCCGTCGCTGAAGCCGACGTACCATTCGTCCCACGGGCCTTTGCCGTGGTCGAGCTGAAGTCGGCCCCCGACGGTAAATCCTTCGGCCCCGATCTGCCCGATGTCGCCGACCGCCATTGCCGCGGCCGTCGGGACGAGGTCCGCGACTTTGCCGATCGCGCGCATGTCCCGATCGGTGCGCACCACGGTGAAGCGGCACCATTTGCATACCTGGGCTGCCGAGGCCCCCAACTTCCACTCGATCGGGCCTCCGCAGTTGGGGCACTGGGCCTGACGGCCGGCGATCTCCAACGACACGGTTTTTCCCTCGGCGTCTGTGTATCATGCCTCCGCCCCTCTCGGAATGCCGATTGTGACTGAGGTGAAAAACAAGGAGGAACGAGCGAATCTTGTGGCCGCCGTCCGGAGCGCGTTCGAGGCCGAGCAGATTCCTTGGTTTCGCGCCCTGGTCGAGCAACCGAGCTGCACCCGGGAACCCCAAGATGTCGAGGCGGCGGCACGTCTCGTGGACCAGGCGATGGTCGATCTCGGGTTTCCCCTCGCGCGCCACGCGGACTCCGAAGGCCGATTCGCCGATCATCGCGTCTATCGGCGCCACGCGCCGGAACCTGCGGTCGCGCTTGTGGGGCATGTGGACACGGTGTTTCCCCGCAGCTTGGGGTTCTTCGGGTTTCGCCGAGAGGGAGACCAGGTGTTTGGGCCTGGCGTGCTCGACATGAAATCCGGCCTGAGCGTCGTGGTGTTTGGGCTTCGGGCGCTTCGTGCCGCGGCGCGTGACGCCTTCGACGGCCTTCGCGTTTGCTTTGTCTGCGTGAGCGACGAGGAGGTCGGGTCGCCGAGCAGCCGAGATCTCTATGCGCAGCTGGCGCCCACCCTTCGGCGAGCGTTGGTCTTCGAGGGGGGCCGAACGGAGGATCGGGTCGTCACGGGTCGAAAGGGCGGCGCTTTTTTTCGCCTGAAGGCGGAAGGCCGGGCGGCCCATGCGGGCAACCATCATCGCGACGGGGTCAATGCGATCGCGGCCCTCGCACCCTTGGTCGCCGAGGTTGAAGCGTTGACCGACTATGATTGCGGCGTCACGTGCAATGTGGGCGTGATTCGAGGAGGGACCGCGAAGAACACGGTACCCGATGCGGCGGAGATGGAGATCGACGTACGGTTCGTCGACCCCAGCGACGGTGAACGAATAGAGCATGCGCTGCGCGCCCTTGCCGCCAGTGAGCCGCCAGTGGTCGGCGCGTCCCTCCGGCTCGAAGGAGAGATCACCCGTCCGCCGATGCGCCCGACCGCCGAGGCGCAGCTCCTGCGACACCACTACGAAGCGTGCGCCGCCGAAGTGGGTCTCCGGGTCGGCGAAGCGCCGCTCCAGGGCGGCGGTTCGGATGCGAACCTTTTGAGCTCGCTGGGGGTGCCGTCGATCGATGGTCTTGGGCCGTACGGGCGCCACTTTCATCGAACGGACGAATGGAGCAGCCTCGAGAGTTTGCGGGCTCGCACCGAGGCTCTTGCGCTCTTCCTGTGGGATGAAGCGCATCGGGCGGTGAGCTGAAGTCAAGGTGCTCGCGGTTGAGGACTGCGCTCTTCCACCAAGAGCGAGTACCCTTGCCGCATGGCCATCCGTTATCTGTCGTCCGCCGGGCTTACCGCGTGCCGCCGCTGCGGTCGTCACGTGGCGGCTGGGCCGGCGCCCACGGTCTGCCCGTTCTGCCAGAATCCGGTTCGAAGCGGGCGGGGTCGGAGCCGTCTGGTGGCCGCTTCGCTCGTGATGTTCGCAACCGGCTGCGGGAGCGCCGAGCCGGTTCCTGCGCCCGATCCGGTGCAGGTTCCCGTGGTGAGCGAAGCCGCGCCTGACGAAGAACCCGGCGCGGCGACGGAGGACACCCCTGGGGAGGAAGCGGCCGACGAGACTGCTGCGGCCGAAGAAACTGCGGCGGCCGACCAGACTGTTGCGGCCGAAGAAACCGTGGCGGCGGACGATCCCGTCCCCGAGCAAGCCTACGGTATTCCGCCAGAAACGGACCCGGCCCTCGACCCCAACTGACCCGGCTCGCACGACGACCCGAAAAAGTGAAAAGGCCCCCAAAGATCGGGTGTCTGCCACGGAGCGCGCTATGGTTCGGCCATGAGGCGGTATCGATCTACGGCGCTCCGGTGGACGCTGGTCGTGTTCGGCGTGTCCGTCGTAGGCTGTGGTGCGAAGACCGGATTGGAAATTCCGGAGCCCGGCCCAGAAGACGGAAGCGTGGACGCCGACGCCTCGATTCCAGACGTCTCCATCGATGTGAGTCTTCCCGATGTGGTGGTACCCGAGTGCACGGTGTTCGGCGCGACCGCAGAGCTGCTTCCTCTGGACGTGTTCATGCTGTTCGATGCGTCGGGGTCGATGCAGGAACTCACCGCATCGGGCGACACCAAATGGAGCGCAGTGCGAAATGCGATCGCCGGGTTCTTTGATGCGCCGGACTCGGAAGGTATCGGCGTCGCGCTGACCTTCTTCCCCCAGGTGCAAGCGGAGCTGCCCCTCTTCTGTACCGAAGACCGAGCCTGTGGCCAGCCCGGGGCGTGTGGGGATGCGCGTGCATGCCTTGAAGCCGGCATCCTCTGCAACTCCGACGATGACTGCGCCGTCCTAGGGTTTCCCGACGACCGCTGCGTTCTTCTCGGGTTTTGCGAGGGCCTTGGGGTCGATAACTCTGCCTGCACGTTCGATGGGGCGTTCCCTTGCCCCGCCGGCACCGGTCCCTGTCTTCAGCGGGGCGTGTGTGAGAACCGAGACACCTGCCCTGCCGCCGCCTACGCGACGCCGGTCGCTGGCCCGGATCGGCTTCCCGAGTCCGCCGGAATGCTGCTCGCAAGCTACGACGCCGAGGAGCTCCCCCGCGCCATGGCGGGCGGCACGCCGACCCTTCCCGCGCTTTCCGGGACGGTGGACGGCGCGATCGCGTGGGCCCGGGCCAACCCGAGCCACAAGGCGGTCATCGTGCTTGCCACCGATGGGTTTCCGACGTCGTGCGATCCGACGCTCGCGATGAGTCTCGAAGCTGGAGTCGACAACGTCGCCGAGGCCGCGGTGCGGGGGGTTGCCGAGGCGAATATCGAGACTTTCGTCATCGGCGTATTCGCGCCGGATGAACAGGCGTTCGCTCAAACCAATCTCGACCGAATCGCGAGCGGTGGCGGAACGGAGAGCGCGTTTCTCGTCAACACCGCGGGAGAAGTGAGCCGAGAGTTTCTCGAGGCCCTCAATCAGGTGCGGCTCGACGCGACGGCGTGCGACTTTGCGCTCTCCGAGCCGATCGAGCTCACGGGGGAGCCCGTGCTCGCGAGGATCACTCGGGATGGAAATCAGTTCTGGCTTCCGGACGTCGGCGGGCCGAACGGCTGTGCCGGCGGCGGCTTTTACTTTCCCGAGGCGGGCGAGGTTGCGGCGCGGCTCGCGTTGTGCCCCGAAAGCTGTGCGCTTCTTGGGGCATCGCCCGAGCGAGAGCTCGAGGTGTTCACGACCTGCAGCGGCGATCCGCGAGAGCGATGATCGACTTTAGAGCCCGGTGGTGATGCCGGCTTTGCGAAGTCGCTCGCGGGCTCCGGCGGATCGGAGGCAGGCCTTGATGCTCAGGGGAGTCATCGCCGCGGCAACGAGCCACGCGAACACCGCCCCCACACTGAGCAGCGAGTAGAGCCCGACGATCACGAGATAGACGAATCCGGCGAGCATGGCGATGAACCCGAGGACCGCGAGTCCGGTGCCGCCGATGGCCGCCCAATCCCGGCCTCTCAGGAGAAAGGTTGCCACGAACAGACACGGCAACGCGTACGCGATCATAGCCATCGGGATGTACGCCATGCTTGGCGCGATGACGTCCACGAACGCCGCGCTCGTTCCGAGGTAGAGCTGAACGGCGACCACGATCGAGAGCACCCCGGCGAGGCCCAGCGCCGCGGCGGCGACATACGCCACCGGAGCGACCTTCGTTTCGAGGATGGTTTGGTCGATGAGCGCGTCGTCCATGCGAAGAGCCAGATTCACCGCACAGGATACGACGGGGTGACGGATTTCATGCCGCCCGGAGTGGGGATCCTCCCAACGAGGGGTCAAAGGCACAGTCCTCGACGGCCGAGGGGCCGAGAGTTGCCGGCCGGGGTCCCGCGCCAGGTGGCTCGTTTGGAGTCGAGCCCATCCGGAGCTCAAGGCTCTCCGCCGAGAATTTTCGGACCGCGCGATGAGACCTTCGTTTACCATCGGGCCCGTGAGCCGGGTCATCGATGGCAGCTACCGTATCGCCGACTGCCTGATTCACGCCGACCTCGGAGGAGTGTTTCGCGCGGAGCCCCTCGATGGGTCGAAGGCCGTGACGATCGCCCTACTCGAGGCGCATGAACCGGCGTTGGTCGCGCGGTTCGAAAAACAATACGAGACGGTCCAGGAGATC
>JBCCZL010000475.1:0-8003 GCA_039187775.1 Myxococcota bacterium
CCCGCGCACCACCTGACGTCCGCGGACGACGAACTGGTGGGCTCTTCCACCGGGCTTCCGTTTCAACGCTTTCGTTTGGCGCACGCCCCGGTCGCGGTGGGCAGTGTCCGCGTGGAGGTGACCGCTCCCGGAGGAACCGTCGAAACGTTCGAGGAAGTCCCCGACCTCTTTGCCGCCGGACCCGGAGACAAAGTCTTCGCACTGCTCCCTGCCACGGGGGAGATCTTGTTCGGTAGCAGAACCTTCGGTGCGATTCCTCCACCGGACGACAGCGGGGTCGGAGGAAACATTCGAGCGAGCTACCAACACGGTGGCGGACGGCGCGGAAATGTCGGCGCCGGAGCCCTCTCCCAAGTGGCATCGCCCGCGGGCGTGGGCCAGCTCGATGGCACCAATCTTCTACCCGCCCTCGGGGGCGACGACGAAGAGACCGCGGCCGAGGGCGTCGTGCGAGCACCCGCGGTGGTCCGTTCGCGTTATCGCCCGGTCTCCGAAAGCGACTTCTCCGCGTTGGCGCGGGAAACCCCGAACGTTCGGGTCGCCCGGGCGCTGACCCTGCCCAACTCTCGTCCCGGCCTCGTGCCGGGGACAAGTCCCGGTGCGGTGACCGTAGTCCTGGTGCCGAACGCGCCCTTCGCGGAAACGTTGCGAAAGCCGATCCCGCTTCCATCGCATGTCGCGTCGGCGGTGCTTCGCTATCTGGATGGGCGCCGCCTGGTCACCACGCAGGTCTTCGTACGCGAGGCGGAGTTTCGCCAGATCACGGTCGACACCACGCTCACGGTCGAAGCAGGTTCGGGGCTCCTGGATGCGCGGACCGCGGCCACCGACACCCTGCTTCGCCACTTCCACCCACTCGTTGGTGGACGAACGGGTGACGGCTGGCCCTTCGGCGGCACCGCCGAGCACTCCACGATCTTCGAGCGGCTTCTCCGAACGGAGGGTGTGGCCCGCGTCGAGGAACTGAAGATTCGCCTCGACGATGGCCCCTGGCTCGAGTGCGAAGACGTCCCGGTAGGCGCCGGTGAGTTGCTCTATTCGGGAGAGCACATCGTTCGCATCGCGGGGGCGGGGTGATCGAAGCCGAATCACGCGACGTGGAGGTCCTTCCCGACCTCCGCGGCACTCGTCCCGGTTCGACGACCGCGGGGTGGATGGCCCTCGCGGTGGATCGGGTCGCGGTGCCACCGTTCACCGATGTCCGCGCGTGCGCGGTCCTAGCGGCTCCCGATCCCGACTCATGCGCGCTCGCCGTCGAGGCATTCGACCTCTCCGACCGCGCGGTGATCGTCTCAGTGCCGGACTCCGGGGTGCGCATTGTCGCGACGTTGTCTCGGGGAGCGCTGGAAGATGAGTCGTTCGAGTTGGTGGTTACCTTGCCCACGGGAGAGGAGCGCGCCGTTCCCGGACGTGTGGAGGGTCCATGTCGTGATCGGGTCGTCTTCGAGGAGACGCTCGTTTCGTCCGATCCCGACGGCGACTACAGCCTTCGCCTGAACGGCGTCTCCGCGCCGCTTCTCCGGGTGAGCCTCCGCCGCGGAGGCACGGCCGGGCCGGTCTTTGCCACGGACCGATGTGCGATCACCCTCGCTCCTAGCTTTCGTTCGGTGCGCGTGGAGGGCGTGGGTAGTCTTCGGGGCGGGCCACCCCTGCTCGCGGTCGACGCCGACGGGTGCATCCACCGCGCATGGTCGGTAAACGAACGCCGCGCGCTGGTCCCCATCGACCCCGATGGCGTGGCCGTCCGAGACAAACGAAGGGGGGGATTGATCTCCGAGCTCCGTCCCGGGGCACGAGTTCGCGATGCGCTCCTCGTGCCGCGCCGGGATGTGACCAGTCTCGTGGCAGTGCTCACCGCGGACTCGGTGCACCTTTACGATCATGTGGGCTGTCCACTGCAGAGTCCCTGGGTCTCCGGATTGGACGACGCGGTCGCCCTCGCCTTCGATGACGAAACCGTCCTCATCATCCAACGGGGCACGGCGTCCCCGGTCGGCTCCAGCAATGTCCGCGTGTTCCGGTTGGATGGAACGGAGCTCGCGCCCCCCGCGGCGTTCGCCGGACGCCGAAGCTATCCCGCTCTGCGCAACCCGGCATTCGTTCTCGACGAAGCGAGCTGCCGGTTTCGCCTCGAGCCGGGGCGGGTGGCGAGCGGATGCTGCGCCGACACTGGCCGCAACCTGACGGAAGACGAGTCAGCCTTTTTTCGCGCGCTGTCGGATCTACCCACCCTCCGGCGGCGGGAGGCCTGGGAGCTCGACGGGACCGCGGTCCTCGGGCCAGCAGCTCCTCTCGACGCGCTCGATGCCGGCCGGCCCACGACCCGATGGCATCGAATCCTCCTCTTCGGTGACATCCCCGAAGGGTGCGCAGTGGAACTCCGCACCAGAACATCGGACGATGTCCTCGCCGGCGATCCGGCGGCGAGAGGAGCCTGGTCGAGCGCAGTGGTGATGGGACCGCGGAGCGCGGGCGCGATCTCGCTTCCTCAAGACGAACGTCACGTCGCCGGGGACTGCATGGTGCTCGCACCCCCTGGACGTTTTCTTTGGATGGAGCTCCGCCTGCTCGGCGATGGCACGTCCACGCCTCGGATCTCTGCGATCGAAGTCGAGCGTCCTCGCGCGGGGATTGCCCGCTACCTCCCCCGTGTTTATCGCGATTCCACTCCCGAGGACGATTTCCTTCGGCGCTGGCTCGCGCTCTTCGAAGCGACAGCCTTCGATGGCGTCGCCGCCCGCCTCGATGGTTATGACAGCCTCTTCGATCCCCGGACGGCGCCGGAGCGCATGCTCCCCTTCTTGGCCGAGTGGCTCGCGCTGCCGGTGCCGCCGGTCATCGCAAGGGACCCGGCGAGACTCCGGCGGATCCTGGTCGCCGGCCCGGAGATCGCGCGCCTACGTGGCACCGCCGCCGGCCTTCGACTCATCGCGTTTCTGTATCTTGGAATCTCGATTCGCATTCGCGACGGGTTTGTCCTTGGCTCGCCCTTCATTCTCGGGGTGGGGCGCGCGGTCGAAGCCTCAGCCTGCTCTACCGACGAAGGCACACGCGGCCCAGTGCTCGGGTGCGACACCCGCCTCTTGGCCGGGGTGGGTCCCACCGACCTTGGGGAGGCGGTCTTGGGCGAAACGAACTTGGCGGAGTGCGACGAACGCGCCGCCGGTTCGGCGTTTACCTTTGACGTCCTGGTTGCCGCTCGCGATGTTTGTACCACGGAGAACTTGAGTCTTCTCCACGAGCTCATCGACCTCGAAAAGCCGGCCCACACCACGTATCGGATCATCGAGCTGTCGTCGGCAGGGTTCGTGGTGGGGGTGGGTTCGATCGTCGGCCAGGATGTGGTTCCCGGTTTCGGTTCGGACCTCCACGGTTCAGCCCCCGACCCCGCCAGCTACGGAATCGTGGTCGGGCACGAGTTGCCGCGACCTCCACCGGTGGGGCGAGGCTTTCAGCTGGGGCGCAGCTCCCGCCTCACCGCCCCTCCCGGCCCCCCCGCGTTCCGCCTCAGAGCGACGGTGGGTCGCACAACGCGCGTCACCGACTGACAAGAAGGAATCGAACGGCCATGCCCAACGGACATACTCACTCAACGGACGAACTGGTGGTCCCGAGTTCGGTCTCGCGCCTGAACTACTTCTACGGACAGCTTCTGGCGCAGCGCGATCTGGTGGCCGAACAGGCCTACCACGTGGTGTTGCGGCGACTCCTTCAGCGGGAGCTCTTCGGAACTGGGACAACCGCGGGCCTCCGCGTCGACATCGTCGGCCCAACCGCGCCGCGTTGCGTTGCCGTTCGCGCGGGACTGGGCCTCGATGCGGATGGTCGTGAGCTCCTTCTCGATCGGGACATGCCCGTCGAGGTCGCCGCGCCACCGGAAGAGGCATCGCCCCCCGATCCCCGGTTGGTGGATACCGAGCCGGACGGTTTGGCCGGTGCCGTAGCGACCCTCTGGGGGTATGCGATCGACGACGAGGACATCACCGTACTCGTCGTGCGCCTCCGCGACGTCGGTTTGTTGGGAGACACCGCCGATCCCATCGACCCGCTCGCCCCGCTCCGCGAGTTTTTGAATCTGATTTCTCCTCCCGCAGGATTCGTACTGCCTCCGGGGGCGCGCTTGGTCGATCACCTTTTCGATGCCCTGGTGGGCACGACTTATGTCGGACTCCGATACACCGAGCGGGGCTCCGAGCCGTCGCCGGCGGTCCTCGATGCATCCTGCTGTGGGGAGGTTTCGTGTTTCCCCGCCCGCCTCCAACAGGGCGTCTCGATCGTCACCCGGGAAACCCCATTCGATCCGCCGCCGAACCCTGCCGAGGCGGCGCGCCTCGCCCTCTCCGAGTGTTTTCTCCTCGAACAGAACCCGGTCTCGTCGGATAGCGATCCGGGGCTCGATCCGGTGGCGGTAGGGGATCCCCACGGCTGCCGCCGCTGTCTCACCGACCACCTCCTCTCCGCGTGGCGACCCCTGCCCCCATCCCCGCCGAGCTGCCCCCCGCCCTCTACCGGGGTCGTGCCGTTGGCGGCCGCGTATTGGTCCAGGCATAGTCGAGCTGGCCGCTCGAGGCTCCTCTCCATCGACAACCATGCGTTTCGGCCGCTCGCCCCCGGCGGACCGGCGATTCGTGCACTCCTCGAAGTGGTCACCCAGTGCACTCCCCCGGTTGCCCTGGCTCCCAGGTTTGTCGCGGTCGAACCTGGACACGGCGAGCGCCTCATCCTTCCGGACGGCGCGACCTCGACCCGCCTCCGAGCCACGGCCAACGCGCGCCTGTCGGCGGCAAGCTCTCTCGGGTCGCTCCGCTGGGAGATCGACTTCTATCCCGAGAGCGGAACGGGCGTCAGCCGCTGGCGCTCGGGAGGCGCCGCGCCGCCGTTCGATGTGACCTTTGAGTTTATCTACGACGGGGGGCGCACCCACGTGGAGCTTGTGTTGACCGCGCCGAGTGTGGACCCGCTGGCATTGGACCCGGGGACCTATCTCTGGCGGATCGCCTTCGCGGTCGACCCGAGCGCCGATCCCGTGGAGTGGGAGATGCGCGCTGAGACGACCGAGCGTGCGGTCGATGGCGAACCGAACCCGCCCCAAGCGGTTCCCAGCGGCGATGGCGGGCCCGGCGGAAGCTTCGAGGCTCGGTTCTTTGTGACCGCGGACTGACCAGGCTAACGGAAGAAAGAGACACGACATGGAACTCACGAGCCCCTGCGCCTGCAACTGTCGCCCCTGCGAGTGCCCGCCTCCGGTCGGCGAAGGTTGCGTTCCCGATCTATGTGTACCCCGGCCCTGTTACTTCGACGGCCAGCTCATCGGCGCCGCGGACCTCAACGCCACCGTCCAACATTTTCGCGCCAAGGACCTGCTCCTCAGTCGCTTCGTGGGCGGGTGGGGAATCTACGGCGGTCTGGCGCTCGAACCGGTTTCCGGAACACCCGCCGTTCCCATCGGAACCGGTCGGCCGCTGACGCCGAACCCGCAGCTCATGGCGGGTCAAACCGTCCAGGTGAGTGCCGGCGTGGCGATCGACTCTCACGGCCGCTCATTGATTCTGTGCCGTCCGGTGGTTCTCGACCTGTCGACCCTCCCCATCGATCCCCCACTCGCCGCCGGAGTCCGACCCCCCGAGGTGCCTTATTCCGGGATCTCCGAGGGGTTAGTGGTCGAAGATGGGCTGGTCATCTCCCACGACAGCCAGAATCTTCCCCGTCTTCAACCGCAGGAGTACTTCCTGGTCGCGGAGTACGAGGAGACACCCGCCCGACCGGTTCCTCAGCTGGCCGGCGGGGCGGCGTGCGATCCGGCGCCGGGGTGCGACTTTTCGCGGAAGAACGAAGGCGTCAGCTTCCGCCTGGTTCCCATGCTTCCAGAGGAGTACCCATGGTTTGGATGCCTCGACGATCCAGGCGTCGATCTGCCAAATGTGGACGACCTGGACCTCGGCGGCGACGATGCAGAGGAGCTTCTCCAGGAAGTAGTGGACGCATTCGGACGTGCATTCGCGCAAGCGTGCTGCGCCCGCCCGGCGGTCGTTCTTGGGTCCGTGACCTTTGTCGCCGATCACCGAAACACGAGCGGAGGCGGTACGCAGACCGTTCTCGATGATGCCTATCCGTTCCGACGCGTCGTTCCGTCGGGAGCCCTCAACTGGCAGGCCACGATTCAGGCTCTTCGTTCGAGTCAGGACCGGACGGATGGAGGCAGTGGTGGGCCCCACGCGATGGGGCGGTTTAGCGCCGAGGGAGAACTCCGGAACGGTTTCAACTTTGCCGACGAAGGGACCATCGACGGAAGCGTGTACACGTTTCGTTTGGAGCGACCCCTTTCGGACGAGCGTCGGGTCGTCAGTGTCAGCCTCGGCGCGGACGACGTTTCCGAACCGGTCGCGGCCTACGTTCTCGAATCCGACGAATCGGAGATCCGAGTCGGTCTCCAGGGGCCCGACGGTGCCATCTCCAACATCACCTCCATTCATGTGGTGGTGCATGAAACTGTGTCGGCGGAAGGCTGAGCGATGGGTGTAGCTGAGCTCATTCGACCCGTGTTTCGTGAGGGCGAGCGCCTGACCGCGGGGCGACTCAACGGAGCGTTCGAGTTCCTTCGGTGCCAGCTCCGAAGAGTCCTCGCGGCACCCATCGGCCCTGGAGTCGCCATCGGACTTCAGATCCGACTGAACAATCGTGGGATCTTGGTGGTCGACCCCGGCGTGGCGATCGACGGGCGCGGTCGGCTTATCGTGCTTTCCGAGGCGGCGGCCTTCGATGTGGGTACCGTGATCGCCGAAGCCGGCGACCTCGGGCCGAGCCAAGCGATCGGGGTCTTCATCGAGCTCGAAGACGCGACGAGTCCCATCGACCCATGTGCCTCCCCGACAAGTTCAGTGCGCTACGAGCCCCGCATCCACTTTCGACCGACCCATGGGGTTTCGGTCAACGTGCAGCAGCCCGCGGCGAACTGTGCACCGCCATGGGCCGACCTCGACACCGCGGGCGACGGGTCCCGGTGTGCGATTCAGCTTGGATTGGTTGTCGAAGGCAACGGCGTCTTGACCGATGTAACGATGGGCCGCTGGCGCGAAGGAATCGGGCCCCGAATGGACTCGATTCGAAACACCTTCGACGAGCTCATCGTCGACTTTCGCACCGGTGACGATGAACGCCGGGCACGGTTCATCGCCCCTGCGGGGGGCCGGGACGTCCAGGCAACCCACATGGCTGAAGACATGGGCCGCCCCGCGGCCGCCCGAGTCTCGCCCTACAACACCTTTCCCCTCGAGTTTGCCGGCGGCACCCCGAGTCGATCGCTGGAGGAGGGGTTCGCCGGGCTCGCGGCCGTCCCCATCGCGTTCGAGGGACCAACCGCAGGGGTCGAAGCGTCGACCGTGCTGTCACTGGTCGAATCGCCGGCCGACGATCAGCCCATCGCGGTGGAGGTGGTTCCGGGAGGCATGGTCACCGGCGATCGGCTGCTTGGACTCGCCGCGGGTAGACCCTACTTGCAAGGGGAAGGCGCAGCGCGACGCTACGTGATCCCGGTGGCGGTCGCGGGAGTGCTCGAAGTTGACTTGGTGGTAGCCGATGTCTCGGTGGGCGCGCCGCTGACTCACGCCACCCCGGGAAGCAACGAGTTGCGAGAGGCGGTGTCTGGCGAGGTGGTGATCGCCAAGATTGCTCGCACCGAAATCGGGCTCGATCGCACGACGCCCTGGCGCTCCCATGCCTTCGTCGTTCATCCGCCCTACCGCTTGCCCTGAGGTTTGTCGTGTCCGGACCCGCGACTCCCCACATCATTCGCCACGTCACTCAGGCCCTCTTGCGGATCGTTCATTCCGGCATGCCGTCCGACGTGCGCCCGGAAGACGTGGTGGCGGCTCCCCCGGAGATGGTCTCGCGGACCAGCAGCGGGCAGATTATGGCGCTTTATCTCTAACGGGTGGTCGAGTCGCCGGATCTCAAGAACCAGGGCCCACACTACGAGTCCGCCCCGGCGGTGCCGCCCGACGAAG
>JBCCZL010000476.1:0-7996 GCA_039187775.1 Myxococcota bacterium
CCGTGAGAAACACGTGCCCGAGCGCGAGATGGGTTCGAAGCGGACCGAGCTCGGACTGGCTGCAGCCCCGCTCCCCACACTCCGCCTCCAGCCGGTCGTACCGTTGTGCCCCGTCGAGGTAGAACCCGACTGCGCCTCCGGCGAAGAGCAGCGCCGCGGC
This sequence comes from Myxococcota bacterium, assembly GCA_039187775.1. Taxonomy (GTDB): domain Bacteria; phylum Myxococcota_A; class Polyangia; order Polyangiales; family JBCCZL01; genus JBCCZL01. The sequence continues at coordinate 161 of JBCCZL010000476.1, forward strand.
GGCAAATACCCAAGTGTAGACACGCCCTGAAGCTTCGGTTTCAGCGTCGAAGGCTTCGTTCGGGGTCGCTTCGACCCGAGGCATCGGCCTTGGACGCGTCGGCGTCGCCGGCTCGCCGTGGAGCACAGAAAGCTCGGCTTCTACCGCCACCCGATGCTCGCCGTTTGGCGCCAGCTCGAGGTAGCGAGTCAGCGCGTTCGCCGCCGCCTCGGACCGTCCAAGCCGCTTCAGCGCACGGCTCGTGTTGATGAGGAGCGTCGGACGACCGGACAGATGAAAGGCCGCCTCGAAGTCCTCGGCGGCGCGGTGATAGTCGCCTGCCTCGAAGGCGGCGCGACCCGCCTCGAAGGCCTCTCGGGCGAGCGCGTCTCGCTCCGGGGAACCCTGGGCCACCGCCGCTGTCGGCCATGCCACCGTGAACGCGAGCAACCAGGGGAGCACCAACTCAGCGCGCAGACGAGCAGCCACGAAGACTACGCCGCAGCCAGGGTGTGACGGGCGGCCTTCTCTTCGTAGAGCTCCCGATCCGCTTCCGCCAAGAGATCCCCGGCCCGGGTCGAGAACTTTCCCGCGGCGGCGATTCCGATGCTCACTCGAAGGTTCTGTCCTCGGACCTGCGTCGCTTCGACGGCGGCCCGCATTCGGTGCGCGACGAGCTCTGCGGTGGTGCGATCCGCCATCGGCAGGAGCACCGCAAACTCGTCGCCGCCGAGCCGGGCCAGGAGGTCGCTTCCTCGAAGCCGCGACTCGCAGGCGCGGGCCACCGCACAGATCGCCTCGTCGCCCGCGGCATGACCGTGCCGATCGTTGATGTCCTTGAGGCCATCGAGGTCGAGGGTGATCACCGCGAGCCCCGATGCGCTCCGATTGTGGCGGGAAATCTCTCGCTCAAGGGCAGCTTCGAACGAGCGTCGGTTCGGCACCTGGGTCAGCGAGTCGGTGCCTGCGAGATGGCGAAGACGCTCCACTTCGGCGGTTCGCGCGACGAGGGCGTCGAGGAGCGGAAGGAGGGTGGATTCGTCTTGCCCCACCGTTTGGGTCAGTCGGCGTCGGAGCCGCTCGGCGTCTCGGGCGTTTTCGCATTGGGCGATCGCACAGAGCCCCTGAATCAACGTCTCGTTCATCGTCCCCTCCCACCGGCAAGAAGTTCTTCGTGATCAAACAGGTCGGCGGCGAAGTCCAGGAGGTCGCCCGGCCGAACCGACTCCTCGAGAAACTCCAGCGCGGCAACCGACTCACGCGCCGCCTTGGCGGCCATCGACGGGGTGTTGTGAAAGCGCGGCAGCGAGAGGCCCAGCGTATCGATCACCCGACTCGCGTGCCGCAGGTCCTCTTCGTCATCGATATCGATACTCCGCTCGATCGGCATCACATACGGGAGGGTCCGCTCCCCGAGAAACTGCCGTCGCCTTCGAAACTCCGCGGTCTGCACCACATAGATCGCTCCATTCGGCATGTAGGCGCGGGGGAGCGACTGGCGCGACACGAAGGGAAGGCCTTTGCCGGCGACGGGACAAAGATGGCCCGCCGGATCTTGATAGAACGCCTTAAACGGCGAGTGGGTGGGCTCGTACACCGAGATCACCGCATCGGCATCTTCGCGGATCCGAAGTTCAAGCGCGGCATCAACATCCACATCGGTCCGCAGTGGAGAGGTCGGCTGAAGGAGGACCACCGTCTCGAACTTCGCGCTCTTGCTCCCGAGCATGTCGAGGGCATGAATGACCAACCCTTCGCTCGTCGCGACATCGGTGGCGAGGTGCCTCGGGCGGGCGATCGGCTCCGCGCCATACAGCGAACCCACCGTGAGGATCTCTTCGTCGTCGGACGACACCACCACCCGATCGACCGAGTCCGAGGCAAGCGCCGCACGAATGCTCCACGCGACCAGCGGATGCCCACCGAGCAGCGCCAGATTCTTTCGTGGAAGGTTCTTCGAGCCGCCCCGCGCGGGGACGATGGCTACCGTGCTCATGCCGCGCTCCGTTTCCGCTGGGGGCGAATCGAGGGCGGGCCAGGTCGATCGCTCTTGACCGCGTCGGCCGGCAGATCGTGAAAACGCTTCTGGACCGGAGTTTGATAGAGCGATGGCTCCGACAGCACATCGAGAAACCGGAGGTGGCTATCGCCCTGGCCACGCTCGGTTCGACTCTTCGGAATCTGCCTTAGCTCCAACGCGCACCGGATCGCCCGGAGGATCTCGTGCCGGTTGGCGGCCGCGTGGAGAATGTGCGGATTCTTCGTGCGCCCCTGCTGGCGAGTGCCGACATTAACGGTCGGGGTTCCGTAATAGGGCGCTTCGCAGATCCCCATGCTCGAGTTCCCAAGGACCAGCCGTGCCTCTTGAAGCAGGACGAGCATCGCCTCGAACCGGACCGACGGGAACACGCGGACCCTCGGGTTCTTTGCGAAGGCCCGCTCGTATTCGGCGAGGATGATCTCCGAGCCGGGGTCGGAGTTGGGATAGATCGCCACGTAAGGAATGTTCGAGTCCTCTACCGCCTGAAGAAGGGCAACCGTTTCCTCCTGAAGGGTGGGGAGCGCCGTCGTCACCGGATGAAAGGCGAGCACCCCGAACTCATCGAAGGGGATGTCGTAATGGGCCTTGACCCAGTCGAGGGAGGGAAGGAACGGCGATGTCAGAATATCGATGTCGGGGGAGCCGATGACGTGAATCGTCCCCGGATCCTCGCCAAGCTGAAGGAGCCGCGTGGCGGCGGCTTCGTTCGACACGAAATGGAGGTGGCTCATCTTGCTCACCGCGTGACGAATCAGCTCATCGATCGTCCCGGAGAGCTCCCCACCCTCGACGTGCGCGACGAGAATGTTGTTGATCGAGCCCACGAGCGCACCCGCCAGGGCCTCGGACCGGTCGCCGTGAACGACGATGAGGTCCGGCTCGATGAGCCGAACATAGTCTCCGAAGCCGAGCACCGTGTTGGCAAGGGTGCGGTCGAGAACTCCCTGCGAGGCCTGATTGATATAGGTGTAGATGTTGGGGAAGCCGCACTTCTGAATCTCTTGGACGGTGAAGCCGTACTTCGGCTCCATGTGCATTCCGGTGGCGAACACATGCACATCGAACCTGTCGCGATCGTCGACGAGCGCCGAGATCAGCGACTTGATCTTCCCAAAATCGGCCCGGGTCCCCGTAAGGAACACCACCCGCATTCGATGCTTCTGGGGGCTAGGCAACGACCTGCTCCCAGCGAAGCTGGCTATTGGCGGGGATGTCGCTCTTCGCGATCTTGCCGAGGAGCTCGTGATAACGCGCCGCGAGAATCTCGCCCGTCCCCGGTCGCTTCACCCAGATGTTCGCCGGCGACAACGGCTCGCCCGCCCGAATCTCTTCGGTGGTCACCACGCAGGCATAGGCGAAGTCGATCGTGGGCTGTTCCTCGGCGAGGACTTCCTTTTCGCCACCAAGCGCTTCGAAAATCGCCCGGGAGCCCTCGATAAGGCGCCGAAGCTCCTCCGGGGTGATCGAAATCGGCACGTCGGGTCCGGGCCAGGTCACATCCGAGGTGAAGTGCTTTTCGAGCACTCGGGCCCCGAACGGAATTGCGCCGAAGCAGGTGTAGTTTCCGAGCGAGTGATCGCTCAGGCCGAGCACCGCCCGGGGAAACGCCTCGGCCATTTGGCTGAGGGCACCGAGTCGCACTTGCCGATAGGGGGTCGGATACATCGAAGTGCAGTGCAGAAGCACGTAGGGCACCTGTCGTGCCTCGAGCACCGCCACCGTCCGACCGACGCTCGCAAGGTCGTTCATTCCCGTGCTGACGATGATCGGTTTGCCGAACGACGCGATGTGGTCAACCAGCGGAAGGTTATTGCACTCGCCGGATCCGATCTTGTAGGCCGCCACCCCCATGCCCTCGAGCCGGTCCGCCGCCGCCCGTGAAAAGGGTGTGGAGAGAAAGACCATGCCCCGGTCCTCGGTGTAAGCCTTGAGGCGCCGCTCTTCGGCTTCGTCGAACGCACAGCGCTCCATGATCGTCAGGATCGACTCTTTCGCATTTCCCGGAATGACTTCCCCAGCCGCGGGGATGTACTCATCTTCGATGACGTGGGACTGAAACTTCACGCATTCGGCGCCGGCGTCGGCCGCGTCGTCGATCATGCGCAGCGCTTTCTGCATGTGGCCCTCGTGGTTGATGCCGATCTCCGCGATCACGAACGGCGGGTGCGCCAAACCGACGGGGCGCCCGGCAATTCGAACTTCGGGATTCGAAAGGTCGCTGCTCATGGCCAGGGATTGAGCAAGCGGCGTGCCGCGGCGATTCGGTCGGGGAGTCGCGGGGTTCCCGCCACAGGTGCCAAACGTTTGGCAGGCCCGAAGAGGCCAACCGCCACCCCGATGACGGCTTCCTCTTCGATCTCTCCGATCTTGGCGCCCCGCCGCGTCCTTGAGGCATTGGCCCATCCCCTGCACCAGTCCGCACGATGCCTAGCGAATCGACCCACACTGAACCACATGAGATCCTACCGTCGACCTCCGGCAAAGCGACGCTTCGGATCGGCGACGACTACCTCGAAGGGCGGACCGACCCCGACCAGGCCGCGCGAGACTTTGTCGAGTCGAGCGATGTCGAGGCAGAGGTGGTGGTGCTGTTCGGCACCGGGCTCGGATACCGACCGAAGGCCCTGCTCGCGGCCGGCGTCGAGCGCCTCACGATCTTCGAGCCGCGTTTAGAGCTCGTGGACGCGTTTCAACGCGAGGCCCCAGAGGTATTCGCACAGGTCACGGTGATCAGCGAACGGGCACCGATGATCGAGCATCTGATCCGCGCGTCCTTCGCCGGGGACCGGACGGTGCTCCTTGTGCCACCCGCCTACCGGCGCGCGTTTCCGAAGGCGCACGCGGAGCTCATGGCGACTCTGAACGAGGCCGAAGGCCTAAAGCAGCTTCGAAAAAACACGTTCATGGAGCGGTACAACCTCATCCTTGAAGCGGCGCTCCGAAACCTCCCCAACGTGGCCGACGTGCCGTTCTACCACACGCTTGGAAAACCGCTCGAAGGGTTGCCCGCGTTCATCGTCTCCGCCGGGCCATCCCTCGACAAAAACGGCGAGCTCCTTGTCGAAGCGAGCAAACGCGGCGCCATCTTCACCGTGAACACCGCCGCTCCGGCGGTCACGACCTACGGCGCACCGATCGATGTCCTGACCTGCGTCGAAGCGATGGACGTGACCCCGAGCCTTGGGCCCGCGGCAAGCAACAGCAAGATTCTCGCGCTCGATCTCAGTGCCAACCCCAAAAACCACGCCGTCGACGTCGCCCAGAAGGTGGCGTTCATGCCGGGAAGCGACCCGTTCCACACGCTCTCCGCGATGCTCGACACCCCGATCCTCGCGTATGGGGCGTCGGTGGCCACCGCCGCGTTCGCGCTCGCCCGCGCCTGGGGCGCCGACCCGATCGTGCTCGTGGGTCAGGACCTCGCGTATACCGGCGGCCAGGTGTACGCGAAGCACACCGGTCGGGGCGGCATGACCGCTCACGACCGCGGACGTTTTCTCGAGCTCGAATACTCCGATGAGATGCTGGCGACGTTCCGCTCGCACGGGGTCAAGACCCCGCCCCGCGTCAAGCCAGCCGTCCGGGTGCCCGCGTGGGGCGGCGGAGAGATCGCGACCGCTCACGACATGGTGCTCTTCCTCCGCTGGTTCGAGACGGTCGCTTACGACCTTCGCGGAAAGCTACGCCTGATCAACGCGACGGAAGGCGGGGTTCGGATCGAAGGGTTCGAAGAGCGACGCCTCGAGGAAGTCATCGCCGAGTTCGAACCCCGGAGCCACCGGCTCCACGAGGCGGCACGGGAAGCCCGCGGCGCGGGGACCGCCAAAGTCGAACGCGTACGGCAGGACCTTGTGAAGACCGCTCGGGCGATCGCCAAAGCGGCCCGCCGCTGCAACACCGTCCACACCGCACGTCAGCAGCGCAAAGCCGACCTGGCCCTCCGGAAGCTTTCGTCGAAGAGCAAGTTCGTCGATGTGCACTGCGCACCGATCCTGCTCAAGGTCCGCGAGGACAAGGAGCTCGCCTTCGATGTCCGCCGCCGAAGGACCTTCGAAGCGATCGAAGCCTCGGCCAAACGAATCGCCAAGCTCGCAAGCTAAAGCTGGGGACGCTTGCAACTGTGTTCGGCGAGGTCCCCAGCCCAGGCGCCCTCAGCGCGCTCGGTTCACAGAGTATGCGAAGCCGGGGAACACGATGCCGGGCGCCCAGTTGTTCGGGTCACTGACGTCGTTGAACGTCGTGGAATCAAAGCCATCGGGGTTCGTCAGGGCCACGGGGATGAGTTCGTCTTCGCCACTCGGGCGCCGAACGCTCACAAGTCGACCGGAGATTTGGTCGGCAGTGGTCGGAATCCCACTCTCGAGGGCAAAGGTCGCGGCCTCGTTTCCGGGCTCGAAGGAGAACACCTGCCACACCGGCTCCGAGCGTAGCTCGAACCAGTTTGCCGCATCGAACTCGTCGGGACTCCGCGGCCAGACCGTCGCGTAAGCCCGGTTGCCCACCCCCGGAATGATGCTGCCGATAGGCCGACCCTCCGGCGTAAGGTCCAGCTGGTTGACGTAGTAGTTCGGGTCGAAGCCGTCGGCGCCAGCCTGCACGCGAATCAGACACCCGGGAAACGCCGGATCGCCCGCGGCCCCACCCACGAACTGCGACGACTGGCCCGGATGCGAGATGAAGTAAATCGCGCCTGAAGCATCGGTCACCGAAAGGGTCGGGCGCCCGCAGCGTGTGTCCTCGTCGTAGGTCACGCTGAAATCGGTGGGGTCGATGATCGCGACACGCATCAGCGGCGCGCAGGTATTGTCATCGTTCATGAATCGGCAGTAGCCCATGGGAACGAGCAGGCGTCCCTGGGCGTCGATCCTAGAGTCCGTCGTCCGCGTCCGAAGGTTATCCGGCGGCGTCAAACCGGAAGAAAGATCGATGCTCTCGACGATGGTCATCGTCTGGGGATTCCAGACCAGCACCGAAAGCGCGTCTGGCACCACCATGTAGGCGCGGTCCTCCGAGATAAAGTGGGCGAAGCTCAGCATGAAGTTACCGCGAGTAGCACCGAGCGAGCTGTAGTTGAGGCGGGGATCGAACTCGACGAGCTCCCCGGTCTCGCTGATGTCGTAGCGGATGATGACCGTCTCATCGCCGAGCATCACGAAGAAGCTGCCGTTGGGAGTAGGAGGCGTCACCACACCGAGGAACCCGGGGAACGTGAGCGCGCCAGTGACGTCAAACTGCGTGCCGGCGCTCAGGTCGGACACAATGCCGACGAGAGAGTTGAACGCATCTGGCGTCTGCTGGGTGAAGTGGGCTACGTACAGCGGGTCAACGGGCTCCTGCGGTTCTGCATCCGGGGTACCCGTATCCGGGGGATTCGCATCCGAGGTGCTTGTGTCCGCGACGGTCCCGTCGGCGGTACTCGCGTCGGAAGTCGGGTTGTTCGCATCGTCGTCGTCACCGCAGCCCGAGGCCGATGCAAGCATCAAAGCGACGAGGACACCGAGGCTCCCCACCCTGCTGATATCAATTATCATTTTCATTAGGAGGCACCTGGGGCCTCCGTTCATCCCCGTCAAGTCAGGTGATAAATAACTCTGGAGAGCGCGAATGGCCCTTGAAAAATCAGGTCATCGGGCGGCGGTGTCGGGTTGTCGGGCCGTTTCGACAACGTGATTTCTTCCCCCGCTCGCCAACCCGCGCAGGCCGTTCGAAACAGGTGCCCGTGAGGACAGGTAAGCTCTCCGCTTACATCCACGCCGATGTGAGGCTCACTGAACCTCGCCCGCGATCTTGAGAAAAAACGACCGCCCCGGACGCTGCAC
>JBCCZL010000477.1:0-7981 GCA_039187775.1 Myxococcota bacterium
CAGCGCCGCCGCCGCGGCGACGCTCGGTGCGTGGACCCGAAGTGCGAGGGCGCGTCGCTCCAGGTTGATGGCAAAGCGAAACTGGCCGAGCGAGGGGTGGTTGAGTTCGACGTTGGCTTCGTTTCCGCCGGCCACCTGAGCGACACGAAACGCGGACGCTTCTCGCATCTGCTGAAGTTCCTGAAGCGATGGCGATGGAAGTGCGGCCGCGGGTGGAGGCGCAGCCTTGGCGGCGTCGGCGGCCGCGTGGCTCGAGACCTGGAGGGCGACCTGAAGCGGGGTGGGAGGCGCGATCGATCCGGCCGCGAGGGATCCAGACGGCGACGGGGTTGCCGGGCCGCGAAGGCCATCGACCCGCGCCGACTCTACCGCGGGTCGCGGTGTCGTGGGTGGGGCCGGTTCCTTCGCCGCCTGCCGTTCGGTGGGGCGTGACTCCGAGGGCGCGACGTCGGCTCGGGCCGCCCCCTTTCCCTCTCGCCCTCCATGCCCCTGACGACCGCCCGAGTCCGCGTCGGAGGAGCCCTTGCGCGCACCGCGACGGACCCGAAGCCCGGCGTCGGTGTCCACGTCGCCATCGAGATCGGCTTCGGCCTCTGGATCCAGGGATTCGGTGCCGTCTTCACCTTCCACCTCTCCATCGGCGGCGAGCGTTGTGCCATCGGCCTTGGGAGCCACGGGCTCATTTCCGATCGAAGCAGGGTGATTCCCTTTCGGCCCGTGAGCTGTGGTCTCTCCATTCGGGGTGGCGGCTGCTTGGGTCGGGGAAGCGCCGCCGTCACTGGAGCCACCGTCCGCCGCCGGATTGCCGGTGGACGCATTGCCTGCCGCCGGGTTGCCTGCCGCCGGGTTGCCTGCCGCCGGGTTGCCTGCCGCCGGGTTGCCTGCCGCCACATTGTCCCCGGGCGCGCTGTCCGCCGCCGCTGCACGGTTCGACACCGTTTGGTTCCCAGGAGTTTTGCCGTGCGATGCGGTTCTTGCCGGAGCGTTTTCTGATGACGACTCGTCCGACGGCCGAAACTCGCGTTTCTCGGGGGCGCTGTGCGGCTCCGGTCGTGCGTTCGCACGCGGGCCCGAGACCGACCAGGACGCTTCGTCGCGCACCACCTGGGCGAGCTCTGTGTGGAACGGCGCATTCTCCCCCGACTCTTCCGGTCCGGGCTCGTGTCGTTCGGGGCCCGAACGGTCGATCACGCCAACCTTCATTTGTCACTCCCCGTTTTGGATCGACGCGAGCGAAATCTCCTACGACCAGCGCTGATATCGTCGAGTTCTTCTTGTTCTCGGCGCGCCGCCCGTTCGGCCTCGCGTCGCGCGAGACGCTCGTCGGCCCGTTCAAAGGAGCGCACCCGGACCGCGCTCTCCCGAAGAACTTCGCTTTGTTCTTCGCAGCTTCGAATCCAGTCTTCGACCACGTCTTTGGCGAGAAGCGCATGGGAGCGGGTCACCGAGATCGCTTCCGCCTCCGTTACCAGTGCGTCTGCCCCCACCGCGCGTCGACGGGTGAGCGCTCCGGTTGCCTCATCGAGCGCGCGTGCCTTCGCCTCGGCCGCGTCGCTCGCGTGCCGAAGCTTGGCTCGCCGCTCTGCGAGCTCGGCCCGCGCCACCGACCGCTGAGTTTCCTGGGCTTGGATGATTCGCCGCAGGCGCTTTCTATTTCGCATGAGGTTTGCTCCAAAGCGCTCGGAGGGCGGCCTCGCTTCCCGCGAGGTCGGAAGGCTCGTCGAGGTCCTGCCGGAGGAACCCCTCGAGGTCCGGCATCCGCGCGATCGCCTCGTCGAGGCGAGGCACGAAGCCTTCGCGATACGCGCCGATCGCGAGAAGGTCTTCCGCTTCCCGATAGGACGCGAGGAGGGACCGCGCTTTGCCGGCGGCGCCCCGGTGTTCCGGCGTGGTCACCGAGCCCATCACTCGAGACACGCTCTTCGGAATGTCCACCGCGGGAAAGTGGCCACGCTCTGCGAGGTCTCGGGAGAGCACGATGTGGCCGTCGAGAATCGCGCGGCACGCGTCCGCGATCGGGTCCGCGAGGTCATCGCCTTCCACGAGTACCGTGTAGATGCCGGTGATCGATCCCGGGCCCGCGCTATTGCCCGCCCGCTCGAGGAGCCGCGGCAGCGCCGCGAAGACGGTAGGCGTGTAGCCTTTGGTGGTGGGGGGTTCTCCGGTCGCAAGACCGATCTCCCGAAGCGCCATCGCGTAGCGGGTCACCGAGTCCATCATGAAGAGCACCCGATGGCCCTTCGCTCGGAAGTACTCGGCGACGGTCGCCGCGTAGAGGGCACCCCGCGCGCGGACCAGCGGTGGCTCGGAGCTTGTGGCCGCCACCACCACGGACCGTTTGAGACCCGTCTTTCCGAGCGTCCGGTTGACGAACTCCTCGACTTCGCGGCCCCGTTCTCCGATGAGGGCGATCACCGTGACGTCCGCCTGGGCGTTCTTGACCATCATCGCGAGAAGCGAGCTCTTTCCCACCCCGCCGCCGGCAAAGATGCCGACCCGCTGACCCACCCCAAACGTGAGAACGCCATCGATCGCGCGCACGCCGACAGAGAAGCCCTCCTCGATGGGGCGCCGACGGAGCGGATTTTGGTCGGTGCCGTAAAGCGGGCGCTCGGCGTCCAGTTCGAGGGCTGGCCCGCCATCGATCGGCCGACCGAGGCCATCGACCACCCGACCGAGGAGCGCACGGCCCACCGAGGTGTAGAGCGACCGGCCGACCCGCCGGAGGGGGGTACCGACTTCGAGCCCGTCGGTCTGGCCGAGGGGCATGAGCAAGGTTCGCTCTCCGCGAATGCCGACCACTTCGGCCTCCAGCGGAAGTCGACCCGATGGGCGGAGTTCGTACACGTCGCCGAGGGTCGCCCGAAGTCCGCGGGCTTCGAGAACCAGGCCCACCGCGTCGGAGAGCCGGCCTTCGACACCGGGAGCCGCGGCTCGTCGCGCAATGGGGCGATAGGGTGCAAGGTCGAGGCTCATCCTTCGACCTCTGCCCGGCGGCGTCGCACTTCGTCGGCGAGGGCTCGGCGTACGTTTTGAAGTCGTGCGTCGATGCGCCCGTCAACGGTGGCGTCGGGACTCTCGGCGATGCAGCCGAGCCCCGTAAGCGAAGGATCGGAGCGAAGGGTGACTCGCGTGCTGCCCACCGCAAGCTTGTCCTCACCGTAGACGTCACGGAGCACTTCGTAGCCTTCGGTCGACGTCCGGAGGATGACTTCTTCGGCCTCACCGAGGGCCGAAATCGCCGCCCGAGCCAATGTCCGATGATGGTCTTCGACGTCGAGGGCCTGCTCGAGGACTGCGCCGGCGATGTCCACCGCCAGCTCGACGAGGGTCTCCTCGGCATCGAGGATGGTGCGGGCGCGAGCGGTCGCGAGTTCCGCGGCGGCTTGGGCGAACGCCTGTTTGGCGGCGTCGAGCTCGTGCCGAAGCACCTCGGTTTCCGCCGCCTGCGACGTGAGGTCGGCGGGCGGAAGCATGCTCTCGGGGACGACCGAGCCTGCGCCGGGCGGCGGGGTCGGAAGGTGCGGATCCGCGGGAACCGCCGGCGCAGGAATCGGTCCGGGGTGTTCGGCGGGAGTTTCTGAAAGCTGGTCCCGGGCCGCGGCCTGGCGGGCTTCCCTCGATTCTTGTGCCGAGGGCTCGCCAGGTTCCGGCTCAGAGAAGAGGGGTTCCGGTACCGCCGCGCTGGCCTCCATCCACTGTACCGGCTGGATGTCTTCTGTGCCGGTGTCGACCGCGGGAAAGATCGATAGGGCCGGGCTCGAGTCAGACATAGTCGCCGCCACCCTCGGACGCGATCACGATGCGGCCATCTTGCGCGAGACCTGCCGCGACCGCGCAGATCGCCTGCTGCGCTTCCTCGACTTCGGACACCCGGACCGGGCCCATGAGTTCGAGCTCTTCGCGAAGGAGCGCGGCCGCCCGGGACGAGACATTGCCGAGGATCTTCTCCTTGATGTCCTCGCTCGCGTTCTTCATCGCGACGACAAGCTGGTCGGTGGACACCTCCTTCAGGAGCTGCTGCATGCCCTTTCCGTCGACGCGAATCAGATCCTCGAAGGTGAAGAGGCTCTTCTTGAGATCTTCGGCGATCGCTTCGTCGATCGATGCGAGTTCTTCCATCAGCTCTTCACTGACGTCGCTTTCCATCCGCTTTACCACCGCCGCCGCCGCTTCGATGCCCTTCACGTTGCGTCGCTTGTCGTCGCCGAGGGCGGCGATCTCCGCCGCAAACTGCTCTTCGATCTGTTCGATGACCGACTCGGGAATCGCCTGGAGGCGCGCCATCCGGAGCACCACCTCGGCCTGTTTTTCGCTGTCCATTTCGGCGAGAAGCTCGGCCGCCCGACCCGGCTCGAAGAGCGAGAGCACCACTGCCAAGGTCTGCGGCTTTTCCTTTTCGAGGAGCGCCATGATGGTCGGGATGTCGAGGTTCGAGAGCTGGGCGACCGGCCCTTCGGGTGTCTTTCGGTCATCCCACACTTCGGCGGCGCGGCCTTCTCCGAGGGCCTTGCCAGTGAGGCGTCGGAGATAGGCCCCGCTGCCTTTGAGGCTGGCGGGAACGCCTTCTTTGATCCGGCTCACAAACTCTCGGTGGACCGCGGTAATCGTGGGAGCGGTCACCTCGGTGAGCTTTTCCGATGCTTTTCGGATTCGGGAGAGCTCTTTCCGCTCGAGATGGGCCATCACCGCGGTCGCGACGCGCTCATCGAGGCTCACCAAAAACAGGAGCGCCTTTTCTTCACCGCTCAGTGAGTCGACGCGGTACGGCTCGTCCTTCTTCTTCACCGTGGCGAGTTCGCTCACGCGGCCTCCTGTGCGCCGTCTTCGTCCGCGTTGTCTTCTTCCGCTTCCCGGAGCCACATCTGCATTACGCGTGCGGCGAGGCTCGGATCGGCTTCGGCGAGCTCATGGGCGAGGAGACGAATGTCAGCCTCGGACTCGTTCGGGATATCCTCGAGGGTGAGTTCGGGGAGCGCTCCGTCGACGCCCTCTTCGCCTTCTTCGCCGGTGCCGAGGACGCCGCCGCCTTCGCCGGTCGCGAGCTGGACCAGCTTTTCGCGGCGTTCCTCGTGTTCCTTTTTCCGTTTCCGTCGTCGGCGCCAAACGATGAGCGCGACGATGAGGGCCACCAGTACGAGGACACCGATGCCGATCACCGGAAGCCAGCGCTCGAGCTCGGCCAGGAGATCCGGCGGCGGAAGGGCGTTGGGATCTTCTCCATCGAAGAACGGGACGCACTCGACCGTCATCTGGTCGCCCCGTTCGGTGTTGATGCCGGCGGCGCTCGCGATGATCGACCGAAGCTGCTCGAGCTCTTCCTCCGGTCGGGTTTCGAAGGTCCGATCGGCCCCTTCGCCGGTCCAGCGACCGTCGACGACGACCGCCACGTTGAGTCGCTCGAGCCGACCGACCGGCTCGATGCGGCGCCGTGTGACCTTGCTGACCTCGAAGTTTCGGGTCTCGTTGCGCCGAGCGAGGCCCGGCGTGCCTGCGCCGGCCGTCGCCTCTGGACCCCCGGGAAGATTCGAGACCGCGCCGGGAACTCCTTCGGCGCCGCCGCCGGTTTGGTTCGGGTCGCGCTCTTCTTCGATCTGAAAACTGCGGGTGGCGACCGCTTCTGGGTCAAACCGCTCCTCGGTTTGCTCCTCTCGCCGAAAGCTCACATCCGCAGCGACGCGCACCACCGCTTTGCCCTGGCCGAGACTCGCGTCGAGCAGGTTCTGAATCGCTTTCGCCTTTTCGCTTTCGAGGCGCTGCCGAAAGTCGAGCGCGTCAGACGCGAGATCGCCCTCTTCTCGCTCTCCATTGGAGAGCGAACGGCCGTGACCATCGACCACGGTGACGTTTTCCGGGGAGAGGCCGCGGACCGACGACGCCACGAGATGGACGATTCCGCGGACCCGATCTTCCCGCATCTGCCAACCCGGCCGAAGGCGAAGGGCGACCGATGCGGTGGCAGTCTGATCCTCATTGCTGAAGAGCGCCCGTCGAGGAAGCACGAGGTGAACCCGCGCGTGGTCGACGCCTGCGAGATGCGAAATCGTGCGGGAGAGCTCGCCTTCCAATGCTCGGTGATATTTCACCCGCTCCGAGAACTCGCTTTCGCCGAAACGCTGCTCATCAAAGAGCTCGAAGCCGAGTGCCCCGCCCGCGGGTAGCCCCTCGGACGCCAGCGTCAGGCGCGCTTCGTGGACTTTGTCAGCCGGGACGAGCACGGTCGATCCCGCCTCGCCAAGCTCGAAGGGAATGTCCATTGTGCGAAGACGGTCGGTCACTGCGGCCGAGTCTTCGGGGGAGAGCCCGGCAAAGAGCGTTTCAAAGCTCCCCTCCGCGTTCGAGAGATAGACGACCGCGGAAATGGCGATGGCCGCGGCGACGCCAAACGCGAGAAGAAGCCGGTTCCTTGCCGAGAGCGCTTCCCAGCGCGCGCGGACCTTTCCGAGCGGGGTGCTCGGAGGAGCTTCCTCCTCGGCGGGGGGCGGAGCTTCCTCTTCGGTGGCGGGCGTCTCTTCGGACGCGGGGTCAGCCATTCAGTGCCTCATGCCCCCATTCGCATCACTTCGCGGTAGGCCTCGATCACTCGGTTGCGCACGTTGGCGGCAAAGCGAAGTGAGATATCGGCGTGGCTCATCGCGATCATCGTTCCGTGAATATCGTTGTGCCGACCTTCGGCGAAGCCCTCCGACATTTCGGCGGCTTCCTTCTGCATGGCGTCGGCCTCGGCGGCGACCTGCTCGAGCCGCTCCACGAACGGTGTGACCGGGTCGGCGCCCTCGGCGGGAACCGTCGGGTTGGGAAGAAGGGTGCCGAGCGTTTCCGGAAGGCCGATGGGAGCGGTCATTGGGTTAGGCTCCGATGTTGATCGCCGAGCGGGCCATCGTCTTCAGGGATTGAATCACCGTCACGCCGGACTCATAGGCTCGGGATGCGGTGATCAGGTTGACCATTTCCTCAACCACATTGACGTTCGGCAGCTCGACGAAGCCGTCTTCGTTGGCGTCCGGGTGATTGGGGTCGAACACCTGCTGCGGCGGTTCTTCGTCTTCGCGAATCTCCGGGACGGTGACCATGAAGGCGTCCTGGGCAGCGGGATCGCGCACCATTTCTTCGAAGCGCGTGGCGACCGGTACCGCGCGAAACACGGGGTCGCGGCGGCGATAGGGGCCGCCCTCTTCGGTCTGGGTGGTGCGCGCGTTCGCGAGGTTGGAGGAGAGCACGTTCATTCGCGTCCGCTGGGCGGTGAGCCCCGAGGCGGCGATCTCCATGGCGCTAAAGAAGTTCATTGCGAGGTCCTTTGATTGCTGCGCGGTTCATGTTTGCGCGAGAGCGCGCTCCTTAGCCGTTTCCGTCGTTGGCGGCGTACCGAAGCATGGCGATATGCCGAGTGAGGGTGTTGCTGACTCCGTCGTAGCGGAGGTTGTTGGCGGCCATCCGCGACATCTCGCGTTCGAGGTTGACGGCGTTGCCGTCGTTCCCCGGACGATGGGTGGTGTCTTCGATCGTCTCCCACTCGCCTGGGCGGGAGCCGTCGGCGCGAAGGTGCGCGCCGATCGTTCGGGTCATTGGAAGGCGACCGCCTTCTTCGACCGGAGGGGTGCGAACGAGCTCGCGGGGGCGAAAGCCCGGCGTTTCGGCGTTGGCGATATTGGAAGCGATCAGGTTCTGCCGCTCGAGGTGGTAACCGAGGGCTCGGTGCATCGGCCCAGTCGCGTCGAAGATTTCCGACATGGGACACCAGAAGAGCAACCGCTGTGCCACGCGTGATCCGCGCGCCGCGCGCTGGCGCACACCGCAAAGCCGACGGTCTCCTGGCGGTGCCGAGCGGACGGCGTCAACTCACCGTCACCAGTCGGGAACGGAGCGTGATGGGCCCTACAAATCGTCCTTCCTGCGATGGGACACCAGCAGGCTGTTGCAAAGGACCCGTGGGTGGATCCAGCTTCGCGACGGTGCGAGCGGTGCCCGTGCTGGAGGCGCG
>JBCCZL010000478.1:0-7975 GCA_039187775.1 Myxococcota bacterium
GTTCATCGCAAAACGCACCGGGCCCCACGGTTTTTATAAGCGCGTGGCGCTCAAGCGGATCCTTCCGCAGTACTCGAAAGATCCAGACTTCGTCGCGATGTTTATCGATGAAGCGCGGCTCGCTGCGCATCTCGAGCATCCGAACATCGTCCAGGTGTTCGACTTTGGCGAGCTTGGCGGCGAGCTCGTCCTCGCGATGGAGCTGGTCGTCGGCACCAACGTCAACCGGCTCCTTCGCCATCTGTCGTCGCGCGACCAAGAGCTTCCCCTCGATGTGGTCCTTCACGTGGCGTCTCAGACCGCGCACGCGCTTTCCTACGCTCACCGGATGCGCGACGACGAAGGGAGCCCGCTCAACCTGGTGCATCGCGACGTCAGTCCCGCGAACGTCCTCCTCACCCATACCGGATACGTCAAGCTGAGCGATTTCGGAATTGCGCGGGCTGCGGGTTACGAGTCACGCACCGACGATGGCCAGGTTCGCGGAAAGCTCGGCTACATGTCGCCCGAGCAAGTCACCGGTCGACCGCTCGATGGCAAGAGTGACGTGTTCACGCTCTCTACGGTGTTTGCCGAAATGCTCGTGGGGGAGCCGCTCTTCGGTTCGGGCCGAGACCTCGACGTGTTGCTCCGGATTCGAGACGGTGACTTGAGCACCCTTCACAAGAGTCCGCGGCGCATCCCCCAAGATGTCCTCCGGGTGCTTCGCCTTGGTCTCTGCGTGGATCCGAGCGAGCGTCCGTCGGCGGCGCAGTTCGCTCGAGGAATCGATGAAGTGATTCGTCGCCGAGGTTTGATTCGCGGACCGACGCGGCTCGCCCGGCTTCTCGCGCGGCTCAATCTCATTCGCGGAGTGTCCGATGGGGAGACTTCCGAAGACGGCGGACAGGCGCGACCGACCAACCTGTTCGATACGAATGAAGTGAGCACTGAGGAAGCGCTCCTCGCCGAGGGCGCGATGGACGGCTCGCCAGCGATCTACGAAGTCCGGCTGGACCAGGGCGTGGTCGGTCCGTTGAGCTTTCCGAGTCTGGTTCGGTTGATCACCGGTGGGCAGCTGGTGCAGAGCACCCCGGTGTCCAAGAAGGGTCGGCCTTATGTTCGCGCTGACCGGCTCGCCGAACTCACGCGCTTTGTCACGTCGCCAGCGCTCCAGTGGCGCCCGGAGGAGATTCTTCGCGCGTCGCGGCGGGGACACTTGTCGGGCGGTGAGCTTTTGCCGGTGATTCATCGAATCTGGATCGGCGGTGAGACCGGGCTTCTTCACCTCCAGAACGGGGAGCGTCGAAAGAAGGTCTACTTTCTCGAGGGACGGCCGGACTTTGTCGGTTCGAACGACCGAAGCGAACTCCTCGGTGAGTTCCTCGTGCGCGAGGGTTATTGCCTTCGCATGGAAGTCGACATGGCGCTCGCGCTCCTCGAGCGTTACGACGGTCGTCTGGGGGATGCCCTCGTGGGTCTTGGGGTGCTTCGACCGGTCGAGCTGTGTCGAGCGATTCACGGCCAGATTCGGCATCGGATTGCCGATGCGTTTGCATGGCGTCGAGGGACCTGGTCGTTCGTGCCCGAGGCGCTGAGTCATGAAGAGACGATTCCGATCGCGTTTTCACCGGGTGAGCTCCTGCGCGATGGCGCGAGTCAGGTGGACGAAGGCGAGCTCCGTTCGGCGCTTCATCCCCTGATGGACCGACCACTTCTCGCCAATCCCGATGCGCCCCTTCCGGTCCGGGCGTTTCGGGTGCCCGAGCGTTGGGAAGAGCTGCTTCAGGTGCGAAACCCGGTGAGTCCACGAGCGGCGTTGGCCGTGGTCGATCAGCCCGAGATCGAAACGCTTCGCGCGGTGTTTCTCGGCCTTGCCTGCGAACTCTTGAAGGCGGCCTGAGGCTCAATCCGCGACGAGCGAGAATCGGAACGAGACGACCAGTTCGTCGACGCGGAGTTCGGTTTGGAGGTCGGCCATGCGCGGGCGAAGACACTCGAGGAGCTCGGGGGCCGAGAGTCCGGGGGATTCGTCCTCTCCGCGTCGACGAAGCCGGAGCTCGGTTCGCTCGCCGGGTTCCACGATCACTCGAAGGTCGGCTTCCCCGATCCCAGGCGCGGGGAGGGGACAGCGCGGAAGCTCTTCAAGGATCGTCCATACCGCTTGCTCGAAGTCCCGGTCGCGGGGACATGGAAACGCCGCCGCCTGAACTTCGGCGCCCGGACAGCGGAGGTACGCGATGCGGCCCGGCGCGAGGCGACGTCGTGCCGGTGTCTCCGCCACCGTGACGACTGCCGCATCGACTTCCCCGTCTTCGACCGCAGCGTCCGCCGAGGCGTCGGAGGAACGGGAGGAGGCGCTTCGATCGTCGCCGGAGCTTGCGGATTCTTGAACCCGATCGCGGTCGAGCGAGCACTGGCTCAGCATGAAGCCAACCCCGCATGCCCCGAGGCCCAGGAGGACAAGGACGGGGAGCTTCGGCCGGTCGTTTCGCGCCGGCGGGTCCTGGACTTTCGGCTGGCCCACTCTGGCCTTGTACCGCGGGGGGAGCAGGCTTGGACAGGGCGATAGCTCGGGCGTTTTAGAAAGACAGCTCTCGGTTTGTGGGTTCGATCCGGGGGATATGGCACCGTCGGCAGCGAGCTTCGTAGGCTTCGCCGGTGCCCACCTGTACCTGTTGCTCGGAGCCGACCAGCCGCTGCGACCGGCCTGCGGGGGCGCCGCAGCGACTGCAGATCGCGAGGGCTTTGGTGACGCTCTCGGCTCGCGCGAGAAGTTCGGGCATCGGTTGAAACGGCTTGCCGGTGTAGTCTTGGTCGAGGCCGGCGAGAACCACCCGCATGCCTTGGTCCGCGAGACGTTCGACGAGCGGCACGATGTCGGACGAAAAGAACTGCACCTCGTCGATGCCCACGACCCGGGTGTCGGTGCGGAGCATGCGGGCGATGGCGTGGACGTCGGGAACCGGGGTGGCGTCGATCTTGGCGGCCGAATGACTGACGATCTTTTCGTGGTCGTAGCGATTGTCGATGGCGGGCTTAAACGCCTGGAGCGGAAGCCGGGCGATCTGGGCGCGTCGCAGCCGGCGAATGAGCTCCTCGCTCTTGCCGCTAAACATGGGCCCGCAGATCACTTCGATCCACCCGGCCCCTGCTGGCATGACCTGCATGGGCGGCTCCATAGCCGCGGATTCGAGGATTGTCGAGGCGCCGGCGGCGACCGGCCCGCTGGCCGATCTACCCACATTCCCGCGACGATAGCTCGTCTGGCCGCAGGCCAATTTCATGAGGTACGGCAGTGGAGCACAAGAAATGAAGGTTTTGCCAGACCCTCTCACTGTGCTAGCCTCGGTCTTGTGGAGGTAGTGCTCCGAAAGGTGGGGCGGAAGCCCGGCCGAGCCGTGATCGGACGGCTGCTTAGAGCACCGCGCAAAGGCTCGGTTGTGGTGATCGAGTTTCCCGATGGCCTTCACGAGTACGTGACCACTCCGGTCAAGCGCATCCTGCGCATCTGCGGTCGCGATATCTATTACCTGCAGACTGCGAATAGCCGTTATCGCCTCGAGGTTCGCTCCTCCGATGCGGTGATGGTCGAAGCACCGATCGCAAAGTAGCCCAGTTCGCGTTTGCTCCGTGCGGCCTTCGACCGGGGGAGCAGAGGTACGTCGGTGTCCGACGGGCACCGCACCGCGCAAGAACCGGCGAGCTCATCCCCTATTCGGGCGGGCGTCCCACACCGGAAACAACCTGGCGCCCTACGGTTCGATTTCTGCGAGCCGGCCAGCGAGACTCACCATGATCCGTCGAAGCTCCTCCATTTCGGCGGGCTTGGGCTCGCCGGTGGACTCGTGCACATATAGCGAACGGTTGAGCTCGATCTGGACGGCGTGCCAGCCATGGGCCGGCCGCCCATAGTGGCCGGTGGTAAATCCCCCTCGGTAGGGCTCATCGTGGCGCACCGAGAGGCCTGCGTCGCGAAAGTGGCGATCGACAAGGTCGATGACGCGAGAGGACGCGGTCGTTCGACCGCGGGTACCCGGCACCACGTCGGCCCGCCGTGAACCGTTGCCCCGTCCCATCGATGGCATGGAGTGAGATGCAAGCAGGACGACGTGACCGAACTGCCGGGCGAGGCGCTGGAGCTCCTCTTGAAGCCGTCGGTGGTAGGGAAAGTAGAATCGGTTCAATCGCTCCTGAAGCTCCACATAACGAAGCGGCCGTGCGAGCGATGGTTTGCCGTCCGTGGTCACGCGCCACACGACCCCTCGAGGTTGAATCGTGCGTGGGGAGGGATGATCGGTGACCGTCTCCCGATCCACGTCGTCGGGGGCGCGGTTGAGGTCCACCACGTAGCGTGAGACCCGCGCCCGGAGCACCGTGGCTCCCGTGTCCTCCGCGCCGGCAAGTAGCTTGTCGACGTAAACGTCCGCGTCCCGGAGAATCGCCTGGCGGGACGCGGCAAGCCCAAGTTCGACGCCGTCGGGAACCGCGAGCCCCGCATGCGGGATCTCGACGAGCACCGGGGTCGGTCGCGCTGTTGGCTCGTCCACCGCGAAGAACGGAGTGCGCTCCGACGCCGGTCGAGCGGCGATGCGTTCAGACGTGTGGACCATCGCGGTGCACCGTAGCCCGCCAGTTGGCTCGAAGCCAGCGTCAGGCGGCGGGCCGATAGTCCGAGAGCTCGGCGGCGAGCTTGCGCCGCACGCGCTCCTCGATCTGACGCACGCGCTCCTTGCTGACGCCCATCTCGTTGCCAAGCATCTCCAGGGTCTGTGGCTCATCCGCCATGAGGCGTGCCTTCACGATGCGCTGTTCGCGCTCGCTCAGCCGGGTCATCGCGTCGACGAGTGCTTTCTGAACGCCGGTGAGCACGCGGTCGCGCGTGACCGCTTCCTCCGGGTTTTCCCCGTCCGCAACCATTCGTTCGACGGCGGGACCGCGGTCGGGGGTGCGAAAGTCGAGAGACACATCGCCAGCGGCAAGCAGCGGCCAAAGCTTCTTCGCGCGGGCGAGCGGCATGCCGCTGCTCTCCGCAAGTTCTTCGGGGGTCTCGACGCCGCTTCGGCGGTAAGAACGCATGGCTTTTCGCTCGGTGCGGGTCGTTCCGAGCCGGACGATACGATAGGTCCGCACCACATAGTCGCGAATCTCGGCGCGAATCCAGTACACGGCGTAGGTGACCAGACGACAGTCTTTGTCGGTGTCGAACTTTTTCGCGGCCTTGAGGAGTCCGAGATTTCCCTGCTGGATCAGGTCTTCCAGCGGGACCCCCCAGCGTCGGTACTCGCGCGCGATTTTAATGACGAACGGGAGGCTTGCCTCGATCAGCCGACGGCCCGCGTCATCGTTTCCCTCGCGCCACTGCCGGGCGAGTTCTTTTTCCTTCGCGGGCGTCAGGGTCGCGACCCGGTTCAATGAAGTACGATATCGGTCCAGGGCGCTCGGTCGCTGCCAGGTTGCCATGTTAAGCCTCCGCTTCCGGTCAATGCACTGCGCGTGCCGACGATTTATGGTTTGAAACCTCGGAGATCTGGACCTATCCCCTGCGGCGCCGATGCGGCCGCGGCAAGTGTGTGCGGCGTTCTGCCGCGCCCGCGCTCCGCGGTGGCTTCGAAGCCGCTCAGCGAGGTGGGGCAGGAAAGGTCGCCCGGCTCGCCGCTTCATTCGCGAGCCGGTCGAGAAGGTCGGCAAGATTCGCTCCGGGGCCCTGGCGCCATTCGCCATTCCAGAGTGCGACTTCGTGGGAGAATGGATCACCCAGGCCAAGCTGTACCTCCAGAGTCGGTCTTGGCTCATCGGGGAGGCCACGGGGCCGAAGCGGTCGAAGAAGCCATACCCCCGCATACCGAAGCGACTGCATCAGCGAATCCAGTTGGAGATCGGTCACTCGGGTTCGGCGAGTTTTTGCGACATCTTCGTAAGGCGCGCGGTCGGTCACGATTCGCTCTCGATCGCCAAAGACCTCGATTCGCCGAGTACCATGAATCGCCGAGTCGAACGGAGTCCAACCGAGAACGAAGTTGCCACGGGCGTCCCGTTCCTGCA
Organism: Myxococcota bacterium; assembly: GCA_039187775.1. Lineage (GTDB taxonomy): Bacteria > Myxococcota_A > Polyangia > Polyangiales > JBCCZL01 > JBCCZL01. The sequence goes on from JBCCZL010000478.1 coordinate 6,025, forward strand.
CCAGTCGATCGAGCTGCGTGATGAACCGAAGCTTGTCGTCCGGGGGAGGTCGTCCGAGTCGGTGAGCGATCCAGTCCCGGGCGTAGCGAAGCGCCGATTCGCCGTGCGGAAGCTCGGCGAGGGCTTGGTCGCACGCTTCGAGGCCGTCGGTCCCCAGCCGGGTCAACACCTCGAGCGCCCGAAACCCCGCCGCGGTTTCGGTCCCGCTGGAGCTCATACGGGCGATGCGCCGCACGAGGTACGCTCGGCCGCCCGGGCCAAAGCGTTCGAGCGAAGGGCCGATGGACCCATCGCCTCGAAGAAGCGCTTCGTCCAGCGCCGCCTCTTCCATCGGGCCGATGCCGGCGTCCCGAAGGGAGTGAGCCCGGGTGACCACGAGGTCGATGACCGGCGTCTCCAAGCCCTCCTCGGGCGCCGCGAAGGGATCCACCCCGGGCCCCGTACGAAGCGGATAGTAAGCGAACGACATGCTCCAGTGGCCCGCGCCGCGTCGATCGAACGCAAAACTGAGGTCGAGGCCGGTGCTCACCACTCCACCCTGAAGGACGGTGGTGAACGCCTCCGATGGATGAAGCACGTTCCGGTCTCCGAAGGAGACTTCAATGTGCGGTCGATGCGCCTTGGGGGGAGACACCCGAAGCGAGCGCGGATAGGAGTTTTCGAAGCCAAACACGCGCACGGGAGACCGGGAACGGTTCTCGCACAGGAGCTCGACCACGATCGATCCGCCCGCTTCCATCTCGCTGGCCGGCGGACGTAGGCCGAAGCGTACGCCCCGGTGGTCCGGTCCCCAGGCGACCGTGGGCATACGGTCAGCGTAGCGGACTTGAGCCTAAAAGCAGAATTTTTCCACCCTTGACCGGCGGACGAAATTTGGGTCGATTGTGGCCATGGCGATACCCCGGGTCCTCACCCCTGCCTTCATGGTTTGCGCAATTGCTGTGCTCGGATGTGAACCGACTCAGCTCGGCAACTGCGACCAGCCGCTCGCCGAGACTCTCGTCTTCGACGCGGCGGGAAACCCGGCCTATGCGGGCCAAGCGATGGTTCAACAGGCGTGCGCCGGATGCCACGGTCAGACGGTCACGGGTTCGGGGCGACGGGGTGCGCCCGCCGAGCTCGACTTCGACATGGTCGGGTCGCGCCCGCCGAACGACCCGGCGATGCCCGACGAAGAAGCGGTAGCCCGACTTCGGAACGCCCGCGATGTGATCTTCGATTGGAAGGAAGAGATGTTCGACACGGTGGAGGACGGTTCGATGCCTCCAGGAGAGATCGGCGAAGCCGCATTTGCGAATCAGGACTTCGCCTACGCCGACGGTACGCCACTTCAAATGGTGGCTTCGGCGGAGGGCCGAGAGATCTACCGCAACTGGCTTGCCTGCGGTGGACCGGTCGTGGCCATCGTCGCGGACGAGGGACAGACCTGCCCGGCGAGCATGAACGACGGTTTTGCCTGCGAAGTCCGAAGCGGCGGCGAGGCCCCGGTCGCGGCAACCTGGGCGGCGATCCACACTGAGATCATCGTGGCTCGGGGCTGCGCGGTGGCGGGATGCCACGCCGAAGCAAGTGATGCGAACGGACAGCTCGCCCTCGTGGACGCAGCCGAATCCTATACTGCGCTTGTCGACATGCCTTCGGGGGGTGCAGGTTGCGATACCGCTCCCAACCGTGTGATCTCGGGCGATGCGGACGGGAGCTTTCTTGTGCAGAAGCTGGTCGGGATGGGCGCCGACGGGTCGCGGGTGTGCGGGACACTTGGACCCATGCCCCCCGGAGCCGCGCTCGACCAGCGTCGCGAGATCGACCCGATTCGTCAGTGGATCAACGACGGAGCGATGAACAACTAGCGGCTCGCTTCATCGCGGCTCTTCGACTTCATCTCGATGTTACTTCATCCCGACCCGGGCGACCGCCCGGCGGTGGTCGACCATGAGACAGCGGTCCTGCA
>JBCCZL010000479.1:0-7954 GCA_039187775.1 Myxococcota bacterium
CACGTTCGTTGCTGTTCAATCGGCCCATGGATCGTTCAGAAGCCAGTGACGGGAACCGGTGGTGCCGTCGATTATCGGTTGCCAGTCGTCCCGGTAGCAGGTCTAAGGTCGGGCGATGAAGCGGGCCCGATATGAGTATATCGCTGGCAGTTCCGCGAAGTTTTGGGAGTTCGAAGTCATCGGCGATGTGCTTCGCACGAGCTGGGGGCGGATCGGCACGCCAGGCCAAACCAAAGACACAGAGTTTGCGAGCCTCCAGCTGGCGACGGCCGCCGCCCAAAAAGCGGCCGCCTCCAAGGTGAAAAAGGGCTACGTCCAGGCAAGAGCGGTCGCGAAGAAATCAAGCAAGAAGGCCGCAACGAAGAAGGCCGCGACGAAGAAGGCCGCGACGAAGAAGGCCGCAACAAAGAAGGCCGCGACGAAGAAGGCGGCGACGAAGAAGGCGGCAACAAAGAAGGCCGCGACGAAGAAGGCGGCGACGAAGAAGGCGGCAACGAAGAAGGCGGCAACGAGGAAGGCCGCGACGAAGCAGGCCGCGACGAAGAAGGCCGCGACGAAGAAGGCGGCGACGAAGAAGGCCGCGACGAAGCAGGCGGCGACGAAGAAGGCGGCGACGAAGAAGGCGGCAACGAAGAAGGCCGCGACGAAGAAGGCTACTCAACGAGCATCGACCTCCGCGGGCCGGGCGGCTTCGACCGGCCCAGGAGTCAAATCGGTGGCTCTCCTGGTTCCCACGGTTGGACCGCTGCAAAAAGATGGCGTCGAGGTTCGCTGGACCAAGGAACTGCGCAAGGAGCTTGCGCCGATTCGCGGCCACCACCGGCGCCCGCGCACGACCGAACTGAGCGACAAGGTGCTCTCGAGTGCCGCCGCAAAAGTCGAGGGCGCAAAGACGCCGGAACTGACGAAGCTCATCGGCGATAAGATTCGCGGGCCGGAGCGCTGGAAGCTCGAGGCGCACCTCGCGAGCGTTGTGCGCAAAGGTGCGGTCGGTGAATGGGAGCCCATGGTCGACCGTTGGGTCGCGCGCTACGGCCTCGGCAACGCGCTTCGAATGCTGCCACTCCTAGAGCGCGAAGGTGTGGCGAATCGATGGGGGCAGCCGACCTACCGCACCGCTGAGATGCTCTTCGCCCCGCGGTTTCGCGAATGGGCCGCGGTGGCGAGCGACGACGAGTTCGACGCCGCCGTCGACGTCGGGCGCGAGTTGCTCGATGCTGAAACGGACGATGAGTCGATCGGGGCCGTGGCTTGCGCCCTCGCCTACATCCTTCCGCTCGAAGAGCCGGTGTTTTTTGAACCGGCGGTCGAGTCTGGCCCCGCACGTCACTTGACCAATCAGCTCTACCAAGCAGTGATGAACGAAGAGCAGCTCGACATGCTCTACGTGGCGATGGAGGAGGAGGAAGACTATCACCGTTGGCACGGCGCCGGCGGAGTGTGGCTTGCGCACCGGTTCGGCGCCGAGGGCTTTCGCCTCCTGAACGAACACTGCGTTGTTTGGGGGAAAGCGGCGTTGATCGCAACCCTGCCTTACGTGGGGCGCGAGCCCGCCAAGGCGCTCTCCGAATGGCTGGGGTGGCGTGAAGTCGCCCGGCGCATCAGCGAATACATGCTCGCGGTACCCGCGATCGCGCTCGAGGTGTTGCCTCAGGTAATCGAGGCCGGAGAACCCGACGCGAAGAAGGCCGCTCGAACGCTGCTCCGGCAGGTCGAGGCAAAAGTAGATGAGTTGAGCGTTGGCGAAGCGGCGTCGACGGTCGCGGGGAAGAGCGATGAGTCGATCGATGTCCTGCTCCGCCGACCACCGTGGCGAGAGGTGACCTCGAGCTGGCCATGGGATGGGGTGGTCGCCAAAGAGCCTGCGATCGCTTGTCCAAAAGGGAAGGGCAAGCTTCCGGAGGACGCGCACGTTCATCAGCTGCGGGCCAAACGCGTGTCCATCAAACGAGCGCCCGGGCAGTACAAAGTCGACGCCAGTTGGGTTCGAAACAAAGATCGTCTGCTCCCCCCGGAAGACGCGGTAGCGGTGTTCGGAGCCGCGGCGGTTCCGGGGCTTCTCGAAGTGGTGCGGACCAACGCGGTTGACAACCATCACTACCAGTACGGCATGCTCAACTACTTCGAGCAGTGGCTCTCGATCGGCGCGGCGGGTTTCGCGCCGCATGCGGCGTCGTTCCTTCAGCGAAAAGATCTTCGCTCTTTGGCGGAGCGTTGGATAGCGGCTCACCCGGCCCATGCTCTTTCGGGCTTGGTTCCGATGCTTGCGGCCAAACCTGGCAGGGCTCGAGACGAAGCGCACCTCGCGCTTCTGTGGATCCGGCGGCGGATGGGAGACCGCGAACTCCGAACGCTTGCGAAGAAGGTTCGGGTGGAGGCCGCCATGCAGGCCTGGCTCGCGCTCGACCCTGCTGCGCTGGTCCCCCACAAGGCCGCGACGCTCCCCAAGTTTGTCCAAGCTCGTTCGGTGAAGACCCGATCGGGCGCGCGAGCCTCGTCGGAGGCGCTGCTCGAGCTTGCGTCGTTCGCTCGGAGATGGAACTACGATGTGGGCGCCGCCGCGGCGAGGGAGAGCTTCGACCCCGAGTCTCTGGATGAGCTGAGCCGGTCCATGGTGGAGGCGTGGCTTGGGGCGGGAGCGAAGAGCGCCAACGCGTGGCTCGCCAATAGCGCAGGTCTCTATGGGAGCAATGCCCTCGTGCCCTGGCTCAAGGCGCAAGCGCGCGATCGGATTCAGGCGCGGGACCGCTTCGCCGCCCTCGTGCTGCTCGAACAGTTGATGTGGATCGATACCCCGAGCGCGCGCCTCGAAGTTCTTCGCCACTACCGTTCGGGGCGCGCGGCGTGGCTTCGCCGCGGGGTGGAGGAGCAGCTCTTGCCCTGGCTTGCCGATCGGGGCATTCCGCTTGCAAACTACGAAGCCGACGCGATTCCCGAACTGCCCGCGGAGCTCTCGTTCGGCAAAGTGCGCCATCGAGTGGCGGTGCGTGCCGAGGGCCAGCATCAGCCGGTCCTCCTCGACGACGACGGTCGCCCACTTGCGCGCGCGCCAAGAGGCAGCGCGGCGGAGAAAGCCCGGTGGGAGGAGGTGAAGAGCGATGGGTCGGACCTGCTCGTTCTCACCGCCCATCGCCTCGAGCAGATGCTCATCGATGGTGAACCCTTCGAGCTAGACGTCTTTCGTCGACTCGCGGCGCACGCCATCGTGGGCGGGCTCTTCGAGCACGTCCTCTTCGCGGTCGGACGAACCACATTCCGGGTCTGCGAAGACGGGAGCTTCGCCAGCGTGAATGACGAGTCCTATGTGCTTCCCAAGCGTGCCAAGGTCGCGGTGGCCCACCCTGCGGAGCTTTCCGGCAAGCAGCTCGGTGCTTGGCGGGAGATCTTCTCCGACTACGAGCGGCTTGCCCCATTTCCCCAGCTGCATCGAACCATCGAGCAACCGCTCCCCGACAAGCCGAGGAAGGTATCGCTTTGGGATGGCGCTCCGATTCACCCGGGTCGCTTTCTTCAGCTGGGGCGCTTTGGGTGGAAGTACGACGCGAGCGCCGATGGTCCAATCGCGGCGTACCGGGAGTTTTCTGGGGCAAGAAAACCTGTCCGGGTCGCGATTCAGCTCAGCGGCAGCATCGACATGGCGCGTGTCGCAAAGAGCAACGTCGAGCTTCGGGCACTCTCATTCGAGGCCCCGTCGAGCACGCTCACCAAGCGCTCGGCGTTTGAGATCGCTTACGTGGTCGAGGGGCTGACTGCGGGTTGACTCGCTAGCTCTGCTTACGTGAAGGCATCGTTAGGTGGTGACGAACTGCCGCTCGACGAGCTGCCGATACAGCCCATCTTCGGCGACCAGCGCGCGGTGGGTGCCGCGCTGTACCACGCGGCCTTGATCGAGAACCACGACCTCGTCGGCGTCGACTACGGTGGAGAGCCGGTGGGCGATCACGATGGTGGTGCGGTTCTTCATCAGGTGGTCGAGCGCTTCCTTGACGAGGTGTTCGCTCTCGGCGTCGAGCGCGCTGGTGGCCTCATCGAGAATCAAGATCTTCGGGTCCTTGAGGATTGCCCGCGCGATTGCGACCCGCTGCTTCTGCCCGCCGCTGAGCTGAACCCCGCGCTCGCCCACTTCGGTGTCGTACCCATCGGGAAAGTTGCCGATGAAATTGTGCGCGTTGGCGGCGCGGGCGGCCGCTTCGACGTCTTGGTCCGTCGCCGCCGGTCGACCGTAGCGGATGTTTTCGCGAATCGAGGCGGAGAAGAGGAGCGGCTCCTGAGCGACCACCCCGACCTGTTCACGGACCCAGGTGGGATCGAGGTCGAGCATGTGGTTGCCGTCGAGCTCGATCGTGCCTGCGTCGGGGTCGTAGAGACGCCCGAGCAGCGCCGCGACGGTGGATTTTCCTGCACCCGACGGGCCCACCAGCGCATGCACCTTTCCCGGGGGAACGTGAAGGTCCACGCCATCGAGGACCGACGCATCGGGACGCGTGGGGTAAGCAAATGTGACGCCTCGGAAGATCACGTCGCCCTGCAGCAAGGGCGGGCGGGCACCCTCCGAACTCATCTTGGGAAGCCGGTCGACGAGTTGGAACACCCGTTCGGCGGCGCCGCTGGCCTTCATGAAGTCAGCCCAGAGGCTGCTCATCGTGCCGAGCGACACCGCGACCATCACGGTGTAGGTGAGAAATGCAGTGAGCTCTCCGACGCTCATCTCGCCATCCACCACCATGCGGCCGCCCACCCACAGCACGATCACCGCGGCGGTCAGGCCAAAGAACGAGCTGATGCCGGTAAACGCGCCGCCGAGCCGTGCGCGTTGACGCGCAAGGTCGAACGAGTGTTCGACGGCGCTTTTGTATTCTTCGCTGGCTTTCTTTTCGGCGACGAACGACCGCACTGTGCGAATGCCGGCGAGGCTTTCCTCGGCCACGTGGCTTGCGTCGGCGAGGGCATCCTGCACTTCTCGGGAAAGGCGTCGAATCCGACGGCCGTACCACACGACGCCGATCGCGACTGGAGGGACGACGGCAAGCATGACCAGCGTGAGGGGCCAGCTCGTATAAAAAAGCAACGCGATGCCCCCGACCGCGGTCACGGCGTTTCGGAGGGCCATCGAGATATTGGAGCTCACCGTGTTTTGGAGCACGGTGGTGTCGCTCGCGAGCCGGTTCATGAGATCGCCGGTTCGTTCCTTGTCGAAGAATCCGATTTCCTGGGCGAGAAGACGCTCGTAGAGGTGGCTTCGAAGCGTTGCCACGATGCGTTCGCCGGCGACCGTGAAGAGGATGTAGCGCAAGGCCACCGCCACCGCCTGCACGAGGAAGATCACCAGCATGGCGAAGGCCGCCATGTCGACCAGAGCGATGTTTTTGGCGACGAGTGCTTCGTCGACAATGATGCGAATCGCCTGCGGATAGGCGAGTGCGGCGCCGCCGCCGACAATGAGAAACACGAATCCGAGACTGAGCCGTTTCCACTCGGGTACCGCGAGCTCCACGAAACGACGAAAGGGAACGCCATCGAAGCGCCGAGGCTCGGGAGGCGCTACACCGATACCCTCGGGACGAGGGCTTGCGGAGTGGTCCTGCGCGGAAACTGTCGGCGGAGACAGCGTCGCGTCAGCGGGGGCAGACACGCAGTATCTGTGCGCTTGGTCTCTCCGATGGTCAAGGGTTGCGCTTTCGACTTTGCACGTCACGCGAACAGAACAACCACCGCGGAGGGTGGGAACTCTCCCCTCCACCGTGCCGCCATCTTCTCATGGTCACACCGTCGGTCTTGGAAGCGAATGAGGTGATGGCGCGACCTACCTTCTGTAGGAGTCGCTGAAATTGTTGCGCAATTGGGCTCTCTTCGAGTGAAGACGGGAGCGAATGGCACACGTTGACATCCTCATTCATGACAGTGGCTGTGGCTTCACACACGGAGGTCGTGGGACGGCGAAGTTCGAGGTAGTACGCCACGTCTTCGCACCGGCATTGGAGTTGCACACTCCCCTCGGATGATGCTTGTGGGATTCCGATACGCCGTGGGCTTGTGGCTCACCATACTCTTATTTAACCCGGCACTCGCGAGGGCCCAGGACGAACCCGACGAGGGAGAGACGGTCGTTGTCCCGCCTGGCAGTACCGTGGTCATTGAAGCAGATGTGACTGCGGACGTGGCAGTCCGAGTCGAGCCGACCGAAGAGACTGCCGCCGAGACGCCGCCCGAGGTTCCGGCCCCTCCGACGGTGGTGGTGCAGACCCAAGAGAGTCCGCTTCAGCTTGAAGCGCCGGTGCCCCCGCCTCCGCAGCACAACGTCGCTCCTTCGCCCTGGATGCCGCCTCGCCGTGCTCCGGCGTCCGTCGATTCGGACTTTCGGCGCTTCGACTTGGGTCGAGTGGCGGCCGAGCTCGTGGTGGGCCTGCTCGCCAATGGGATCGTGTTTGGCGTGACCTACGCCGCGGTGACCAGCTGTGATGGTTTTGACTGTACCGATGATGCGGCGGCGCTCAGTGCGGCGACTCCGGGCATGATTTTTATGGGCGCAGCTGGGGTCACGGTCGTGGGTGGTGCGTTGGGAGGATACGGAAGCTTCTGGCTGGCGGTGGCGGGCGCAGGCATCGGTGCGGGCATCACGGCGCTCACTGCGTACGCCCTTGCGTCGGATGAAGACACCGCGATCGAAGACGCGGCCTGGCCTCTCGCCATGATGGGAACCGTGTTGCCAGTCATTGGCGCGACCATTCTGTATGAGCTGAGCGCGGGTCCACTCACGCGCCGCGAGCGCCGTCGGGCAGAGGCCGCGCTCGTGCCGTCGGTCGGACCCACGCCCGACCTTCGCGGAGGCGTGGTTGGTCTCAGCGGTACCATCTGAGCCTGAGTACTCGCACTTGCGTTGGCCACACATCGCCGACCGCTCACGCGGCCGTGCAACTTAAAGACTTTCTTCGAGACGAGTGCGAGTATGCTCCTCATGGGGCGGAGCCTATCAGTCGGTCGCAGTGCGCCGAAGCGCGTCGACTACGACCTGTCCCTTGAGGCGTGCTTCCTCGAGCTCACTCTCCGGATCGGATACCGCCAGAATGGCGCCACCGGTTCCGATGGCGACCCCTTCGGGGCGAATCACCGCGGTCCGAATGACGATGCTTAGGTCTGCCGTGCCGTTGCAGGAAAAGTAGCCGAGCGCTCCGGAGTAGGGTCCTCGAGGCTCGCCTTCGAGGTGACGGAGGATTTCGACCGTCCGAAGTTTTGGTGCGCCAGTCATCGAACCGCCGGGAAAGCACCGGCGAGTGGCTTCGATCGCGTCCACTTCCGCTCGGAGCACGCCTTGGATCGTACTCACCATGTGGTGGACGGTGGCATAGCTCTCGATGGCCATCAGGCGTGGAACCGACACCGAGCCGAGCTCGCAGACCGCGCCTAGGTCGTGCCGAGAAAGGTCGACGATCATGAGGTTTTCCGACCGCGTCTTTTCGTCGCGGCGGAGTGCTTCCCGGCGGGTTTCATCCTCGTCAGCAGTGGTTCCGCGCGCCGTGGTGCCTTTGATCGGTTTGCTCTCGATGACGCCCGTGCGATCGATCTTCAGAAATCGCTCGGGGGATGACGAAAGAATATCGACGTCCCCGAAGCGGAGAAGCGCCGCATAAGGAGCGGGATTATTCGTGCGCAGCGCAGAGTACGACGCGGCGGTATCGAACCCGCCGGCGGCTTCGAGGGCGGTGGTGAGACAGATCTCGTAGCTCTCGCCGGCGCGGAGCTGTCGTTGGCATGCATCGATCGCTGCCAGGTATGCTCTCTTCGGCATGCGCGGCGTGACATCGACGGGAGAAGTCGAGCTGGGCGTTCGTGTCTGGGGAGCGGTTCGTGTCTGGGGAGCGGTTCGTGTCTGGGGAGCGGTTCGTGTCTGGGGAGCGGTTCGTGTCTGGGGAGCGGTTCGTGTCTGGGGAGCGGTTCGGACGGACGTGAGCTGATC
>JBCCZL010000480.1:0-7937 GCA_039187775.1 Myxococcota bacterium
ATGATGCAGCCGATGAGTGCCGAGGCAACGGTCGTCCGAAACTACCTCGACTGGGTGCTCACCCTCCCCTGGGACAAGAAGTCCGAAGAAAACTACGACGTCGACAAGGCGGAAGAGATTCTCGATGAGGACCACTACGGCCTGAAGAAGGTCAAAGAGCGGATCCTCGAGTACCTCGCGGTCCAGGCGCTGGTTAAGAAGCTCAAAGGTCCGGTGCTCTGCCTCGTGGGGCCGCCGGGCGTGGGCAAGACCTCGCTGGCCAAGAGCATCGCCCGGGCGACCGGTCGCGAGTTCGTTCGGCTGTCCCTCGGCGGCGTCCGCGATGAGGCCGAGATTCGCGGGCACCGGCGAACCTATATCGGCGCGCTCCCCGGCCGCCTGATTCAGTCACTTCGAAAGTCAGGGACCAACAATCCCGTGTTCCTCCTGGATGAGATCGACAAGATGTCGAGCGACTTTCGGGGGGACCCGGCGGCGGCCCTCCTCGAGGTGCTCGACCCGGAGCAGAACTCCACCTTCAACGATCACTACCTCGACCTCGACTACGACCTCTCCGACGTGATGTTCATTACCACCGCGAACACCCTCGGCGGGATTCCGCTCCCCCTGCAGGACCGGATGGAGATCATCGAGCTCAGCGGCTACACCGAGTTCGAAAAGCTCAACATTGCCGTGCGTTATCTGGTGCCAAGGCAGCTCAAGGAAGCGGGCCTTCAGGACCTCGATGTCGAGATCACTGAAAATGCCATTCGCACGCTCGTTCACCACTACACGCGGGAAAGCGGGGTGCGAAACCTCGAGCGCGAAATCGGGAGCGTATGCCGGAAGATTGCACGGCGGGTGCTCAAGGAAGGCACCGACAAGCCCTACCGTGTTCCCGCCAAGGCGGTCCCGCAGTACCTCGGGGTCCCGAAGTTCCAGCCCGACCGGGCGAGCATGAAGGACGAGGTTGGGCTCACCAACGGCCTCGCGGTCACGTTCTATGGCGGGGAACTTCTCGAGTGCGAGGCGTCGATCGTTCCTGGCTCGGGCAAGCTCGTGATCACCGGTCTTCTGAAAGAGATGATGCAGGAGTCGGCGCAGGCGGCGATGAGCTACATCCGGTCGCGCCAAAAGCGCCTCGGTCTGCCCGATGACTTCTACGAGAAGTACGACTTCCACGTACACTTCCCCGGCGGCGTGCCAAAGGACGGGAACAGCGCGGGGGTGACGACCGCGACGAGCATCGCGAGTGCACTCCTCAAGATTCCCGTTCGTCACAACGTCGCGATGACCGGCGAAATCACCCTCCGGGGTCGCGTGGGCATCATCGGCGGGCTCAAAGAGAAGATGCTCGCGGCGCATCGCGCGGGCATCGACACCGTGATCATTCCGCGAGAGAATCGGAAAGACCTCCGCGAGATCCCCAAGCGAGTTCTCAATGCGACGCGGGTCATACTCGTCGAACACATGGACCAGGTGCTCCGCGAGGCGCTCTACCTTTCCGATCCCGACGAGCTCCTCGGCAAGCGGACGCCACCGATCGAGTACCGAAACGGCAAACTGATCGACCCCGAAGACACGTCGGGCACCGCGGTTCCCAAGCCCACGGTCGAACCCCCCGGCGCCCAACAGTAGTACGCCCTGAGGGCCGGCTAGAAGAACCGGTCCCAAAACGATGTGATCAGGCGACCGCGGCACCGTTCCCCATTGCCCCGCCGATTGGTGACGTCGTCATCGGTGTCGTGGCACCGATCGAGACCATGCCAGCTCAAGATGAAGTCCATCCGTTCGCAGTGAATGCGATAGGAGCGGAGAGACATCGTCGGGTTGTGACCAAGGAATCCCGAGGCGTGCAGCTCCTCGGGGGTTGGACAACCCTCACGACCCGCCAGTTGGTAGTCGTGTGCTGCGCTCCTCAAGACAGCGAAGTCCATTTCGATGGCGCAGTACGGTGGAGGCAGCCTTCCCCCGTGTTGGCGCATTAGCACCAGGCACGTCCACGTAACGAGGGGCACGAACGCCGGAAGGAGCAGACAAAACCCAACCGGCTTCCACCATTCGACGTCGTAGCGTCGACCGAGCCGGGCTTCGATTTTCTGAAGCACCCCTTCCGTGCCCTCCGCCGCCATCGCCAATGCCTGGCGCCGAGCCGCCGGGGTTTTCGCGCTGTGCCGATACGTCAAGGTGCCGCCTCGTCTCCCACACATCGGCGCGGTCGCGTGGTGACGTCATCGTCGGTGTCGTGCCGCCGGTCCCGTCCGTACCAACGGACTTCCACCGCATCGCCCTCGCACATGATTGCGTATTCCTTGGTACCGTCGGAGTATTCGCTCTCCAGCGATTCCGCGTCGATCTCTCCCGCCTCCACCAGATCCCTCACGGTCGGACAGTCGGGATTTCCATCCAGGATGTACGCCAGCGCGGCCTGACGGACCGCGCTTAGGTTGGCCTCGGCCAGCCATTGACGGCGAGGCTGCGAGTTTCGGAGCGTGGCGAATAGGACGACTCCGAGGAGAAGCGTCACCGCAAATGCGGCGAAGAAACGCGCAAGCCAAGGGCCTTCGTGGCCATCTTCGATGGCATCTTCCGCGACGGCGTATTGCTGGAGAAGACGAAACTCTTCTTCCAACCGAGACAGCGCGTCATCGAGCGGTACGACGAGCGACGGGTCTCGTTCAGCCGACGGATTTGAACTCTCAACGCTCATCGAAACCACGCCATCGCAAGAACGATCATCGCGGCCGCGGTCACCCCGAGGAACACTCCGACCGACACCGGCCCGGAGAGCGCCTGATAGAGTCGAAAGCGCCAACGGGCGCGACGAAGCCAGCGAAGCTTTCGTCGGATGGCGACGGCATGCGTCGCAATGACCTCGAGATCGGATTCGGCGGAGAGTTTGGTCATCGCAAAGCTCCTTGGTCTCCGGATGCCCATCCCCTCGCCAGAGACTCCCCGCTCGACCGCACTCTTCATGCCATCCCGTTTTGGTCACATTCGCGACCCGGGAGTGAGGGTGCAAAGAAAAGCTGTCAGAAGAACAGTGCCTCCGATGCCAGTTCGGCAGCCAACTCGCAAAGACTTGACACTGTCTCAGCGAGAGCGTAGACATTGTCTACTAGACAGCGTCACGGCTCGTGCACGAACGCTGGGTTGGAGGACGACATGCAGAACTGGTGGTTGTGGATTCTCGGCAGCCTCACGCTAGCGGCGCTCACGGCGCTTCGAGTCTGCCTGTGGAGCAGTCCGGCCGGTGCGGCCGACCACACCGATCCGCCGGAGGCTTCGGCCAGTCCAGCGTCCGACATCGCGGACCTCTACGCGTGGCACGAAGGCGGAAACATCACCGTGGCGATGACCTATGCGGGGCTTCGAATGCCCGCCGATGGACCCCTCTACAGCCGAGACGTGCTCTACCAGCTGCACATCGACGACGCCGATGCCGACGCCAACGACGACGTGACCATCGAGGTGCGTTTCGGCCAGGACCCCACCGGAAACTGGGGCGTTCAATTCGAAAACGTCCCGGGCGCTCCCGGCCCGATCGTGGGCGTCACGAACGGTGAGCCCCTCGTCGCGGCCAATGCGACCGCGTGGGCCGGTCTTCGCGATGACCCATTCTTCTTCGACTTCGAGGGCCTCACCGCCACGTTTATGAACGCCGGAGCCCCCGACGCCGCCACCGCGCCGACGCTCGCCTTCGCCGATCCTCCGCGCGACACCTTCGCCGGAAGCAACGCGATGCTCGTCGTCACCGAGTTCACCGAAGCGGACCTCATGGCGGAAGCCAGTGACGGCGGGCCGTACCGGATCTGGGCGTCGACTTCGGTCATCGAGTGAGGCACACGATGAAGACCACCATGAAGATCACAGACTGCTTTTACCTTTCGTTTCTCGTGGCTCTCACCGTGGCGATGGCCTGCGGCGACGACGACCCGGCGGATGGCACTCCCGACGCCACCGCCGATGGACCGGGAGACGCGACGGCCGACGGCAACCCCGACGCGGATGCTTCGATGCCCGCCGAGTTTGATTTTCGCACCGAACCCGCCGCGATGTTCACCCAGGTCGATCGAACCGGGATGCCTGCGGTGTCCACCGCGCTGGTATTCGACGAGCGAGCGGGAATGGCGATGCGCAAACAGGCGTACAACCTCGGTACCCCCACCCAGGATGGCGCACTCATGTTCGCCGACGATCTACTGAACGGACTGGGAACGCTTCACGCGGTGCTCGATGACGATCTTCGAACGCTCTCGCTGATGCCGTGCGACATGACGCCCATGGGCGCAGCGATGCTCCCCCGGTGCGTGACTCAGACGATTGGCGGGACCCAGGTCGTTCAGCTTGTCGTCCCCGATATGCTCACCGTCGACCCCAGCGCCCCCGCCGGTTTCCCGAACGGGCGACAGCTCGATGAAAAGGTCGTCGACATCACCCTCTCGATCATTCTCCTCGACCTGGAAGCGCCCAACCAGGATCCCACGACGCTCCTCGACTTGAGCCAGGGCACCGGCACCGACGTTCCGTTCCTCGATGCGTTCCCCTACGTCGGGGAGCCCCACGCCAACTGACCGAAACTGCGGACGCTGGGCGTGACCCGTTGCCTCGCGCGGCCACGCCCAATGTTTCGCGCAAAACCACGCGAGGCGACGCAGACGGGTGATTTTCGGGCTCGGCGAACCGACGCGCGCGGTCCGGGAGCGAGGACGTGGCGTACCCCCATCTTGCATGCCTGCATGAACCGCCCTTCTTCGCTCCCGGACCGCGGCGCCGGTTTTCGAAGCCGGAAACCTATTTGTCGTGCCCAAGCCGGCTTGCAATCGGGCCATCCTGGCCCTGGTACTTGCTGCCTCTCTCCGAACCGTACGGCCGCTCCGCGGGACTCGTCATCGTGTGAAAGACCACTTGGCTAATCCGCATCCCCGGATAGAGCTTCACCGCGCATCGGCCGAGGTTCGACAGCTCGAGAGTGATGCGACCCTCGAAACCAGGATCGATGAAACCCGCGGTCGCGTGGACCACCACGGCGATCCGCCCGATGCTGCTTCGGCCTTCCACCCGGGCCACAAGGTCATCCGGAATCCGGACCCGCTCATAGGTCGAGCCAAGCGCAAACTCTCCGGGCTGGAGCACATAGCCGTCGCCCTCTCCGATTTCGATCGTCTCCGTCACGTGTTCAAATGTGCTCGGATCTCGAGGGTCGATGCACGGAACGTGGGGCAGCTTGTAGCTCACGAACGTGGACGCGAGCCGCAGGTCCACGCTCGCGGGTTGGATCTGGAGCTCGGGGTCGTCGAGGGGATCGATGCCGATATGCCCTGACTCGAGCTTCTCACGTAGGTCACGGTCCGACAGGATCATTGGAGGAGAGATACCAGAGAGGGTCGGAGGCCGTCGACGAGAAGTTCATCGTGGGCCAGGTCGGCTTGCGAAGTTCGATGCATCCTGAAGGAACGCCAGCCTTACCTCAGGGGTTGACCGTCGCTGTCCGACGGAAAAGAAATGGGCGCGTTTGCCAGCGTTCGCGGCAAGGGCGCGGCATCGAGCGCATTCCGGGCAAAGCTGCTACGAAGAGCCCCGATGCTGAAAGATCTCCTTGGACGTTTCGCTGCGCTCCGTGCGCCGGGGCCCTACGAGGGCCGGTGGATTCACCACCACCCAGCATCGACCCATGATTTCCACATCGTCTTCGGCGTGATGACCCACGGGGACGAGGTGGGTCCGCTGCCGGCGGCGCTTCGACTCATGGCGGAGTTGGCCGACGGGACCACGCCATACGGCGGCGCAGTCACGGTGACGATCGGCAACCCCGAGGCAGGCCTCAAAGGGCGACGCTTCTTGGAGGACGATCTGAACCGCGTTTTCATCGAGGGGCCACCGAGCCACGAGCGGCGCCGCGCTCGGGAGATGATGGCGGCGCTCGACGATTGCCATCTGTTCATCGACCTTCATCAGACCGGGGTCCCGAGCCTTGCCGCGTTCTGGACGCTTCCCTGGTCCGAGCCAGCCTGGCATTGGATTCGAATCGCCGGGGACGGCGATGTTTGGACAACCCGGGCACCCGGCGGTAGCTTCGCCGAGGGTCGGCGTTGCGGTGACGAGTATGTTCGAGACCGTGGGCTCCCCGGCCTGACGCTCGAGCTGGGACTGAAGGGGTTCACCCACGAGGCCGAGGCCCGCGCGTACTCCGCGATGACTCGCACGCTCGCCGCCGCGGAACACCTGGCCAAGGGCGACGAGCTTGCGGCACTCGCATCCACACGCCCCGACGCGCGCTTCTTGGTGACCGCTCATAAAGAACCCTTTGGTGACCCGGCTCGGACCCTTCGGCCAGGCCTCCGCTACTTCGAACCGGTGGTCGCGGGACAGGAGCTTCAAGATCCTGCAAGCGGCCCGAAAGTCGTCGTGCCCATGGACGGCTTTCTGCTCTTTCCGAAGTACCCTGCGCGCAACGCGAAGGGCGTCGCGATCGAGCCAGTGCCCACAGACCTCTTCCACGTCACGCAAGAGGCGCCCGAGCATCCGACAACGCTCTTTGCTCGATAGCGATGGTAGGGCGCGAGCGCTCGCCCCGTTCGCGGAGCTGACGAGCCCCCGAGGTTAGAACTTCGGCTCGCTCGTCGTCCGCACAAACCAATAGATCCCGCGCAGCTTCGCGACCTTTGCCAAACACTCCTCGCGTTGGCAGGGGGCTCCGCGTATACGGCGGTCATGGGCGATCGCTATGACCTTCTCCTCCGGGGCGGCACGTGTGTGACGCCAAGCGGTCTCATCGACGCCGACGTGGGCGCAACCGCGGGGAGGATCGTCGCCGTCGGCAAGAACCTCGGCGAGGCTGCCGAGGTGATCGACTGTCACGGCCTTCACATCTTGCCGGGCCTCATCGACACCCAGGTTCACTTCCGCGAGCCGGGCATGGAGCACAAGGAAGACCTTGGGACGGGCATGGCGAGCGCAGCCCTCGGGGGCATTACCGCAGTCTTCGAAATGCCCAACACCCACCCGAACACGGATACTTCCGAGCGCCTGGCAGACAAAGTGGCGCGGGGTCGTGACAAGGGTCGCGTCGACTTTGCCTTCTTCATCGGAGCGACCGCCGACAACGCCTCGGAGCTCGCCCGCCTCGAGCGCCTGGAGGGGTGCTGCGGCGTGAAGATCTTCATGGGAAGTTCGACGGGCACCCTGCTCGTCGACGATCCCGCGGTCCTCGAAGAAGTGCTCGCCTTGGGCGACCGGCGCGTGGCCGTGCACTGCGAGGACGAGGCGCGGCTTCGCGAACGCCGGCACCTCGTCGAGGCCGAGGGAGCAACCCCCGCGATGCACCCTGTGTGGCGCGACGACGAGACCGCCATCCGCGCGACGAAGAAACTCCTCGCGACGGCCCACAAGACCGGCCGCCGGGTCCACGTGCTCCACGTGACGACAGCCGAAGAAGCCATGCTGCTCCGCCAGCACAAGGACATCGCCACCATGGAGGTGACGCCGCAGCACCTCACCCTGGAGGCGCCGGATTGCTACCAGCGCCTAGGCTCCTACGCGCAGATGAACCCGCCAATCCGCACGCGCCCGCACCGCGAGGCGCTTTGGGCCGCGGTCCGGGCGGGGGTCGTCGATGTGATCGGCTCCGACCACGCGCCCCATACCCGCGAGGAAAAGGACCGCCCCTACCCCAAGAGCCCCTCGGGGTTGCCCGGCGTGCAAACCACCGTGCCCTTGATGCTCGACGCGGTGAACCGCGGGGAGCTCAGCCTCCTGCGCCTCGTTGACCTGCTCGCGCACGGACCGCAGCGCATCTTCCAGATCGCGGGCAAGGGTCGCTTGGCCGTCGGATATGACGCCGACTTCACCGTGGTAGATCTGCAAGCAAAGCGCACCCTTCGGCACGAGGACATGGCGACGCGAGTCGGGTGGACTCCATTTGATGGCATGGAGGTTCAGGGATTCCCGGTCCGAAC
>JBCCZL010000481.1:0-7937 GCA_039187775.1 Myxococcota bacterium
GCCGTCGCCAAGATTCGTGCCTTCCGTCTCCGCTACGCGGCCGCGTGGAAGGCTTACAAGGAAGGCGACCTCGACGCCGTCTTTCCCTTCGGCACCTGGTGCATGCGCGTCCGATACCACTGCGCTGTGGAACCTCCGCCCTCCACCCAAGTCGCCGCATAGACGCGTTTGCGAACCTGGCGCGCCAAGACAGCATGAGCTTGGCGCGCATTCCTGCGTCTACAACGGTGAATTGTCATAGCGGTTTGCTCACGAAGCGCCGTTTACACCGCTGGCAGCCCTCGAAGCCCCGTTTACGAGACGTCTTGCAGCGTGTCGCGGCCTCACTCGCGATTCCTCCGTGAAAACCAACGTCGGTTGGTTACCCCACCCGGGTTGGTTGGTTACCTACCCCGCGACGCGACGATGCAGAGCGGTTGAAGCCGATCGCGAGCTTGGAGTCGTCTTACGCCTCCTTAAGGTAGTGAGGCCCCCTTTCCGCCCAGGAAAGGGAGCCTCGTTGCATCTACTTGGGTTGCCCTAGAGGCGCGTTACGTAGGCCTGGAAGTCCATGCACCAGGACGACCCGACGTCGTCGTCAACCCAGAGGTAGAACGTGTTGGGCCCGGCCGCGAGCTCGGACGCTGGGATGGTGACGGTGCCTCCACCCCAACCGAAGTTGCCCGAGCCGTCGATCACGTCGTAGTTGTCGCTGCCGTCGACGTCGACTCCGACCTGCGAGCCTGAGCTGTTTCGAATCTCGAAGATCGGGGTGAATCCACCCGGGGTCCCGGTGCCGGTGAAGCTGCAGCCGTAGACTGCGCGAATGTCGAGCACCGCTGCCGACGTTCCGTCGCCGGTGATGGTGAACTCGTACCACTCGTTGTCACTTCCTCCAATACTGTCGGAATCGTAGATCCCGGCAACACTAAAGGCGTCGCCGCTGCTCATCAGGGTGAACCCTGTAGCCGCGGCAGTCGCCAAGGTCGCGTTGGTGCGGGCGTCACAGGCATCCGGGTCGGCAAAGTGATTGGTGAACGTCGCCGGGAACGGGCACATCGCCGACCCACTGACGAGGTCAAGGAACGAGACTCCGATGGTTCCCGGGGCAAGTGCGGTCATGCAGCTGTCGGTCCGACCTGCGAGCGCAAGGGTATAAGTCTCCCCCAACATCACGCCCGTGACGCCAACAGTCCAGCTCGACCCCGACCCCATCAGGCTCCCCGCAACGATGCTACCGGTCCCGCCACTCGTCGCAGTAAAGGTGAGATCGGTTTCGAGGAGCTGGAAGTCACCGTCGAGTTCGATCGGAATGGTGGCCGTCCCTGCGGTGATGGTCGGCGCGACTCCGGGCGCCGCGACGGCTGACGTTAGACCCGCATCGACGCACGCGATCGGTGTCGTGTTGTTTAGGAGCTCCACATAGATCGAATAGTCCATGCACCATCCGGAGCCCAAGATGTCATCGATTCGGAGGTGATAGGTGTTCGTCCCCGCCGCTCCGCCCACACGGAAGACCTCTCGGCCGAAGCCGAACATGCCGCTACCGTCGACGTTACCGTATGTCTGGTCGCCCTCGAAGAAGTCGAGCGAGGTGTTCGTATTGTCATACAGCCGTACCTCCGGCGCCTCGGTCGAGCTACGTGTCCCCGTTCCGGTAAATGCACACCCGTAGACGATCGTCACCTCGACGTCGCTCGCGACGGTGCCGCTCTCGGTGAGCTGGAACGAGAAGAAGTCGAAGTCGGAACCATCGGAGTCGTAGGTTCCCCCGATGCTGAACTCATCCCCGACCGCCGTCAGAGTAAATCCCGTGGCAGCCGAGTTCGCGAAGGACGAGTTCGTGGCGGTCGCGCCACACGCGTCCGGCGCGGGGAAATGGTTCGGCAGCGCCCCAGGTAGCGGGCAGGACCCCGGTCCATTGACTTCCGACGTGATGGTTACCGGAATAAACCCGGGATTGAGCCTGGAGCACGTGCCGCTCCCTCCCGCGACAAACAAGTCGTAGGTTTCACCGGTCATCGCGCCCATGAGGTCAATGGTGTACACGCTGCCCGAGCCGGCGAAGCTTCCTGCCACCAGCGTCCCCGCGCCGCCGCTGGTCGCCATCAGCGTGATGTCGCTCTCCTGAAGCGGGAACGGCGCGGTCAGCGGAATGCTCAACGTCGTCATCATCGCACCCGGCGGCTGGAGCGCCGACTGTGGAGCGCCCGCCACCTCAATGGTCGAGGGGATTCCCGAGCAGCCCGCGGGCCGCGTGTTGTCTTCGAGCCGCACATACACGCCGAAGTCCATGCACCACGCGGTTCCCGAGATGTCATCAATGGTCAGCGTGAGGGTGCTGGTACCCGGTGGCAGAATGACCGAAGCGGTACCCATGCCGTATCCGAAGTTCCCACTCCCATCGACGTCGCCGTAGGTATCGTTCCCGTCGAAGGTCGCGATGGTCGCTCCCGATGCATCGAGAAGCTCGATCTCGGGCGCAGAAGTGGTGCTTCGCGTCCCCGTCCCGGTGAAGTTGCATCCATAGACGAACGACACCGAGATATCGTTGACGGTGGTGCCGCTCGACGTGACGTCGAAGGTATAGAACTCCATGTCACTTCCATCGATGGTGTCGGAGTCGTAGATGCCGCCGATGCTGAACTCGTCGCCCCGGTTCGCGAGGGTGAATCCGGTGTTGGCGGCGTTGGCCACGGTGGCGTTCGTCCGTGCGTCACACATGTCAACGTCGGCGAAGTGATTGGCCAGCGGCGTAGGCAGCGGACACATCCCCGACGTGGTCGGGAGGGGGGTCCGAATCGCAACCGGAACCGAGCGTCCGGTGAGGGTTGTGCACATGTCGCCACCGCTGACCGCTTCGGCAACGTTGAGAGTGTACGTATCGCCATCCGCGACGCCGGTGACGTCGATGGTCCAGTCGGTGCCCATGCCCATCAGGCTGCCTGCCGTGATCACACCAGCACCCCCACTCGTCGCCGTCAGGCTGAGGAGCGCCTCCGTGATCATGAACGGGTTGTCCAGCCGGAACGCGAGACTGGTCATCCCGCCGGTGCCATCAGCCTCGATCACGCTGTTGACCACCTGAGCCACCGGCGCAATGCCGGTGCACGGGTCAGCGCCGGTCGTGAACGAGAACGTGAACGGCATGGCGAGGGCGTTGCCCGTAGTGTCGGCGTAACCCGTCAGTGTGACCGACACATCTGCGGTAAAGCCCCACCCGGACTCCGGAGGGGTGAGCGTGAGAGTCGTCCCGTCCGCACTCCAGGTGGGCGTCGGGGTGATCGTCCCCATCGCGATTTCGGCAGTGCCCGCGGTGATGTCCATCGCCTCGCTAAACACCACTTCAATCGGCATCCGATAGTTCACGTCCACGGCCATGTCGGCGGGATTCGTGCTGGCAACGGTGGGCGGAACCACGTCGGTGATCGGAACCACGATGTCGATGCCGGTTTCCGCCAGGGCGTTGCCGCAGACGTCCGTAATCGCCGCCGCAGCGGTCAGCGTCGTCATCCCCTCCATGATCGAAGACAGCGCCACGTCGTAGACTCCGTTATTGAAGGTCACCGAATCGATGCTCGCACCGTTGTCGACGGCAAGCGCACCATCGACCCCCATCACCGGCTCATTAAACAGGAGCTGCACCGTCGCCATCGTGGTGTCCGCATCCAGGGTGATCGGCGACGAAGGAATCGCGCGCACCTGGGGAGCGCTGGTGTCACCTGCACAAACGTCTGCTACCACCTCGAGCTGGAAGGTGAAGTCCGCGGCCATCGGATTTCCACACACGTCGGCGACCCCCGCCGAGGCAAGCGTCACCGAAACGCTAGACCCCGGCACTAGGTCGGCGAGCGTGAGACGATAGCTCGACTCTGCCCCGTCCACGCTGGAGACCGTGGCACCGGTGAACGATGCAGCCGTCACGCCAGTCACGTCTTCGGAGAAGTTGACCTGAATGGTCACCGTTCCGTCATCTGCCACCACTCGGGCGGGCGACTCGGGAACGATGCTCGCCATCGGACCCATCGAGTCGAGACTGCAGTCTGGTCCCGATCTCGCGTCATCGTCGCCACACCCAGTAAGTGCGATGAGGCCTGCGACCGCCCCAAGGATTGCCATCTTTCGTTGCATTTGTGCTCCAATTGCGGGAATGCGGGATTGTTACAAACCGAAGGCGTTGTGTCTTCCGGGGCGTGATTCGCCTCACATCCACCCAAGTGGCTGCTCAGGCCCGCACCCCCGAACAGGAATTTTCCCATCAAATTCAATAATTTAGAGATCGGCGCGAATTGAATCGAGAAGGGAGGGTGCCCGAGAAGGGAGGGGGCCGCGAGAAGGGAGGGGGCCGCGAGAAGGGAGGGGGCCCGAGAAGGGAGGGGGCCGCGAGAAGGGAGGGGGCCGCGAGAAGGCCGACGAAAACCGCCAACAGCACAATCAGATCTCGACGTCACCTGAGCCGCCGACGAAATCCGCCAGAAGACGCACCGGTCTAGCGAATCGACGAGTTACGGACGAAGGGCTTCGATGTCTCGAAGCACCTCGGAGACAAAGGTCGGATCGACGTCTTTGGGAGCAAGCTTCTTCCCACTCTGACTGAATGCCAGGTCCGTCACGCTGACCGGCTCCTTCTCTTCGATGTAGCTGATCGCGACCGCGCCATCGAAACTCAAGACCGCCACCACACCATCGGGCCCGGTCCGCTCGTGGGCGTAGAATCCACCGCCATCAATGATCTCGTAGCGAGACCACCCGTGCTTTTCGATGCCGAAGACCCACTTCGGCGCGGTCATGCGGATGTTGAAGTCGACGATCTTGCCGTCCCTCACCGAGTAGTCGTCGACGCGATAGACCTCGCGGCTCAGTTGATTGAACGGCTGGAGGAGCTCGAAGTCCGCAAGGTATCCGCCCCACCGCGCCCGCTCTTCCGCCGACCAGTGAAGCGCATGGGGAATGGTCACGGGGCCATCGAGCGTCACCGGCTCATACTCTGCGTCGACCGGCTGGCGAGATTCATCGACGGCGAAGGATCGCTCGCCCGTCCGAAAGATCAGTCGACGGGCAAGCACGTTGACCAGCGGATGGTCGAGAAAGTACTGCTGGAAGGTCTCGGGCGACCAGGACCGTTGACGGCACATCGCGAGCTCGAGGCGCTGAATCTGCTGCTTGGCCACCGTCCGAAGGTCCTTCTTGAGCGCCGAGAAGCGCTTCTTTTCTTCTTTGGCGAGGGCTTCGTCGTCGGATTTTCCAGGCTTCGGAAGAGTCTTGAGCCGCTTGTCATCTTCGCCGAAGAGAACCGGAGTCAGCGACTCGTCGAGGCGCACCTTGAAGCGCCGCGGACCGTAGTCGATCACCGTGGTCCCATCGTCGTCGAGCCCAAAGTCGGGCACTACCCGATCTCCTAGCTCCTCGGTGGTGAGCTCCAGGGACTCGGCGATCTCTTGCACGACTTCCTCGGCCCGGCCTTGGACGCTCTTGTATTTGAGCTTCTGAGAAATGCTGTACACGTTGGAAAGCGCAGCATCGGTGCCGATCTTCGCGAGCACGTCGAGTCCGATCTGTGCGCGCTTGGCTCCACCCTCCCCGGGCCACTTTCGAATCAACGGCGTGAGGCGCCGGACCGCGTCGTCTCCGCCGAACCATCCAAGCGATAGCATCGCCCAGACCGATTTACCGGCCGCTCCCTGCGCCAGCCATGTCTCGAAGGCCGAATGGGCAAACGCTTCGAGCGACTCCGCGTTGCAGAGATCGCGTACTTGTTCGATTCCCACGTACTCGTCTTCGTAGCTCGAAAACGCGAGCATCGTGCAAAGGTGCTGAAGCGCGGGTTCGTCGAGGTAGGCGCCCCCCGCGCGGAGTCGCGGAGGTTCGAGGCTGGTCAGGTTGAAATACGCGTCCAGCTTCGGGATCTTCGGTGGAACAATGTCGCTCCGCCGAAGCTTCGTCAGCGCCTCGTAGGCCCTCTCAACGTCGTTCCCGTAGCGCTTCGCGACGTCGAGCACGACCTCGCGATGTCCGAGCTCGACCAGTTCACAGATCGCGGCGGTCGCGAGAGCCTTTCGTTTGTTCGCCTTGGCGAAGAGCTCGGGCGCGAGCCCTACGGCGGCCGCCTCCGGAAAGCGCGAAAGCCATGTGCGCGCCTCCTCGCGGTACGTCTTGAGCGCAAAGGCCGCCGCGACGATCGGCGCCGCTCGCGCGACGTCGGCATTGGCAAACGCCGCCACCGCCGCACCGGCGCTCCAAGCGAGCGCCAACCGAATCACCCGCTCTTCGCCGAATTTGCCCACAAGATGCCCAAGCCCAGAAGTGCTGATGCAGGACGCATTGGGCACCGCGTGCTTGTCGAACTCTTCGGGAGTTAGGAGCGTCAACGCAGGCCCAGACACCGCGGTGTGCCAGACGGAGCGATCGTTCAATCGCTCGATCACCTTCGCTTTGGTATTGGGCCAGCAGTGGTCTGGTTTGCCAAGCGGTTCGATACCGAGCTTATCCGCGTAAGGCAGAAGCTCCAGCTCGCGCGGCTTCACTTTGAGAGCCGCGCTCTTCCTCTTCCAGGGCGGCTCGACGAGAAAGCTTGGAAGTGATTCGTCTCGCGCGGACGTACCTTTTGGAAGCAGCGCGTCTTTGGCATCGGTCACCGCCGCCACCACGCGGGCCGCCGCCCGCTCGGCTGCGTCTTTGCTCTCGAGACCGCGTCGAACGGCCTCACCGCCGATGTCCGGCCAGCGCTCGAAGCAGCTCCGAATGAAGCCCTGGTGTTCCTTGTATCGGAGAAACGGAAGCGCCACCGACATCGTATCCACCGTGGGCGTCGCGGCGAGCGCCCGGCAGATCGCCTTGTCGCCCATTTGGTCGCCTTGACGCTTCAAACCAGAGGCGAGTTTGCTGAGAAGGGGAAGCGCACTGCGTCCGTGCTCGCGAAGGAGCGCTGGGGTAAACTCGAGGAAGTTGCCGGGGACACGGACCGCGTAGCCAACGCTCGTTTCAGGCTCGGCGACCGCCACCGCACAGTTGACGTGGTGATTCCAGTACCAAACCTCTGGCGCCGTCTCGAGAGCGCGGGCCGCGAGAGCGCGGTCGTTGAGAAGAAACGCGACACCCGGCCGAAGCTGCGGATGAATGTCGTCCCAGCGGGAGTCCGCGAAGTGCTTGGCCTCGCTCCATTCGTTCGTCGAAAAAAGCGCGATCCGGTGGCGAAGTTCGAACAGTGACTGGCTCAACCGTCCGGCAGCCTCGTGCATGGAGTGCTCGTAGTCGCCGCGTTCGAACAGACTGAACGTCTTGTAGTCATGGTGAAACCGGCCGAACTGGCACACCGCTCGAAAAGTCGCCATCACGCCAAACCGCGCCGCGTGATAGCGAAGGATCTCGAGCGGGGGCGCGTACCAGGAATGGCCGTAGTGAAGGAGCCCGACCTGGCCGTCTTCGGAAAGGTCGTCGCGCTTTCCCGTCACGAACTCCCAAAGCTCTTCGCTCAGCTCAGGAAGCCCCGCGAGCTCCCCGCTGTAGCGCCAGCCGGAGGGCTTGAGCGTGCGCAAGAACTTGCCGGGCTTGACCTTCTTCAGCCGCTTCATCTTCAGCTGCTCTTCAAACGCGGGGCGAAGCGCATCTGCATCGAGCGGCTCGAGCGCGGGGACTCCCACCTGTCCGTACCCCCATCCGCCGGGGAGCTCGGGAAGCAAGCTTCGATCGACTTCAAGAGGACCGTCCGGCACCGCTGTATTCCCTGCCGGACCGGGCTCCTTCGTCTTGAACGTTGATACCTTCGTCTCGGCTGTCGGGGCTTTCGCTTCGGACTTTGACGTACCCGTCTTCGGCTTTGACGTACCGGTCTTCGGCTTTGACGTACCCGTCTTCGGCTTTGACGTAGTCTTCGGCTTTGAGGCACCCATCTTCGGCTTTGAGGCACCCATCTTCGGCTTTGAGGTACCCGTCTTGGACTTGGGCGCCTTCGTCTCCGC
>JBCCZL010000482.1:0-7872 GCA_039187775.1 Myxococcota bacterium
CGCGTCGAGAAGGCGCGGGCATCGGGCGACCAACCGCTCGCGCTCGACGAAATCCTGGCGCCCGAGAGCATGGCGAAGATACGCGAGGAAGTGCACGCCGCGATTCGCGGACAAGGCGCGATCATGATCCTCGGAGAGTCTGGCACCGGGAAGACCCACCTGGCGCGGGCGATCGCGCGGGCGACTAAGGCGGAGCCCGTGGTCCGCGCCACGCTCGGGTTGAGCGACGACCTCAACACGATCACATCCGAACTCTTCGGGCACGAGCGCGGGGCGTTCTCCGGTGCCGTGTCAAAGCGGAAGGGACTCGTCGAGCATGCGCACGGCGGCACGCTGATCCTCGATGAGGTCCTGAACCTTCGTCCACAAGCGCAGCAGCTCCTGCTGGACTTCACTCAATTCGGCACGTACCGGCCTCTGGGCTATCAGGGTGAGCAACCGAAGAAAGCGTCGCTACGACTGATTTCCGTCACGAACGGTGACATCGCGCAGGCCGTGCAAGACACCCGGTTTCGGCAGGACCTGTACTTCCGTTTGGCCACTGTCCCCCTCGTGCTGCCCCCGCTCCGCGAGCGACGCTGGGACATTCCGGACATCGCCTTGCGCTACCTGCGCCGAACTGACCCTGGACGTCCCTGGCGTTTATCCGAAGAGGCCCACCATCGGCTGACAAACCCCGACCTCCGCTGGAGTGGTAACATCCGAGAGCTCGAGGCGGTGATCGAGCGGGCGCGAAATCGTTGCCTCGTCAACGAGGACGTCGACCCCGTCCTCGACCCTGGCCACCTGGACCTCGGAGACGGGCAGCAAGGCCTGTCAATCCTTCCACGGCCCGCGCCCAACCCTTCTGCACCGGCAAGAGAGGGCGGCGGCGTTCGAGAGCGGTGGGACGATCTGCTCGAGCGGCGTGCGTCCCTCGAGTCGACAGAGAAGGAGATTATTGCGGAGACGCTGGAGATGTGTGAAGGCGTTGTTGCTCGGGCTGCACGTCAGTTGTCCGTGTCTCGGACCGGGTTGATCAGCCGAATCGCCTCCCTTGGAATCGTCGTTCCGAAGAAGAGGTCGGGAGGTCAGCGATGAAGGGCGGGTTCCTCGACCGGCTCCGAACTGGAGTTCCACGGCTCGACGAAGCCAACGCGATTGTCGCGCATCTCCGCGCGCTGCTCAACGCACGCCAAGGCGAGTCCCAGACCGTTCCAGACTACGGGCTGCCGGACTTCACCGACATTGCGCGGAGGCTGCCCGAGGGCGTCGACATCGTAGAGCGCTCGATTGCAGACGTAGTCGCCAAGTACGAGCCGCGGCTGTGTAAAGTCCAGGTACGCTTCGTGCCCTCGGACGGTCCGTTTCGTCTGCAGTTCGAGGTGTCGGCCAGGCACTCGGGAGACCGTGCGAAGCGGTTTCGCGTGAAGACTCAGATGACTCAGGCTGGTCGATTCAAGGTGGGAGGCTGACGCGTTGTTCCGAAGGTATTACCAGAGTGAGCTGACGTATCTGCGCGAGCTAGGCAAGGAGTTCGCGGAACGCAATCCGGCGCTCGCCAGCACGCTCGGGGAGCGTGGCGGCGATCCGGACGTCGAACGACTGCTCGAGGGGTTTGCGTTCCTCTCGGCGAGGATCCGTGAGCGCATCGACAGTGCAGTGCCAGAGATCGTCGATGCGCTCGGCGAGCTCGTAGTCCCTCAGGCGTTCCGGCCAGTTCCGGCCAGTACCATCATGCAGTTCTCTCCTAATGGAGCCGCGATTCGTGGCCACTATCGCGTCGAGGCCGGAACCGAGGTCGGGAGTCGGCCCGTGCGTGGAACCCAGTGCATCTTCCGCACCACTGCACCGGCCGATCTCTTCCCGCTGCATGCGGAACGTTCGAGCCTCGACCCGTCCGTCGAGAGTCGCCCGAAGATGAGACTCCAGCTTAGGGTTGAGGGCGATGTCCGCTGGCCGGCGGAAGGAGCGCTTCGACTGTTTCTCGATGGCCCCCCAGGCCTCGCATCTACCGTGTTCCTGTGGCTGTCGCGCCACCTTGCATCCGTGACGCTCGAGTCCGGTGGGCGGTCCTATGTGCTCCGGCCGAGGGTCGCGACTCCAGCGTTGACCGAGGCGATGCCACTCTTGCCATGGCCGGATCACGTGCCCGACGGTCTTCGATTGGTGCAGGAGTACTTCACGCTTCGCCAGAAAATGCTGTTCGTCGACGTACTGGGCTTCGAAGCACTTCCCGACGGCGCCCTCGTCGAACGAGCTGACCTCGTATTCGAGTTCGCGGCTCCCCCTCGGCTTCCGGAACGGCTGACGGAAGACCTCTTCCGGCTCCATTGCACTCCGGCGGTCAACCTCTTCCAAGTCGACGGCAACCCCGTCGTCAATGATTCCGCCGCGAACGAACACATGGTCCGCGTCACGAGCATGGACCCGGATCACGTCGAGATCTACAGCGTCGACAAGGTCACCTCCACCAAACGTGGCGAAGCCGCCGGCGGCGTCGAGTTGTCTCCATTCTTCGCCTTCGCCCATCCCAAGCTGCCCCCGAACGATCAACGGTTTTTCGCACTACGGCGCGCCATCTCTCCGCTGGACCGCGCCACCGATACCTACCTCTCCATCATCGAGCCCGCGGACGTCGCGCCTTCGCTATCGGATGAGGTGTTGTCGTTCGAGCTGTCTTGCACCAATCGCGATCTCCCGACGGAGTTGGGTCCGGGTGATGTCTGCATGCCGAGGCCGACTTCGCCCACGGTCGCCACTTTTCGGAACGTGGTCCCCTTGAGCCGCCCGACGCGGCCTGCCGCGGGCCTCGACAAGCATTGGCGTCTTCTCTCGCACCTCGGTGCGAATACGCGAACGCTCACCAGCCCAGAGGCGCTTCGGGCGGTGCTCGCACACTCCAATCTGCACGAGGAAACCGACCAGCAGCTCTACGAAACCAACAGGCTCCGCATCGATTCGATCCGATCCGTGAAGAGCACGCACGAACGCCGCGCATTTCGCGGTGTCGCGATGTTCGGGCTGAGCACCGACATCGAGCTCGACGAGACGGCCTTCGCCTCCGAGGGCGATGCTTACGTATTCGGGTCGACGCTCCAGCGCCTTTTGGTCAGCGAAACGCCGATCAATTCGTTTCACCGACTCACCGTCCACCTTCATCCCTCGAGGAAGAGCTTCCCATGGAACGCGGAAACCGGGACTCAGACCGTAGTCTGAAGGCGTACGTCGATGCGGCCCCACGCGGGTCGTTCTTCGCGCTTCTCTCGTTTCTCGAGCGGGCGACGCGCGGGTCGGGACGGCTTGGTGGGACGGTAGCCGCAGCCGAATTGATCCGCCTTCGACACGACCCGTCCACATCGTTCCCAGCGGCCGACGTCGTCAGCCTCGCTCTCGATCCGGACTCCGCGTCGCGCATCGAGGTTCTTTGCACGTTCCTCGGGCTCAGCGGCTCGGGCTCGCCATTGCCGGTTGAAATGGCGCAGGAAGTGCTCGACGACTCTCTCGACGACGGCGTACTCAAAGACTTCCTCGATCTGTTTCACCACCGCCTCTATTCGCTCCTTTATCGCGGGGTCGTCGCGCTCGACCCGGCTCGAGAGTATCGAACCGACGCGAGCGACCCTTGGCTTCTCCGGGTCCTGGCCTTGGCCGGAGTCGACCGGCCCGACTCGCTGTCGCTCGAGCCCAACCACCTGATGCGCCTCGTTCCCGTGCTCGTCCGGCGGTCACGGGGTGCCGAGGCGCTGCGAGTCGCTCTTCGGTCGCTTCTCGACTTGGAGATGCCCGGCGTCACCGTCTCGATCCGCGAGCTCGTCGGAGGTTTCTTCGAACTCGAAGCCGATCAGTGTACGCGGCTCGGGGTCGACAATCACGCCCTGGCAAGGACCACCGTGCTCGGACGAAGGGTCCACGATAGGCGCGGTCGATTTGCTGTCGTCATCGGGACACTTTCGAGTGACCAGGCACGACGCTTTGAGGAGCCATCCCAGCTTCTCGACCAGATTCGAGACGTCGTCAAGCTCGTCGTCCGCGATCCGCTCGCCTACGACGTAGAGTTGATCCTCGAGCAAGGCGCGATCGCGCCGTTTCAGCTCGGGCGCTCCCGGCTCGGTGCGGCGCGTCTACGTGGCTTCGAACAGGAAGAAACCACTGTGCTTCGGGATGTCGGCACGAAGTCGAGTGCAACTCGGAGTCTGATGTAGAGGAATCGGAGGAGTCGTGCAGATCAACACGAGAAAACTCATCGAAACCATGATGACCCCGACGGCTCGCCAGTCGCTGTTCAATGCGGCGAGTCAAGCTCACGGTGCTCAGCACGCCGAAGCCACTGTCGAACACATGTTGATTGAGATGCTCTCCCATCCCAAGGGTGAACCGGCGAGAATCCTCAAAGACCAGCGAAAGAACCGTGAGTCGCTTCTCGAACGCGCACACGACGCTCTCCGCAGGATTCCATCGTCTGCGACCGCTCGCCCCGTGTTTTCGGAGACGCTGTTGACTTGGATACGAGACACGTGGCTGACCGCCAGCGTCGAATTCGGAGATACGGCCATACGGACGGGCATGATGCTGGTCCAGCTGATCAAGCAGCCGGATCGCTATCTTGCGTTCGACGCGCCGGAGCTTGAAGACATCTCCGTCGAAGAGCTGTCGGCCAAGGTCGTAGACCTGCTGGCGCTTTCGGACGAAGCGATCGAGGCCGAGCCTGCAGGAGAGGCGGGTGGGGCGCCCGCCGCGCCGCGCCGCGGGCAGAGCGCCCTCGAGCGCTTCTGCAAGAACTTCACGGAGGAGGCGCGGGAAGGACGAATCGACCCGATTTTCGGGCGCCATCGAGAGATTCGCCAGTGTGTCGACATCCTTTGTCGGCGCCGGAAGAACAACCCGATGATCGTCGGCGAACCCGGGGTCGGGAAGAGCGCGCTCGTGGAGGGACTCGCGCTCGCCATCGTCAGCAACGAAGTGCCGGAAAGCCTCAGGGACACCGACATCCAGGGGCTCGACCTTGGGCTGCTCCAGGCGGGCGCGAGCGTCCGAGGCGAGTTCGAGAACCGTCTCAAGGGCGTCATCCAGGAGGTCAAAGCCTCCGACAAGCGTACGATCCTGTTCATCGACGAAGCGCACACGCTGATCGGGGCCGGGGGGTCACAGGGCGGCTCCGACGCTGCCAATCTCCTGAAGCCCGCGTTGGCACGTGGTGAGCTCCGGACGATCGCGGCGACCACTTGGGCAGAGTACAAGAAGTACTTCGAGAAGGACGCGGCGCTCGAGCGGCGGTTTCAGCCGGTCAAGGTCGACGAGCCAAACGAGGACGATGCCATCGTCATGATGCGTGGCCTCAAAGCAATCTACGAGGAAGCCCATCAGGTTCGGATTCTCGACGAAGCCGTCACCGCATGCGTCGACCTGTCGATTCGTTACATCACGGGGCGTCAACTCCCGGACAAGGCCGTCGACTTACTCGACACCACGGCGGCCCGCGTGCGCGTCTCACGGGAGGCCCGGCCTGAGGACCTCGTCGCGATCGAAGAGCGGGTTGCCGGCATCGATCGAAAGCTCAGCGCACTCCAGCGTGACCACGGCCACGGGTACGGGGGCCTCGAGGACGCCATTGCCAGCGCCGAAGACGAACTCGCGGATGCGCGAAAGACCCGCGACGAACTTGCGTCGCGTTGGGAAGGGGAGCGTCAGCGGGTCCGGGCGGAGCTCGATCGACGCGAGGATGCGGAGTCCGCATCGGAAAGTGCGGACGGAGCATCGTCTCCGAAGCAAGCCGAGGAAACAGAGGACACCCTGATTCATGTCGACGTAACGGCCGATGCCGTTGCGCGGACCGTATCCGCTTGGACCGGGATTCCGCTCGGAAAGATGAAGAAGAGCGCGCTGCCCATCGTTACCAACCTCGAGGCTCGCCTCCGAGAGCGGGTCAAGGGGCAGGAGCCTGCGCTCACCGCTGTCTCGGAGGCTGTTCGTGCGTCCTACGCAGGTATTCGAGATCCCGACGGGCCGATCGGTGTGCTTCTATTCGTCGGTCCAAGTGGCGTTGGCAAGACCGAGACGGCTCTGGCTTTGACCGACTTCTTGTACGGCGAGGACCGGTTTCTCACGACGATCAACATGACGGAGTTCACCGAGGCTCACTCCGTGTCACGCCTCGTGGGTTCGCCACCCGGCTACGTCGGCTACGGCGAAGGAGGGCTCCTCACCGAGGCCGTTCGACAGCGCCCGTACTCCGTAGTGTTGCTGGACGAGTGCGAGAAGGCCGACGGACAGGTGATGAACCTCTTCTACCAAGTATTCGATAAGGGTTCACTCACCGATGGCGAGGGGCGCGAGATCAACTTCCGCAACACCATGATCATCATGACCAGCAACCTCGCGACCAACGCGATCATGAAAGTGTACGACCAGCATGGAGACCCGGATCCCAAAGAGGTCGTCGATCTCATTCGTCCCGAGCTCAGTGCCCACTTCAAGCCCGCTCTGCTCGGGAGGATGACGATTGTCCCCTACCGCCCGATCGCGACCGACACGATGAAGCTCATCGCCGAGCTGAAGCTGAACAAGCTGAGCAAGCGCGTGTTCGAATCTCACGGTGTCCGACCGACGGTCGCGCCCGAGGTGATTGCCGAGATCGCGGCCCGCTGCACCGCAGTCGAGACCGGTGCGCGAAACGTCGACCACATCATGCGCGGCACGCTCATGCCGATGATGGCGAAGGAACTGCTTGGTGCGATGGCCGACTCGCGCACGATCTCCGCCGTGGATGTCGGATTCTCTGGCGGTTCATTCCACATCGACGTGGTTTCGGAGTAGTCTGCGGGCGACTGATGGCGCTGCTGGTCCGTCTTCGCGAAGGTCCGGAAGAACCGGAACAGACACTGGTGTTCAATGGGTCGCCGGTCCGGCTGGGTCGCAATCCACTGAACGACCTGTCTCTCGGGTTCGGTTTCGTGTCCGACTGGCATGGGGTCGTGACGTTTGACCGTGGGAAAATCCAGTACGTCGACCTCGGATCCACCAATGG
Source organism: Myxococcota bacterium (assembly GCA_039187775.1). Lineage (GTDB taxonomy): Bacteria > Myxococcota_A > Polyangia > Polyangiales > JBCCZL01 > JBCCZL01. The sequence goes on from JBCCZL010000482.1 coordinate 7,007, forward strand.
GACTCGACTCGACGGCCAAGCCGTGGACCCCAGGGTGCCGGTACTGGTTCGCAGTCCGAGCAGCAAACTGGAAATCGGCTCGGTGGAATTTTGGCTGTCTTGGACCGACGAGGCCGGTGCCGAAGGCCCCTCGATCAAGACCCACTTCGCAACGAGTGTCCCGAAGCATCTCGGAGGGGCGCCCGCCGCCGTGAGTGAGCGCCAGGATGCGGCTGATCGCCTCCGCCTCTCGTACGAGGCCTACCGTGACGCCTGGGCAGAGTGCTTAGCGGCGGCACGGGCTGAGATCGTCTCCCTTCCGGCGCCAAAGGCTGAGATCGTTGCATTCCTGCTCGCGAGCGAGTTTCCTCAGCTAGTCAGGGAGCCGGAGTTTGGTCGCATGCTCGAGGAGGCAGGGGTGGATCGGATCGCCGTTGGCTGCGTCGACGTCGATGAATGGCTTGAGCGCTTAGGAGGCGGGAAGATCCAACACGGAGACGTGACCGCGGCGATGGCGATGGAGAACGTGGGCGCGATTATCGAAGTGTTTGCTGACTCGTTCCTGGACTTCCGAAAAGGTTACGAGGTCTTCGAGAACCAGCTCGGAATTCGGACTCATCGCGACCGTACACCGCTCGACACCGCCCAGAGCCTCGACCAAGTGATCGCGTACCTCATGGACGCGAACCCAGATCCGGCCGCTCGGCTCGCCGAGCTCAAACGTGCGTTCGCGGACTTCGCGGCGCATCAGGTCGCGGTATTTCATGCCGTGGTCGAGGGAGGCCGGGCCGTGCTCGATGCGATGTCCCCAGAGTCGGTTTTCCAGGACACCGAAGACGGAACGGGGGAACGGCTTCGGGTGCGTGGTCCCAACTTCCTTTCGCGGC
>JBCCZL010000483.1:0-7870 GCA_039187775.1 Myxococcota bacterium
GTCGGCGTGTCTCGCGCCCGAAAGCACTGCATTCCCCCGGCCTTCTCCCGGGCCTTCTCCCCGGCCTTCTCCCTCCAGCCGTCCTCGCGGTACGTCGAGTACCGCTGCGGCGTCTTCCAGTCCGAGGTCCGCGGGAATCCAGCACTTTCGAACGCGATCCATCACCTCTCGTGACCGATGCGGGCTAACCCGGGCTAACCCGGGCTAACCCAGAGAGACCACTATATTGCCCTACCGGATTGGACGCACTTGGTCCGTCGCGGCCGCCTCGCGGTACCAACCTCCAGATGGAGGAACCGAGTGTGACAGATCTGCACCGATCGAGGAGCCGCGCTCCGAGGCTCAGCCGCCGGAACCTGCTTCGCGGAGGAGCCATCGCCGCGGCGTTCGGTTCCCTCCCCTGGCTCCGCGCCCGGGTCGCAAGCGGGCAACCGGGCCCAGTGCCCAAGCGACTGTTTATCGTCTTTGGCTCGACGGGGGGTATCGATGGCTATTGGGAGCCCACGGGGAGCCGCAGCTCACTTTCGCTAGGGCCACTAATGACGCCGCTCGAGCCATACAAGAACGACATGGTGGTGTTCCGGAACCTCGACGGCGTTTCTCATCACCTTGACCCCACGGGAGCCGCAAACGGCCACCACAGCCTCGGCCATACCCACGTGCTGACCGGGGGAAACCGGCTCCCTTCCGACCCAATGGTGTCCTCTTCCCCGTCGCTCGACCAGCTCTTGGGGGTCGAACTCAATCGGGCTGAACCCCTGACTCGTCTTCCGTCCTTTGTACTTTCGGCGGGAAGTCGTATCCCTTCGACAAAACCCCACATCATCGCTCGCACCGCGGCAAGCTGGACCGGAGCGGGCGGGGGGGTCGTCGGACAGGCCGACCCGCGAAAAGTCTTTGACCAGCTCTTTCCGGAAGACAACATGATGGGTGAGGGAAGTGCTGAACTGGTTCGGCGCGGCCATATTCTGAACCTGATTCGAAGCGAACACACCGAATTGGTTCGGCGCCTCAGCGCGCCCGAAGCGGAGAAGATCGAACAGCACCTCCAGTCGCGCCTCGATCTCGAGCGCCGCTTGGGAGTCTCCAGCGATCGGCAAACCAACGGCACACGCTGGGAGGATATTGGTTCAGCCTATGACCCAGACACCTGGCGCGGTCCTTCCAGCACAGCAATCAATCGTGCTCGCTATGAACAATCGGTTGGATTGAACCTTCCGATCGCGGCGGCTGCCCTTCACGCAGATGTATCTCGAGTCGGAATGATCCGAATCGGTGCACCGGAACCGTCAATCTATGACTATTCCGACGGCGACTTTGGGACACCCACCGCGCATGAATTTGAGCACGTCGGCAACAATACCTGGAAGCGAATGCCCGACAGCTTCCGCACCCAGCTCGGCATCCTCAGTACACGCTACAGACTGAGGTATGAAGCGGTCCGCGGCTTCGTAGACGACCTCGCGAGCCGAATAGAAACCGACGGGCAGCGGCTGCTGGACCACAGTATCGTTCTGTGCGTCAGTCAGATTGCGCACGGCGGTCACCAGCTCGATGATCTTCCTTGGTGCACGATCGGAAGCTGTGGGGGCGCCATTCGAACCGGGCAGTTTTTGGAGTTCCAGCGCCGAACTCACCCCACGGCGACGGACCGGCGAGGTCGTCCCATGGAGCTCGGACGTCCGCACAGCGACCTGCTGCTCACCATTGCTCAGGCAATGGGCGTTCCCCTCGATTCCATCGGCAATGAGGCTTCCACAGGCCCCATCGCGGAGATGCTGTCATGAGTCGGTTGGTAATGGTTCGCTTGTTCGCAGCCGTTGCGATCCTCTCGGTCGTGGGCTGCCAAGGCGTCTTCGGCGAGGTCGGTACTTCTCAACGACCCACGGATGAGCCACTCGAGCCTCCGATCACTCCGCCGGTCATCCCCGACGTCACCTGCCGGCCGGACGAGGCTAGTGCCTCCTCCGCACCGATCCGTCGCCTTGGAGCCCGCGAATACCGGAACACCGTGGCGCAGTTGTTTCCCGGCATCGAACTTCCTCCGGTTGTACTGCAGTCGGATACAGGGATCGGAGGCTTCAGTACCAACGCGTCGGGCCAGGGTGTGACGGCGCAGCACGTCGAGGCATTCGCCCTTGCCGCGGAAACGATCGCCGAAGCGGCCACCGATCTGCAGTGGGCTCCGTGCCGCCAAGGCCCGAACTGTGCTTCCGAGATTGCGCTCACCCTGGGAGAGCGTGCGTACCGTCGTCCCCTCACCTCGGAGGAGGAGCTTCGTTTCACCGAGTTCATGGACGAAGCGATGTTGGCCGAGGACCTCCCGACCGCGACGCGCATGTTCGTGACCAGCATCTTGCAGTCACCGAGCTTTCTCTATCGACCCGAGTTCGGTGACGCAGATGGACAGCTGACCTCCTACGAGCTTGCCTCCCGCCTTGCGTACGCTCTTTGGCAGACCGCTCCGGACGAGGCACTGCTCGAAGCCGCAGGATCCGGGCAGCTCGACTCCTCCCATGGACTCTTGGAAGAAGTGCAGAAGATGCTGATTGATGAACGAGCGGCGCGTGGCGTGCAGACCTTTCACCGCGAATGGATGCACGTCGAGGCGATCGACGAAGTCGAGCTCGACGATGAACTTTTTCCAGAGTTCGGGCCAGCACTGAAACACGACCTGGTCGTCTCTTACGACGCATTCCTCTTCGACGTATTCCAAAACGGGGGTCTCGACGCCCTCTTCAATAGCTCACGAGCGTTCGTCACGCCCCGGACCGCGGCGCTCTTTGGCGTTCCAGTGCCGAGTGAGGATCTTGCGATGGTCGAGCTGGACCCCAGCGAACGTCGCGGGGTGCTCACCCACCCCGGATACCTCGTGAGCACGATGAGTGAGTCGTTTCAGCGGAGATTCCACTCCCCCATTTTCCGGTCGGTGAATCTAATGAGCCAGCTGTTGTGCACCCCTCCCCCGAGCGCGCCGGCGAACGTGGACTTCGATGTGGACGGGGACGAGTCGGCCCAGGTCAACACCGAGTCATGGACGACCCGACAAAAGTTCGAGGCCAGCCACCAAAAGGCAGACTGCATTAGCTGTCACGCTTCGATCGACGCTATCGGGTTTACCTTTGAGCACTACGATGTGCTTGGTCGCTACCGAACCGAAGAGAACGGATCGCCCGTGGACGCGAGCACCAACATCGTCGGGTTCGGCGACCTCAACGGGCCAGTTCAAGATGTGATGGAGCTGAGTGAGCGGATGGCTGACAGTCCGCTCGTGAGGGCGTGTGTGGCCCGGAACTGGTACCGATTCCTCTATGGCCGAACCGAAACCGACGCGTCCGGCGACCAGTGCGAGCTCGCCCAAGGGCGTCGTGTGCTTGAAGAAAGTGGGGGCGATCTTCGAGCGCTCGTGGAGCACTACCTCACCGCGCCAAGCTTCACTGCGCTACCGCCCTCGGAATAGCGGGGGGAGACTCGGCGATCGAGGGTTGGGGATCGAGCCCTGACCGAAGGCTCGATTCCCTCCTCCAGCGCCGCTCTAGCCGCTACTTGGTCGTCTCCGTCGCGTCTCGCGCTCGGCGCGCAGACGTCCCGTCCGTCTACGGAAGCGAGACTTCCACGAGAGCAAGCTGCACCCCAGGAACGCCGATCCCCAGCTGCCCCCGGTCGTTTCTCCCACTGCAAAAGATCCGCCCGTTTTCGCGGCGGGCACACATGTGAAATCGAGCAACCGCTACGGAAAGCCACCCCGTATCGATGCCTACCTGGGTCGGGACCAACCGATCGTCGGTGTCACCGGTCGCCAACCGACCGAACTCGTTTCGCCCCCAACAGTCGAGCTGACCTGTGCTTCGGATGGCACAGCTTGAAAAGCCGCTGACGTCGATCGATCGATACTGGTGTACCGAAGCAACACTCGTGGGTACGTCTCGCGAGTCTCGGTCCCCCACACCGACTCGCCCATCGTTATTGTTGCCCCAGCAGGCAAGTGTCCCGTCAACGCGGATCCCACAGCCGTGGCTCTGGTCCACCGATGCAAAGAGGAAACCAGTTTCGACTTCCGTGGGAACGCGCCGTTGACGAATCGGAGCGGGGCCTAAACCGAGGTTGTCGGAGGTGTTTCGTCCCCAGCAAAAGAGAACTTGGTCGCGGCCAACGGCGCAAAGGTGCCCCTCCCCCGCGGCAAAGCTTGCCCACGGTCCTCCCACAACGCGCGCCGGTGCCGGTGAATCTGCGGAGGCAACGGGATCGTCCTGCCCAAGCTGACCTTCGAAGTTCCAGCCCCAACAGTAGAGGGAGTCGTCTTCGAGTCGGGCGCAGCTCGTGTACCAACTGTTATCGATCGCGACCGCAGCCCCCGGCAGCTGAACCGCGGTGGGTCGCCTACGTGGACTAAAGTCACCAACGCCGAGCTGACCGCGTTCGTTGCCACCCCAGCACCAAACGGAGCCCACTCTGTCTAGGCCACAGGTATGGACGACTCCGACCGAAACCTCGACCCAGGCCTGAGGGCCAGCAACCACCATTGGAGTCTCGACAACTCCGCCGACCGTACCGTCGCCAAGCTGGCCCTCTTCGTTGCTGCCCCAGCAGAACATGACGCCATCCCGGAGCGCACACGTGTGGTTCCAACTTGTGCTCAGGGTCCGGCGGCGGCCCAAGGGGTCGATGATCGCACCGTCCCGGCGGTCAGGCACCCGCGGCGCATCCATCGACGAATCCACCGCAGCGTCCGCTTCCAGGACGGGCTGGAAGAGAGGCTCCTCGGTGAGACACGCAGGTGCCACCAGGCTCACAATCCAGCACCCAACGAGCCGCAAACGCGGCGATGAGTGGATCGCCACCATTCCGACGCTGCTACAGCCCATAGACGAATCCCAGGCTCACGCTTCCTTCGACGCCAGTCGCCCCATCCACATCTTCGCCATTCACCTGCGGCTTCACTCCGAGAGCAATCGCGCCGACCGTTCCCCGGAGGTCAAAGCGAACGCCGGCAACCTCGAGCCCGATCGTGACACCACCCCCTACCGACAGGGTGAAGTTCGGATCCCCCGTTTCCACAAAACCATCGCGGGGTTCACCGTCGAAGAAAAGGACGCCACTCCGCGCAAAGACAGGAACCGCGATCGAAAGAGCACCGGCTCGGAGGAGCACCCCGCTCACCGCAATGCCTAGGACGAGCTGCGTCGGCACCGCATCACCGCCGATCGTCTCCACGGGAAGTCCCCGACGGAGACCCGGCGCGAACTCGACCCGGAGCACCGGGATCGGCCGGAGCTCGAAGAGCAAATCGGCCCCAAGCAGGACGGCTCCACCACTGTAGATGCCGAGGTGCCCTCGACCGCCCACGGCCACTTGCGATGTTTGACCGATCGATGCGTCCGCAATTCGAAGAAGAGTCGGCGGCGGTGGACGACTCGGTTCGGGAACGTCCGGCATGGTGAGTTCAATCCAGCTCGCCCGGAGGAGCTCATCAGCGGCCACCGCAAGGGCGAACGCGCGGCTGTCCGCGGGAAAGGTGGCCAGATCGACATTTCGTCGAAGCTCCTTCTGCGTAATCTCGTCGCGAACTTCGATCGTCAACGCAACTTCAGGGAGCTCGTTCGTGCGCAACACCACTTCCGCGGCGGGCGAGGCAGAGGTCGCGCAGAGCGAAATTCCCTGGTCGGCCAGCGCGACTCGGAGCTCGTCCCGCACCTGGGCCTGAAATGTCTCGTTCCACCCGGGTCCGGCCTGCCGAAGAACCACCTCTGGTTGAGCACCATCGCAGACCTGCGCCTCCGCGGAAAGAGCGCCGAACCAAGATAGAAGCACCACCGAGATCGCCACGCTGTGCCGGAACCTCGCTCCCCCCGAACGGGAACCGCGGCCATACCAAGAACCGAGTCGCCTGCACTGCGAACGCGCATGCGGGAGCTGCCTGCGCGCCCCTCTACGGTGTCGGCTGGCAACGCCGATGGGCCTCTCCTGCGTACGCACCCGATGGGTAGGCCGAAAGGTACGCGTCACGGGCTTGCTCGCACAGCTGCTTCGAGGCAGGACGATCATATGCGCGAATCAAGCGTACCATCGCCTCTTCGCGGAACATCGCGCCACCGCTCGAGCGCAAAGACGCTCGAAGCGCTTCCACCGCACCCGCACGGTCGCCCAGCACATCCATGCGTAGCCGCGCAAGCTCAAACGCCGCAAGGCCAACTCGCCCATCCCTCGGGAACCGTTGAACCAAACGGGCATAAAGCTCCGCTGCCTGTCGAGGCTCCCCGTCACGACGAGCCGCTCGTGCCCGGTCAAAGAGTGCCGCCGGCGTCTCGACTTCCCTCACCACCTCGATCGGATCGCGAACCACCGGGTCATCTGGGTGCTCCGCATCGTGCAAAACGCGATCGGGCTCGGCCGGCATCTCGATCGCAGTGGCGGCCGGAGTCTCCAACAGTTGAGCCTGCTCATCGGCGGCTAGAACGACGGACTCGCTCGCCGTCCACTCCTCCCCCGCCCTTAGCAACCGCTCTTCGGTCCCACGGTGCACTCGGACCACCCCCTCGGATACTCGAACCCGGACGCGTTCGGATCGTACGCCCGCGGACCGCGAGACCTCGAAGCGTGTGCCCACGACCTCCACGATGGTCGAACCGACCTCGACTACGAACGATCGGCTCTCGTTTGGCACGACCGAAAAACGCGCCGATCCGGCACGAAGCGCAACCCGAACCTCATCCTCACGCGCGGTGAGGAGTTCGAGTGAGCTCACCGGTCTCGCTTCTACGATCGAGCCGTCGACCATCGTCACTCGCGCCGGGTCCTCTCGCGTTTCGAGAAGGGTCCCGGCCCACGCGGGATGTTGCTCAGAAGCCGGCCACGCAACCACAAGCGCCACCCCCACTGCGGCAAGCACGACGCCTGTACGCGCGACTCTTCGCCGGCTTCTTCGTTTGTGCGTACGTCGTTCCAGATCGGCGTAGAGCAGATCGGTTGGCGGAAGCTCTGGCGGGATTAGATGTTCCGTTTTGTCGTGCGACTTGCGCGCTTCTAGTGTCATTGGAGCCCCCTCATGGTTGGTCCTCCTTAAGCCGAGAGCGGAGGAGGACTTCTCCTTCCGCGATCCTTCGTTTCGCCGTCGTCGGCGACACTCCCATGCGCTCGGCGACCTCCTTGATCTCCAGTCCATCCACTCGGCGAAGCACCAAGGCAAGGCGGGCATCCGGCGGCAGAGCGTTGATCATCGAGTAAAGGGCGCGAAGCTCCGCCTTCACGTCCGGAGGCGCGTCCTGGGAAACCACCTGGTCCACGTCAACCAATGAGCTGCTAACCAACCGGAGGCGTCGAAGCATCCGTTGGCGACGGATTCTCTTTCGCGTCAGGCCGACCACGATCGCACCCAGCCAAGTACGAAACAGGGACGGCTCTCGAAGGGTGCGAAGTTTGGCAAAAGCGTGAAGGAACGCTTCTTGAGTGATATCCACGGGTTCAAGCTCGGGTGCAAGCCGCCGGGCGAGCCCCGCAGCCATCGACACATGTCGTCGGTAGAGCTCGGCTTGCGCCTCCTGATCCCCATCCTGGGCGCGACTCACAAGGTCGGCATCCGTCGCAATCTTGCGCGGAAGCTCTACGACCATGGCGCAGGGGGGAAGTTGGGCGGCGGATAGCTCCTCCATTAGGGGGTTAGTACCTTTTCCTTGCGTCGACGGACCAGGATCCAGAGAGAATTGTCGCTCGACGCCGTGGTCCCCCTACCAAACTCTACCGGCTGGGTGTGCTACCCGGAAAACGCGGCTACCGCGAGGTCTACGAATGCGCGGACCTTTGGGGTCATGTAGCGACTTGATGCGAACACCGCATGGACGGGTACGGGAATTCGTCCCCAGCCCTTGAGCAC
>JBCCZL010000484.1:0-7857 GCA_039187775.1 Myxococcota bacterium
CCCGCCTATTCGCTCGTGTCGTAGGCCCCAATTCCGTACTTTTTCATAAGTTTTCGGAAGTACTTCCGGTCGATGTCAGCCTCCCGGGCGGCATGGGAAATGTTGTTATTGTTCTTGTCGAGGAGGTGCTGGATGTAGTCCTTCTCAAAGGTCGAGACCCACTCTTCCTTCGCGTCTTTGAAGGTGCCGCTCGTGTTGATCTGAGCCATGGCCGCCGGATGCGCCTCGACCCGGGTGTCCGAGGACACGAGTTCGGCACCGCGGAGCGCGACGTGGTCGGGAAGGTCGCGCACCTCGATCTGCTCGGTGTCGGCAAAGCTCACCGCTCGCTCGATGACGTTGGCGAGTTCACGCACGTTGCCGGGCCACTGGTACTCCATGATGCGAGCCATCGCGGCCTGGCCGACGCCTGCGATGCGGGGCTTGCCATCGCGATTCCGATTGAACTTTCCGTGGCTGAGAAAGTGCTCGATGAGGAGCGGAATGTCCTCCTTGCGCTTTCGAAGCGGGGGAAGGCCAACCCGCACCACGCTGAGTCGGTAGAAGAGGTCCTCGCGAAATCGGCCTGCCGCGACCTCCGCTTCGAGGTCGCGGTTGGTGGCGGCGACCACGCGAACCTCCACCTTGATCGGCTTGTAGCCGCCGACCCGTTTCACTTCCCGCTGTTCGAGGACCCGGAGGAGTTTCGGCTGGAGGTCGAGGGCGAGTTCGCCGAGCTCGTCGAGAAACACCGTTCCGCCATGGGCCATTTCGAAGACGCCCTGGCGAGTTTGAATCGCTCCGGTGAACGCGCCCTTTTCATGACCGAAGAGTTCAGACTCGATCAGGTTCTCCGGGACCGCGCCGCAGTCGAAGACCATAAACGAGCCTTCGCGTCGCCGCGACTGCTGGTGAATCGTGCGTGCGACGACCTCCTTGCCGGTCCCGGTTTCGCCTTCGATCACCAACGTCGCATCGGTCGGCGCGATCTTTTCGAGGATGGCGTAGATCTCCCGCATCTTCGCGTTTCCGCCGATCAGTTCGCCGAACCGTTTGTCGTCGGAGGGAACGATGCGCACCCGCTCGTCCACCGGCATGAAGCGAAGCTCGGACTTTCCCAGCAGCACCGAGCAATCGGGTTTGAGAAACGCTTCCCGCACCCGAACCCGGTTGACGAAGGTTCCGTTGGTGGATTCCAGGTCCTTGATGATGAAATGGTCGCCTTCGCGGAAGATGCGGCAGTGGCTTCGGGAGACGGTCTCGTCGTCGATCTGAAGGTCGTTTTCCGTCGATGCGCCGATCGTGAGGGTGTCCCGGTCGAAAGTATGCTCTTCAGGTTGACCATTCTTGATGACGGTCAGCTGGACCCGGCGCAGCGTGATCGTGGTCGGACGGCCGTCGATGTAGGTAAGCTTGGTAAGGGGCGGGTCCGGAAGCTGTTCCATCCGCTCCACAGTACCGAGGAACGCTGGCTGGGGTCAATCATCCCCAGTGCAGATCGGTGCGAGACCTAACGGTCTGAATTTGCGAGCTTTCGGGGGCCGCTCGAGGTCGACGGAACCGTCTCGCCGGTCGGAGGGTGTGGACGTCGTCGGAGATCCCAGCGCTTCAGGACGGGCGAGACGGGCTATTCGGGCACCACCGGATCGGCGGGTGACGGAACCGCGGGGCTTCCACGGTTCTCGGGAGCGTTTTGTCCCCCGTGGGGACCGAAGCCTTCCCGGTCGTCCGGAGTCCCCACCGTGAGCCGGATGGAATCCATCCGTTCTGGATGAGTCTGGGGACTGAGCGACTCGCGAAGGCCGGCCACGAAGTCTTCGATCGCCTGCTGGCGTCGCTCTCGCCACAGTCGAAGGCGGATCCCCTGCGAAGACTCCTCGAAGGTTCGCTCCTCGGCGGGGCGACGACCCGTCAACTTGACCACGCTGAAGTTGCTCCCCACGGGAACGGGTGCAGAGGTGACGTCCCCGATTTCTTCGAGGGCGAACGCCGCCGCTACGATCGCTTCGTCCACCGTTGCATCGTCGGCGTTGATCCCCTCGCCCCGTTGGTTGAAGTAGCGAAGGTCCCCGCCGCGGAGCTTGGTTTCGGTATCGATGCTCCGCTGTCGGGCGATTTGGCGGAAGCTCGCGGTATCGGCGGTCTGCAGCTCCCGAATGAGTTCTCGGGCTTCGGATTCATCATCGAGCAAGATGTGATTTGCGCGTACCACTTCTTCGCGGCTGAACTCGTCGAGGTGTTCGTTGTAGTAGCCGCGGATGTCGTCTTCGGGAATGCTCTCCGGCGTGATGCGCTCGTCAAACTCGGTGCGAATGAGCTGCTGCACGGAGTTCTGCTTGACCGATTTGACGACGTGGGCGTGCTCATCGAAGCGGCGCCGCTCGGCCTCCGCGGCGAGGAGTTCCACGCGGATGAGGTTCTGCAGAAAGGACTCGACCTCCGCCGGGTTTTCGTAGCGCGCGCGAAGAAACGGCGATTGCGCGTTGATCGCGTCTTCCAGTTCGCCCACCGAGATTTCTGCGGCGGGGTGATCGTCGGCAAACGAGATTTTCGCGATCACTTTGGCGCGGCGGGTGCGCTCCTCGGGAGTGAGATCCTCGGGATTGGGGGGCCGAAACGGCTCCGCCGGCTGGCCGGGAATCGCCGGCGGCTGTGCACCGAGTGGGGCCCCGACGAGCGCGAGCGTCGCAGCCAAAAGGCCGGAGATCGCCGAGAGAACCAAGATGCGCCGCTGCATGGTCTGCGAAGCCTTTCACGACGAAAATCCCCGGTCAAGGCACTCCGCCGTTCGGTCGCCGGAGGCCGTCCGTTAGAAGCCGTAGCTAATATTGCCGCCGACGAAGAAGCCGAGGCCGACGCCTCCTTCGACGCGGATCATCATCTGCTTGATGGGTTTGATTCGCACGGCGATCGTGGGGAGGTAGAGCCAAGGCACGACGATGGGTACGTTGCCGCCGTTGCCCCAGTTCCGCGCCTTGACCCCAAAGTGGCCGCCGTTTTCGCCGTCGCCCACACTCGTCGCGTCGCAGTAGCGCTCGTTCGGTGTCCTCGGGCCCTCGCACGGCTGGAACTCGTTGTTGGCGTCAGGATACGCCTCGGTCCGGACCAGGTCGCCGAACACGAAGCCGAGACCGACGCCGACGCCATACTGGAGAGAGACATACTCGTTGAAATCCGTCGACCACATGAAGCGCGCGGTGAGCAAAATCGCCTGGAGGTTGCTGTCGATGATCTCGGTGTCTTCGAGCGGGTCCCCGGAGCCGCGAAACGGGCCTTCGACGAAGCCGCCGGCCCAGTAGACGCTCCCGATGATGTCGAAGCCATCCTTTCGGTAGGTGAACTCCGCACCGATGAACGGGTTGACGGCGCCAGGCGCTTCGTCGGTGAAGAGCTCGAGGATGAACGAGGGCACGATCCAGGCATAGAGACCCAAACCGAGGAACATGTATCCCTCGTTCGGATCTTCGCGCGGGTCGGTGCCGCTCTGCGTGTCCTCCACACCCATCTGCTCCGCGGTGAGCGCTTGCTGATCGGTGAGCTCCACCGACGGGTCGCTGCCACCGGCGAGATCCGAGGGATCTTCAGCGGGCGCATCGCCAGCGGGTGCGTCTCCGCTTCCCGCTTCTGCCGTACTGTCTTGCGCCCGGATCGAGGAGGGCGCGATGACCGCCCCACTCACGCTCATAAGAAGCGACGCACTCAGCACCGCACATAGTCGAAGCCACATAACCAAAACCGTCCTCCCGATCCTGCAGCCTACCGGTTGCCTCGCGGGTCCGCCAAGTGGAACACGAACTGCCCTGTTGCCTTAGCTCGTGGCTTCGATATGCCGGAGCAGGGCCTCGGCCACGGACTCCGGTGCCAGCTGATGAAGCATGTGGCCGGTGTCGGCGATCTCTACGATGGTCCGGTGTTTGATGAGGGCGACCCGCTCCGCCTCGTCGCCCAGGCGGAAGCCCTGCTCCCCAAAGACGAGTAGGGTCGGCCGTTGGTTTCGCTCGAGAAAATGCCGGAACGCGTCCAGGTCGAAGCGATTGGGCGAGCTTGTACGGTGAAGCGGGTCGAAGCCCCAGACGCGCCCGCCCGCCACTGGGCGGGTGCCCTTCTCCGCGAGGAACCGTCCAAAGTCTTCGTCGAGCTTTGGGTTCTGAACCCGCATGCGTCGAAGCGCCTCTTCGAGATTCGCGATCGGCGTTTGGGTCTTGGTTCGCTGACTCTCGACCGACTGGAGGAACGACCGATAGCGGTCCGGTGCGATGTTCGGCGCCATCGCCGGAGGCCCGAGGCCCTCCATGAGGGTCAGCGTGTCGATGCGGCCCTCGACCGTGCCCGCAAAGAGCGCGCAGGCGCTTCCGCCCATCGAGTGGCCCACGAGGTGAAGCGTCGTCGTCATAAGATCTCGTTCCCCGAGCGCCGCGGTGAGCCGGTCGAGGTCGAGCACGTAGTCTGCAAAGTGGTAATAGCCGCCCGCGCCAACCCACTCCGTCTCGCCGTGGCCGCGCCAATCAAACGCCAAGCATCGATAGCCCTCGGCCGACAAGAGGGGGGCGAGCCGGGCGTAGCTCCATCCGATGTCGAGAAACCCATGGCAGAGGAGCACCGTCCCCCGCGGGCGCTCGACCGGCCATTCGATCACATGATGGTGGAGGCCGTTCGCGCGGACGCGATGCTCCTTCGTCCCGGCCTCGTAGGGATGCATATCCGCGAGCTATCCGACGATGTCGCGGTAGGTGACTAAGACGAGGACCGCCAGCAGAATCAAAATGCCCACGGTGTGGACCAGGGCCTCGACCCGCGCGTTCGGTCGCCGTCGGGTGATCATTTCGTAGCCGAGGAACACCAGTCGCCCACCGTCGAGGGCGGGGAGAGGAAGAAGATTAAAGAACCCGAGCGCGATCGACAGGACGATCAGAATGTAGGTGAAGTGCGCCGGGCCGAGGGACACCGACTCGGCCACGATCTGTCCCATGCCTACCGGACCCTTGAGCCCCGCGGAGTCGAAGTTCGTGATCATGTGGGTGATTCCCGCGACCTGCGCCGCGGTAAACTCGAAGGGAAACACCACCGCCTTCGTGGCCGCTTCGCCCAGGGTGTGCTCTTCGTAGACTCGGTTTCCGAGGGCGACCACGCCGATGATCCCGCGACCCTCGTTCTCCTTTGGTGTGATGGTGAACTCCATCCGCTCGCCGTCGCGCTCGACGACATAAACGGTTTCCTGACCCGCTCGCGGCTTGGTGACTTCGATGAGCTCGGTCACGTTGGCGATCGCAGTGTCGTTCGCTTCGACGATGACGTCGCCTTCTTCGAGACCTGCGGTTTGGGCCGGCGACTCGTCCTGCACTTTGCCCACGGTCATTGGCTCGACGCTTTCGGTGGACGGCCACCCGCTGAGGGCGAGAAAGAAACAGAGGACCGACGCGCAAAGGTAGTTGGCGCCGGGGCCGGCGGCGATCGTCGCGATTCGAGCGAAGAGGCTCTTGTTCGGAAAGATCTCCGGGTCGTCGGGGTCCACGTCCTCATGCGGATTCATTCCCGCGATCTGCACGTAGGCGAGAAATGGAATCGCGCACACTTGGAAGGTGGTCGGGCTGTCTTTCGGTTTGTAGCGAAAGAGGGCCGGGCCAAATCCGATGCTGTACCGAAGTACGCGCATCTTGAACGCCCGAGCCACCAGGTAGTGTCCGGACTCGTGCACGATCACCAGGATCGAGATGCCCAGAATGGCGAAGAGAATCTCCAGGGGACCAAAGGACATGCGAAGGCAGATTACCCCTGATTGGGGAAGCGGGCGTGAAATAATGGAAACCGGAGCCCGGTTCCTGGTGTCTGAGTATGGGTATGGGTCGACGAAAGGTCAGTGAAAAGGGCGGACTCGGCCATCTCCCCGTGGACGAGTGCGACCGCTCGTTGATTCGAGCGAAAAATCGTGGGCCGTCCAACGTTCCGCAAGCCGAGCTGGCGATGTGTTCGGCCTTGCTGCACGCTGTCCGCGATGGTGTGTCGTCGATGAGTCCGCGCGTGGCGCGGAACGCCACTCTTCTCGTGCTTTGTCTGGGGGTGGCTGCGGTGGCCCGGGCGCAGGACCCGATTCTCCACGAGTTCGTTCCCGACGTGCGGGCGGACGAAGCGCTCGTCTACGCCGATCCGAACAATCCGGAACCCTCCGCAATCGTCTACGACGGTGAGGTCCTCCCGGCCCCGGAGGATGGCGCGCTCCAGGAAGACGAGCGGCCCATGGTCGCCTCGAGCGGAGACGGAATCCGCCAGGAGGAACCGGGACGTCGTTCTGCGAGCTTCCGGCCGGACCGAATCACCGAGCTCGAGTCGACGCTCGGGTACTTCACGGTGTTCACTCCCGCGATCGCCCCCTTCAAGCGAGTCACCGCGCTCGACGCGGTAGTGATGGACGGTGGGACGCCAGTCCTTCAAGTGGCGGATACGCGGGGCGGGCGCATGGCGGTGGAAGGGGCCAACTCGAGTCCGCCCGACGACCGAGATCGGGATCGTTTTTGGGGAAGTGTGGTTCTCGACTTTGGCGCGGGGATGCGGGTGCCCTTGCCGTCCGTATCCCCGGAGTCTCGCATTCTGTCGCTGCGCACGGAGCCGCCGATCTCCCTTCGCGTCGAGCGAGACCCCGCCGACAACTACTACGCCCGGGCCCTCGGCACGCTGCCGACCACGCAGATTCGCCTCACGTTTCTGACGGACGCGCCAAAGGGATACTTCAATCGGCCGGTTCCGGCGGCGGCGAGCGACGCCCTATCCCACGAAGCGGCCGAGCTTCCGCCCGGGCTTCAGGCGGATGCGGAAGCGTTCGCCGGCGAACTTGGGCTGATTCGGGGCATGCCGATGCCGCTCGTGCTCGGGCGCCTCACCGAGCATTTTCGCAACTTCGAAGAGGCGGACCAGCCCCCGGAAGACACGGGGAACATTTACCTCGATCTGTCTCGAGGACAGAAGGGCGTCTGCCGTCATCGCTCCTACGGCTTTATGATCACCGCGAGTGCCCTCGGCATCCCGACGCGCTTCGTGATGAACGAGGCCCACGCCTGGGTCGAAGTAAAGCTTGCGGATGCCGGCTGGATGCGAATCGACCTCGGCGGCGCGGCAGCCGGGCTCGAGGCCCACAACGCCGACGACCGCCCGGTCTATCGACCGGCGGAGCCAGATCCGTTGCCGAGGCCTCAGCCGTACCAGGACAGCTACTCCCAGCTCAACAATGTCGACGGGCTTCGTGAAGAGACGCCCGGGGGAACCGAGGCGGGCTCGGCGGGAGGGCAGACCGGGTCGTCGGGAACGAGCGGCGGGTCTTCGACCGGCGGTTCATCGTCGGGCGGATCGACGTCGGGGGACGAGCCGCGAATGAGCGAAGCCCGCGACCAAGTTCGCCTCACCCTGAACGAATCCGAATACGACGTATTCCGGGGCCGGACCATCAGCGTGAACGGCCGGGCCACCGCCGCGAGCAGCGGCCTTGGCGCCGAGGGGCTCCGGCTGGAAGTACGCCTCCGCGGGGACGGGCAAGAGATGCCCCTAGGGGTCACGGTGACTCGGGCGGAAGGCCACTTCCAAGGAAGCTTTGGGGTGCCGCCCGACATCGCCGTCGGCGAATACGAGCTGATGGTCACTACTCCAGGGAATGAGACCTACTTTCCCGCGACCGCGCGGTAGCGGCACCGCGCAGGATGCGGGTTTCTCGCAGCGCTACTCGCAGCCCACCCGGGTCCGCGTGATCGCGACCTCGTCGGGGTAGAGCGTCGTCCTCGGATGAGGCGCTTCGAGAAACGCGACGCCTGCCGCCACATTGTCCCACCCGCCACATTGTCCCACCCGCCACATTGTCCCACCCGCCACATTGTCCCACCCGCCACATTGTCC